>NZ_JAUCGU010000002.1:0-320170 GCF_059916625.1 Chromobacterium sp. CCUG 76385
TGCGGCGCGCGAAACGCCTCGATTCGGCGCAAAACGCATCCCGGCGCGACCGCTCACCAAACGTCAACAGCCCCTAGTGTATTTTGACACAGCCGTTTAAGCGCCTGGGCCTGGTTGCTGTGTCACTCAGGTGGAGTCGCGGACTAAATCTAGTAAAAGTCCTGAGCCAAGGCCCGCGATTCCGACCGGTATTGGACCGGCGCAGGTAAATTTTGGACGGTTTTTTTAATCAATTTTGCCGGTCATCCGCCGGTCCGATATTTTGTCAAGAAAAAAGGCCAGCCGTTTGGCTGACCTCTTTTGGTTTCAATTGATTGGGTAAAGTCAATGAAAAATCAGTGACTTATTACTCCCACTCAATCGTTGCCGGCGGCTTGCCGGACACGTCGTAAACCACGCGGTTGATGCCCTTGACCTCATTGATGATGCGATTCGAGGCGCGGCCCAGCAGGCTGTACGGCAGCTCGGCCCAGTGCGCGGTCATGAAGTCGCTGGTCACCACGGCGCGCAATGCCACCACGTAGTCGTAGGTGCGGCCGTCGCCCATCACGCCGACGGACTTCACCGGCAGGAACACGGCGAAGGCCTGGCTGGTCAGTTCGTACCAGTTCTTGCCGGTCTTCTCGTCCACGGTGTTGCGCAGCTCTTCGATAAAGATGGCGTCGGCCTGGCGCAGCAGGTCGGCGTATTCCTTCTTCACTTCGCCCAGGATGCGCACGCCCAGGCCCGGGCCAGGGAAGGGGTGGCGGTAGACCATGTCGTGCGGCAGGCCCAGGGCCACGCCCAGCTGGCGCACTTCGTCCTTGAACAGCTCGCGCAGCGGCTCCAGGAGCTTCAGGTTCATGTCTTCCGGCAGACCGCCCACATTGTGGTGGCTCTTGATGGTGTGGGCCTTCTTGGTCTTGGCGCCGGCCGATTCGATCACGTCCGGGTAGATGGTGCCCTGGGCCAGCCATTTGGCGTTGGTCAGCTTGCCGGATTCGCGGTCGAAGACTTCGATGAATTCCGCGCCGATGATCTTGCGCTTCTTTTCAGGGTCGGATTCGCCGGCCAGCTTGGCCAGGAAGTCGTCTTCGGCCTGCACATGCACGACTTTGACGCCCAGGTTCTGCGCGAACATTTCCATCACCATCTTGCCTTCGTTCAGGCGCAAGAGGCCGTGGTCGACGAAGACGCAAGTCAGCTGCTTGCCGATGGCGCGGTGGATCAGCGCGGCGGCCACGGAGGAATCGACGCCGCCGGACAGGCCGAGGATGACCTCTTCGTCGCCGACTTGCTCGCGGATCTTCTTCACCGCTTCGTCGATGTAGTTGGGCATGGTCCAGCTGGGTTTGCAGCCGGCGATGTGCAGCACGAAGCGGTGGATCATCTCCGTGCCGCGCTTGGTGTGGGTCACTTCAGGGTGGAACTGCACGCCGTAGAAGCCGCGGGCTTCGTCGGCCATGGCGGCGTACGGGCAGGACGGCGTTTCGGCGATCACTTGGAAGCCGGCCGGTAGCTGGGTGACTTTGTCGCCGTGGCTCATCCACACGTCGAGGAAGCCGTTGCCGGCGTCGTCGATCTGGTCTTGCAGGCCTTCCAGCAGCTTGGAGTGGTGGCGCGCCTTGATCTGGGCGTAGCCGAATTCCCGCTTGTCGCCGCTTTCCACCTTGCCGCCCAGGGTCTGGGCCATGAACTGCATGCCGTAGCAGATGCCCAGCACCGGGATGCCCAGCTCGAACAGCTTGGGATCGGCCTGGTAGTCGGATTCGTATACCGAGTTGGGGCCGCCGGACAGGATGATGGCCTTGGGCGCGAAAGCCTGGATCTCTTCGATGGGCATGTCGAAAGAATGAAGCTCACAGTAGACGTGAGCTTCGCGTACGCGGCGGGCGATCAGCTGGGTGACCTGGGAGCCGAAGTCGAGAATGAGGATCTTGTCCATGCCTATCCTTGAAATGTAAAGCAGACCGTTAAGGCCATTATCGTCAATGCTGTAAATAATTCTGCGGTTTCAGGGCGTCAGGCGCCGGGTTCCGCTCAATCGGGTTGCCGCGGGAAGCGGCGCGGCGCTTCGCGTCGTTCGGGCACGCGGTCGCTGCGCGCGATCAGCATCAGCACGCCGGCCAACACCATGCCCAGCGCCACGAAATGGCTGGTGCGCAGGCCGAGCTGGTCTATCGCGTAAATGGCGCCGCCGGCATAAGCCAGCAGCGGGCTGCTGACCAGGGTGGATTTGTTGATCCATCCAGCGCCAATAGCAGCACGCCGGCGGCAAACAGCAGCAGAGCGAGCAGGGTGGTGGTGTTGGGCAGCAGAGCGGTGCTCTTCAACAGCCAGACGCAGCCCAGGCAGATCAGCATGATGGGCAGGGCGGCGCTGCGCTTCATGCCGCGCCTCGCTGGTTCTTCATCACGCGCTGTTTCTCGCGCTGCCATTCGCGGTCTTTTTCGGTATCGCGTTTGTCGTGCAGCTTCTTGCCTTTGGCCAGGCCGACTTCGGCCTTGACGTTGCCTTTGCTGTAGTGCAAGTCGAGCGCCATCATGGTGTAGCCGGCGCGTTCCACCTTGCCGATGAAGCGGTTGATTTCAGCCTGCGACATCAACAGCTTGCGCGGGCGCACCGGGTCCGGTTTGACGTGGGTGGAGGCGGATTGCAGCGGGGTGATGTGGCAGCCGATCAGCCAGAAGGCGCCGTTTTTCCAGTCCACGTAGCTTTCCTTGAGCTGAACGCGGCCGGCGCGGATGGCCTTGACCTCCCACCCTTCCAGCACAAGCCCGGCCTCGAGTTTTTCCTCGATGAAGTAGTCGTGGAAAGCCTTGCGGTTCTGGATGATGCTCATGTGTGGCGGGTTCCTTTGAATCCGCCATTGTAGCAGAAGCCGCCACGCAACCAAAGTCGTACAAATTCAGTGGTTTGACGTGAAAGCACTTGCTCCGGATAGCGCGCGCTTGGCGCGGGAAGGGCGGAGCGGGGCGGTTTTTGCTAGAATTGTGGCTTGATTGTCAGATTCGAGACCCCGGCCGCGCCGGGTTTTTTGCCGATGCAGCATGTCGAAAAAAGCGTCCTGGTGGCGCACACGCCGGCGCAGATGTACGCGCTGGTGGAGGATGTCGATCACTATAGCCGTTTCCTGCCCTGGTGCAGCAAGGCCGAGGTGTTGTCGCGAGATGGCGGGCAGGTATTGGCCAGCCTGCATATCGATTACCTGAAGGTGCGTCAGCACTTCACCACCCGCAACCGCAATGTGGAGAACGAATCGATCCGCATGGAGCTGGTGGACGGCCCGTTTGAGTCGCTGGAGGGCGTGTGGCAGTTCAAGCCGCTGGGCGATTACGGCTGCAAGATAGAATTCAGCCTGCGCTACCAGTTTTCCAGCCGCATTCTGGAGAAGCTGATCGGGCCGGTGTTTGGCCACATTTCCAGCACGCTGGTGGATGCTTTCATTCAAGAAGCGGACAGGAAGTATGGCGATGACTGAACGGCTGCGGGTGGAAGTGGCGTATGCCAGGCCTGACCGGCAATGGCTGGCGGCGGTGACGCTGCCGGCAGGCGCTCATGCCTTGGATGCCGTGCGCGCGTCCGGCATTCTGGCGCAGTGCCCGGAGCTGGATGAGGCGGCGTTGAAGCTCGGCGTTTTCGGCAAGGCTGTCAAAGCGGAGGCGCCGCTGCGCGACGGCGACCGTGTGGAAATCTATCGCCCCTTGCTGGCCGACCCGAAAGAGGTGCGTCGTCAGCGCGCCGAGGCCGGCAAGCGGATGAAGAAGGGCGGCTGAAGCCGTTGGCGGGGTTCATGAAAAAAGGGATGGCTTAAGCCATCCCTTTTTGTTGTCTTGTCTCAGCCTCAGGCTATCTCATTCTCCGCAGAGCAGACGCGGTTCTTGCCATTGATCTTGGCTTGGTACATCGCGTGGTCGGCGCGTTCCAGCACGTCTGCCTCCTGCTCGCCCAGGTGCCAGCGCGCGATGCCGGCGCTGAAGGTGATCAGCAGCTTGTCGTTGTTGGCCAGGAAGAAGGTCTTGGTCAGCTCGCGCTGCAGCCGTTGCACGGTTTGAATGGCTTCGGTTTCCGGCGTGTCCGGCATCAGGATGACGAACTCCTCGCCGCCGAAGCGCGCCACGATGTCGGCCGGCCGCAGGCTGTGCTTGATGGTGTCCACCAGGTACTTCAGCGCGTCGTCGCCGGCCAGGTGGCCGTAACGGTCATTCAGCTGCTTGAAGTTGTCGACGTCGATCAGCGCCACGGATAGCGGCGCGGCGGTGCGCTCGGCGCGGCTGATCTCGCGCTGGAAGTATTCGGCCAAACCGCGGCGGTTGTAAGCGCCGGTCAGCTGGTCTTCCTTCACCTTGGCGCTGGCGGCTTCCAGCGCGGCTTCCAGTTCGTGGATGCGGTGTTCCGCCGCTTCCACCTGCTCTTTGGCTGAGACCAGTTCGTCGCGCGAGCGGGTCAGGTCCAGCTGCATGATGGAGGTGTCTTCCATCAGCGCGCTGATGATGCCGCCCAAGTCGTCTACATTGCTGGTGTGTTTCAGCTTTTCGCTGTGATTCTGGATCTTGGTATGGAATTCGTCGGTGCTGTCGGTCATCGCCGCCAGCCGGCTGACGAAGCGGTCCAGCAGGGCGCGCAGGGAGCTGGCGGCTTCGTCCAGCGAGCTTTTCAGCATGCCCTGCTTGCGGATGACTTCCTTCAGGCTGCTTTCCAGCTGGTAAATCTGCTGCATGGACAGCGGTTCCTGGCTCAGCATTTCCTGCAAGGAGCCAACTTGTCCCAGCAGGTAGTCATCCGAGCGGTTGAGCTCCGCGATATTGTCCAGCATCAGCTTGAGCAGATTGGCCAAGCCGGTGGCGAGCCGCCCTTCCTGTTGCGACTGCAGCTCCAGTTTGATCATGAAGGCGCGCAGCTTGGGCATGAAGGCGTTCAGATTCTCGTCGTCGACGATGCCATCCAGTTCCTTCAGCAAAGCCTCCAGATTGTCCACCAGGTCCGGATAGCTGGCCAAGCGCGGCTCCAGGCCGTGCTTCAAGGCGAAGGCCAGCGTTCTTTGCCAGGCTTGCCAACTGTCCGGGCTGATGGGGATGTCCGCCGAGCTTTCGCCGTTGACGGTTTCGATCCCGGGCAGGGTTTCGCGCACGGAGGGCGCGGCGTTCCAGTTCTGTAGCAGCCCAACCAGTTTCTGATTCAGCTCTTCCGGCTGGTTGCCGTAATTGATCAGCACGCGCTCGAGCGTGCTTTGCTTGTGATGCTGGGGAAGGTCGGGCTGGCGGATTTCCCAGCTTTTGATGAGGTTCTGGATCAGCAGGCCCCAGCTCTGCGTCAACTGCTGGCTGGCGAAGCTGCTGCGCAGAAAGTCGATGACCAGCTGCGGAGCCTGCTCCCAGCGGTTTTCGTCGCAGACCTGTTTCAGGCGATTGAACGTCACCTTGGCCTGGACGTTGTCCTGCGGGAGGGTCTCCAGGGCGCGCAATAGCAATATGGCCAGCTTGTTGTCGCGCACCATGGGAGTTTGCGTCAACTCGTGGTAGACCCGCTCGAAGTTTTCTGGTGTCGGAAGCAGTTTTCGCGATGACAGCTGCTTCAGGGTTTCGCGTGCCACTTCGATAGGGTTCTGTGTCGTCATTGCCCAAACCTTGGTGCTTTTAAGGCGGCCAGCCATCATGGGATTGTTCAGCGAATGAGGGTCCGTTATCGGGTGACCCGCGGCGGAGGCCGCTTGCTGGAGTCCAGCAATTGGAAAAATACCTCACCGTCGCGAATCATGCCAAGTTCGTTACGAGCTCTTTCCTCTATGGCATCGCTGCCTTGCTTCAGATCGCGCACTTCCGCGTCCAGAGCAGCGTTGCGGGCAATCAGCTTTTGGGTGATTGCCCGCTGTTCCTGCAGCTGCTTGTCCAGCTGCCAGACCCTGAACCAGCTGCCCTTGCCGAACCAGAGCGGCCATTGCAAGGCAAGGATTACGGACACCAGGGTCGCGGTCAGCCAGCGCATGCAATTACTTCAGGTGGTAGAAGGCCGCGCGGCCCGGGTAATAGGCGGCGTCGCCCAGCTCTTCTTCGATGCGCAGCAGTTGGTTGTACTTAGCCATGCGGTCGGAGCGGGACAAGGAGCCGGTCTTGATCTGCATGCAGTTGGTTGCGACTGCCAGATCGGCGATGGTGCTGTCCTCGGTCTCGCCCGAGCGGTGACTCATAACGCAGGTATAGCGGGAACGCTTGGCCAGATCAACTGCTTTCAGGGTCTCGGACAGGGTGCCGATCTGATTTACCTTAACCAACAGCGAGTTGGCGACGCCCTTGGCGATGCCTTCGGCCAGGATTTTCGGGTTGGTGACGAAGACGTCGTCGCCCACGATCTGCACCTTCTGGCCCAGGCGGTCGGTCAGCAGGCTCCAGCCAGCCCAGTCTTGTTCGGCCATGCCGTCTTCGATGGAAATGATCGGGTACTTGTTGACCAGGTTTTCCAGGTAGTCGGCGAACTCTTCCGAGCTCAGGGACAGTTTTTCGGCAGTCAGGTGGTACTTGCCGTCGCGGAAGAATTCCGAAGCGGCGCAGTCCAGCGCGATCATCACGTCCTGGCCGGCCACGTAACCGGCAGCGTCCACGGCTTCCAGAATCAGCTTGATCGCGTCTTCATGGCTTTCCAGGTTCGGCGCGAAGCCGCCTTCGTCGCCGACGGTGGTGGCGTAGCCCTTCTTGTCACAGATCTTCTTCAGGTTGTGGAAGATCTCGGCGCCCATGCGCAGCGCTTCGCGGAAGGTTTGCGCGCCCACCGGAATGATCATGAATTCCTGGATGTCCAGGGTGTTGTTGGCGTGTTCGCCGCCGTTGATGACGTTCATCATCGGCACCGGCAGGGCCATCGGGCCGGCACCGCCCAGGTAGCGGTACAGCGGCAGGCCGGCGTCTTCGGCGGCGGCGCGGGCCACGGCCATCGATACCGCCAGCATGGCGTTGGCGCCGAGGCGAGACTTGGTTTCGGTGCCGTCGAGTTCGATCATGGTCTTGTCGATGAAGACTTGGTCGGCGGCGTCCAGGCCGATGATGGCTTCGCAGATTTCGGTGTTGATGTTGTCTACGGCTTTCAGCACGCCCTTGCCCAGGTAGCGGCTCTTGTCGCCATCACGCAACTCCAGGGCTTCGCGGGTGCCGGTGGAGGCGCCGGACGGCACGGCGGCGCGGCCCATGACGCCGGACTCCAGCAGGACGTCGGCTTCTACGGTCGGATTGCCGCGCGAATCCAGAATCTCACGAGCTACTACGTCAACGATCGAACTCATTGTCTTTCCCTTCATAGCTTTCAGTTGAACTTGCAGAGGCGGTCCGCCCGGCTTGCCGGACGGACTCTACCGGCTGTCTATTACAGCGAGTGCTCCAGCCAGGGATTTTGCTTGACCAAGCCATCCAGCGCCTTGAGCGTGGTCAGCAATTCCTTGATGCGGTGCAGCGGCCAGGCGATATGGCCGTCGCACAGCGCCCGATCGGGATCGGGGTGGGTCTCCAGATAGATGCCGGCCACGCCTGCCGATACGGCGGCGCGCGCCAGCACCGGCATGAAGCGGCGGGGATTCGCGTCGCCGGCCTGCAGGCCGGGCAATTGCGCCGAATGGCTGACATCGAACACCACCGGGCACGCGGTTTCCCGCATCACGGCCAGCGAGCGCATGTCGGCGATCAGATCATTGTAACCGAAGGAGGTGCCGCGCTCGCAGGCCAGGAAGACATCTTCCGGCAGGCTGGCCTCGCGGGCCGCCTCGCGCGCGCGCTGAATCACCTGCTGCATCTCGCCGGGCGCCATGAACGGCCCCTTCTTGATGTTGACCGGTTTGCCGCACTGCGCCACCGCGCGGATGAAGTCGGCCTGATGCGCCAGGAAGGCCGGCGTCTGCACCACGTCCACTACGCTGGCTACCTGCACCACTTCGTTCTCGGTGTGCACATCGGTGAGAATGGGCACGCCGATCTGGCGGCGCACATCCTCCAGAATGCGCAGTCCCTGGTCGATGCCAAAGCCGCGGAACACGCCGAGAGCGGGGCGGTTGGCCTTGTCGTAGCTCGACTTGTAGATGAACGGAATGTCCAGCGCGTCGGCGATCTCCTTCAGCCGGCCGGCGGTGTCCAGCGCCATCTGGGCGCTTTCCACCACGCTGGGGCCTGCGATCAGGAACAGCGGCCGGTCAAGGCCGACTTCGAATCCACACAGCTTCATCGGCTTCAGTTGCCCTGCTTGTCGGCCTGATAGGCCAGCGCAGCCTTGACGTAGGCGATGAACAAGGGATGGCCGTCGCGCGGGGTGGAAGTGAACTCCGGATGGAACTGGCAGGCGAAGAACCAGCGATGGTTGGCCAGCTCTATGGTTTCCACCAGCTTTTCATGGCCGGACGAGCGGCCGCTGATGGTCAGGCCGGCTTGCTCCAGGCGCTGGATGTAGTAGTTGTTGACTTCATAGCGGTGGCGATGGCGTTCGACGATCTCGCTGTTGCCGTAGACGCGCGCGGCCAGGGAGCCCGGCGCCAGATCGCACTGCTGGCCGCCGAGGCGCATGGTGCCGCCCATATTCGAGTTTTCGTCGCGCTTCTCGATCTTGCCGTCGTGGTTGACCCACTCGTCGATCAGGGCCACCACCGGGAAGTCGGTGTCGAGGTCGAACTCGGTGGAGTTGGCGCCGGCCATGCCCGCCACATCGCGCGCGTATTCGATCAGCGCGATCTGCATGCCCAGGCAGATGCCCAGGTAGGGGATATTGTTTTCGCGGGCGAACTTCACCGCCTTGATCTTGCCTTCCACGCCGCGCTTGCCGAAGCCGCCCGGCACCAGGATGGCGTCCATGTCCTTCAGCGATTCCGCGCCGTCGCGGTCGATTTCTTCCGAATCAACGTAGATGATGTTGACGTTGGTGCGGGTGTGGATGCCGGCGTGCTTCAGCGCCTCGGTCAGCGATTTGTACGATTCGGTCAGATCGACGTACTTGCCCACCATGGCGATATTGATGCTGTGGTCCGGATGCTGGATGGCGTCGATGATGCCTTCCCAGACCGACAGGTCGGCCTTGGGCAGGTCCAGTTGCAGCTGTTCGGCGATGATGTCGTCTATGCCCTGGGCGTGCAGCATGCCCGGCACCTTGTAGATGGAATCGGAGTCGTAACAGCCGATCACCGCGTTCTCTTCCACATTGCAGAACAGCGCGATCTTGCGCTTTTCGTCTTCCGGCAGCTCGCGGTCCATGCGGCACAGCAGGATGTCCGGCTGGATGCCGATCTCGCGCAGCTCTTTCACCGAATGCTGGGTCGGCTTGGTCTTGATTTCGCCGGCGGTGGCGATGTAGGGCACGTAGGACAGGTGCACGTACAGGGTGTTCTTGCGGCCGTGGTTGGAGCGCATCTGGCGGATGGCTTCCAGAAAGGGCAGCGACTCGATGTCGCCGACGGTGCCGCCGATCTCGACGATGGCGACGTCGGCATCGGCCGCGCCTTCGCTCATCTTCAGCTTGATTTCGTCGGTGATGTGCGGGATGACTTGCACGGTGCCGCCCAGGTAGTCGCCGCGGCGCTCCTTGGTGATGACCGATTCGTACACCTGGCCGGTGGTGAAGTTGTTGCTCTTCTTCATCTTGGCGTGGATGAAGCGCTCGTAGTGGCCGAGGTCAAGGTCGGTTTCCGCGCCGTCTTCGGTGACGAACACCTCGCCGTGCTGGAAGGGGCTCATGGTGCCCGGATCGACATTGATATACGGATCGAGCTTCAGCATGGTGACTTTCAGCCCGCGGGATTCGAGGATGGCGGCGATGGACGCAGCGGCAATGCCCTTACCCAGGGAGGACACCACGCCACCGGTTACGAAGATGTACTTGGTCATGAGATTACGGCTCTGTGGGAATCCGGGATTTTACCCTGAAATCGTGCGAAGTTGAATCACTTGCTGCATCGAGTTGCAGCAAGGGCTCGGCGAAGAATGCAACACTCACTATAGACGTCCGACAATAAAGCTCGCGCAGTTGTGGCGAATCCGTTACAATGCCCGCCGACTGTTTCATTACGAGAGCGCGCCCGTCCTGCGTCGGGTGCGCGTTCCGCTTGAATTACTGGCTTTTTCTATGTTATAAAGCCAGCTTTTACCGGTTTTGGGAGTTTAACCATGGCGCGAGTTTGCAAAGTCACCGGCAAGCGTCCGATGACCGGGAACAACGTTTCCCACGCCAACAACAAGACTAAACGTCGTTTCCTGCCGAACCTGCAATATCGCAAGTTCTGGGTAGAGAGCGAAAACCGCTGGGTGCGTCTGCGCGTATCCAACGCCGCACTGCGCACCATCGACAAGGTGGGCATCGATGTAGTGCTGGCTGATCTGCGCGCTCGCGGCGAGATCTAAGCGGTCAACCAGATAAGGCACAGAGGTATACATCATGCGCGATAAGATCAAGCTGGAATCCACTGCTGGTACCGGCCACTTCTACACCACCACCAAGAACAAGCGCACTATGCCGGAAAAAATGGAGATCAAGAAATTTGATCCCGTTGCCCGCAAGCATGTTCTGTACAAGGAAACCAAGCTGAAATAAGCTTGTTTTCTGGTTGTTTGAAGAGCCCTTCTCTGGTGCACGGAGAAGGGTTTTTTATTTTCACCCATGCATTTGCTGATGGGTGCGCTGCACAGCAGAAAGGCCAGTCGGGAGACTGGCCTTTTGGCTATTGATATTGGCTGATATTGGCGCGGCGCGCTTCAGTTGGCGGCTTGGCGGAACACCTTGCGCGCCAGCAACAGGTCTTGCCAGGCCTTGGCCTTGTCCGGTTGATTGCGCAGCAGGTAGGCGGGGTGGTAGCTGACTACCAGCGGCACGCCCTGGTAGCGGTGCACCTTGCCGCGCAGGCGGCCGATGGAGTCTGCCGTTTCCAGCAGCGTTTGCGCGGCGAAGCGGCCCAGCGCCACGATCAGCGTCGGCTGGATGTGATGGATTTGTTGCAGCAGATAGCCGTTGCAGGCGGCGATCTCGTCCGGTGCCGGATTGCGGTTGCCAGGCGGGCGGCACTTCAGCACGTTGGCGATATAGACATCCTGGTCCCGGTCCAGGCCGGCCGCGGCAAGCATATTGTCCAGCAACTGGCCGGCGCGCCCGACGAAGGGCAGGCCTTGTTTGTCCTCGTTCTCGCCCGGGGCCTCGCCGATCAGCATCCAGCGCGCTTGCGGATTGCCGCGGCCAAATACCGTTTGCGTGCGGGTTTCGCACAGGCGGCAGCGCTGACAATCGGCCACTTCGCGTTGCAGCTGCGGCCACTCCAGTCGCGGCAGTTCGATGCGGGTTTCGGCGATGGGCGCGTCCGGTAGCGGAGGGGGCGGCTCGGCCGGCTCCGCTGCCTGGTTGGTGATGGCTGTTGCGGCGACGAGGCTTGGGCTGTCGTCGACGGTCGGGATGGCCGCTGCCGCGAGGGGCGGCGCGTCGGTTTCATCCGCGGCATCTATGACTGCGGCGCTCATCTCTTGCCGTTGCACTTGGGCGGGATGGCGCTCGAACCAGCCGTCACGCGGCAGCCAGGCCGGACCCAGGCCCATTTCTTGTTGCAACTGGCTGGCGCGGCTCACAGTGTGGCTTCCATCAGGATGGCGTGTTCTCTGCCCGGGGGGGCTGGATAGTAGTTCTTGCGCAACCCGCATTGGCGGAAGCCGCAGCGCTGGTAGAGTTTGCGCGCGATGGCATTGCTTTCCCTGACTTCCAGGAACAGCCGCCGGCAGCAGTCGTCGCGCAGATCCTGCAGCATCGCTTGCATCAGTTGGATGCCCAGGCCCTTGCCCTGGTGCTCGCGCGCGACAACGATATTGAGAATCTCCGCCTCGTCCAGCACGCGCATGATCAGCGCGAAGCCTTGCAGCGCGTCCTGCTCGTCGAACAGACCGTAGCACGGGTAGCCGGCTTCCAGGCTGTCGCGGTATTGTCCCACCCTCCAAGGATGCGGGGTCGCCAGCTGTTCCAGATCGGCTAGCAGCTGGGGATTGTCCGGCGTGAAGCGGCGTACGCGGCTCATCGTTGGCGCGCCTGTTGCTGTTCCACCGAGGTCAGCGCCACCTTGTTGCGCACATAGAGCAATTCGGCGTCGCGCGGATGAGTGGCTGGGTAGCGGCCGCTCTCGGCCAGCTTGATGTAGGCGGATGCGTGGGGGCGCACCGGGCCGGCATGGGGCAGCCGGGCGCGCGCATCGGCCAGCAGCTGCGGATAGTTGTCGAAGCCATCGCCGGCCAACAAGGTGGTGCCATCCAGCAGCTGCACGTCTTCGGGGGACGCCACCCGGATGGGGCTTAGCCTCTCCCAGTCCGGGCCGGTTCGATAATGCGCGCTGTACACCTGTTGCATGCGGGCGTCGAAGCAAACGAGCACCTGACCCACGCCAGCCTGGTAGGCCAGGTTGTCCAGCGTGGGAATGGCGATCACCGGCAGGTCGGCGGAGTAGGCCAGGCCCTGGGCGATGCCGCAGGCGATGCGCAGGCCGGTGAAGGCGCCAGGGCCTTGGCCGAATACGATGCCGTCCAGTTCGGACAGCGAGCATCCTGCGGCGGCGAGCAGTTTCGAGACCTCCGGCAGCGTGCGCTCGGCATGCTTCTGCTCCACGCATTGGTGGAAGATCAGCATGTCGTCGCCCTGGCTCAGGGCCAGCGACAGATAGGTGGTGGAGGTATCTAGGGCTAACAGTTTCATCGGGCTTGCTACAACCTTGCAGGGTTGAGAATTATAAGCCCAGTTCCTCTACCCAGGCGAGCGCGGATATATGGGCTTCGTTCAATTGCTCGGAAGAAAGGCCTAGTTGCTCGCACAATTGCGGCACGCCATCCAGTTGTCCATCCTCGCAGGCGCGCGCCAGGCGCAGGTAGTGGCTCATCGAGCCGCGGTCGTGCAGCAGGGCGTCGGATACCTGCACAGGCAGCTGCAGATGTTCGATGATCTTGTCCATCGGCATGTCGAACAGCACGTCCAGCAGGCTGAATAGGCCGACGATGAACAGATTGTCGTTGACGTCGTGCCGCTCTCCCAGCGCGATGCCCAGCAGCTCCATGAAGCGGCCGCGGGTGACCGCGGTTTTTTGCAGCGCCGGCGGCGCGTGGTTGTCGTCGGAAGCGGTGACCAGCAGCAGCGTTAGCCAGCGGTACAGCTTCTGGTAGCCCAGCACGGTAACGGCTTGCGAAAACGAGCTGATGGCGGTATTGAGCCCGGCGGCAGCGGAATTGACATAGCGCAGCAGCTTGTAAGACAGCGCCACGTCCCGTTTCAGGACCTGTTCGATATCGCGGATGTCGGCGTCCATGCGCAACAGGTTCAGCAGTTCCAGCGTGTTGCTGAATGCCGGATGGATGACCTTGGCTGCTAGGGTCTCCGGCTTGGCGAAGTAATAGCCCTGGAAGCCGTCCATGCCCAATTCCTTGCACAGGTGGAATTGGGCGTGGGTTTCCACCCGTTCCGCGATGCGGATCAGCGGATAGCTGCGCAAGCGCGCCGCCTGCATCTGAAAATGGGTGGCGTCCTGGTTCTGTATGTCCAGCTTGACGTAGTTGGCCAGCTCCAGGAAGGCCGCTGCCGGGGATTCGAAGCTGAAGTCGTCCAGCGCGATGCCGAAGCCCATCGAACGCAGATGGCGCGCCCGCGATAACAGTTCGTTGCTGGGCGCGGTGCGCGGCGACAGGTCGAGGATGATGCGGCGCGGCGGCAGCAGCTCCAGAAACTCGCTGTTGAGCATCGCCTCGCCGACATTGATGAAAGCCAGCTTGTTGCCGATCAGCCAGCTGGTTCCCATATTGTTCAGCGTATTGACCAGCACGTCGGTATCGGCTTGCAGCTCGCTATGCTTGCCGACGCCGACCGCATCGCTGCTGGGACGAAAAAGCAGCTCATAACCTATGAGCTGCTGATTGCGGTTCAGAACCGGCTGCCGTCCTATATAGGCGGTGTTTGAGGTCATCATTGCACCTTAGCGTTAGGTGGCAATCATATCCGTCGTTCGTACCCCTGCGTTGCTGCCTTCGCTGGAGGCCAGCAAGTCTTCCATATCCAGCACCAGCACCACGGAGCCGTCGCCGGACAGCGTTGCGCCGGCCACGCCTTTGGGGCGGATGTTCTGCAGCGGCTTGATCACTACGTCGTCGCGGCCGACGAAGGAGTCGATCGCCAGGATGAAGGACTTCTCGGCCGACTGCATCAGCACGCCAAAATAGGGTTTTTGCGTCGGTTCCCAGCCCAGCAGGCCGGCCAGCGTCTTCAGCGGCAGGATTTCGTCGCGCACCACGATGGTGGGGCGGCCCGAAACTTCCTGAATGGCGCTGCCGTCGATGGTGATGATTTCCCGCACCATCGCCAGCGGCACGGCGAACGGTTGATTGCAGGCGCGCACCACCAGCACCGGCAAGATGGCGAGGGTCAGCGGCAGCGAGATGCTGATGCGAGTGCCTTCGCCGCCTACCGAATTAATGTCGATGCGGCCGTTCAGTTTTTGAATATTGGTGCGAACCACGTCCATGCCGACGCCGCGGCCGGACACGCTGGAAATCTGGTCCTTGGTGGAGAAGCCAGGCAGGAAGATCAGCTGCAGGCACTGCTTCTCGTCCAGCGAGTTGGCGGTTTCGGTGTCGATCAGGCCTTTTTCGATGGCTTTGCGGCGCAAGGCATCGGGATTCATGCCCTTGCCGTCATCGGTGATCTCGATCAGGATGTGGTCGCCGACTTGTTCGGCGGTCAATTGCACCAGTGCCTGCGGCTTCTTGCCGGCGGCGATGCGTTCCTCCGGCGATTCGATGCCGTGATCGACCGCGTTGCGGACCAAGTGAACCAATGGATCGTTCAGATCCTCGATCATGGTCTTGTCGAGCTCGGTTTCCTCGCCGGACAGCACCAGTTCCACTTCCTTGCCCAGTTGGCGGGCCAGGTCGCGCGCCAAGCGCGGATATTTCTGGAACAGGCGACCGATCGGCTGCATGCGGGTTTTCATCACCGCGTTTTGCAGGTCGCCCACCAGCAGGTCCAGTTGGCTGATCGCCTCGTCCAGCGAGCGCAGGGTATTGGTGTCGCGATTGCCTTGCAGGATCTCGGTTCGCAGCGTGGTCAGCCGGTTCTTGGTCAGGCCGATTTCGCCGGACAGGTTGAGCACCATGTCCAAGCGCACCGTATCGATGCGGATGGTGTTTTCCTGCGGGCCGCTGGCAACGGGACCGCTGCTGGATGGTTTGGCCGGCGCCGGCTTGGCCGGGGCCGGCGGTGGCGGAGCCGGCGTCGCCGCGGTCGGCTCTGCCTTGGGCGCCGGTGCCGGGGCGGGCGCCGCAGGAGCGGCGTGCTGCGGCGCTGCGGCAGCCGGCGCGGCCGCGGGGGCCACCGCCTGATACAGCTGATTCCAGTCCGGCCCGCTGCCCGCGGGTGCCGCGGCAGACTCGGGTGCTGGCGCGGCTGCTGCTGGGGGAGCCTCCGCCACCAGCGGTTCGCCGGCGAGCGCGGCGTCCAGTGCCGCCAAGGTGTGCGGGTCGGCGTCGCCCGGCATCAGGCCCTGTCCCAGGGTGCCGAACATGTCGCGAACGATGCCGGTGGCGTCCAGAATGACGTCCATCACCTCGGGGGTGATGTGCATCTCGCCATTGCGCAGCTTGTCGAACAGGTTTTCCGTGCGATGGCACAGATTGACCATGGGAATGACATTGAGGAAGCCGGCGCCGCCCTTGATGGTATGGAATCCGCGGAAGATGTCATTCAGCAGAGCCTTGTCTTCCGGGCGCTTTTCCAGTTCGACCAGTTTATTGTCCACATCGGACAGGAGGTCGGTGGACTCCATCAGAAAGTCCTGAAGCAACTCTTCCATGCCGCCAAATTCGCTCATTTTTCCACCCCACGCGTCATCGTGCGTTGTCTTGCTTGCGTATCTTCAGTTAGAAGCCCAGGCTTTCCAGCAGATCGTCTACCTGTTGCTGGCTGGTGACCACATCGGTTTTGCCTTCCGGATTGATGACCGGACCGTTGAGCAGGCTGGTGTTCAGCTCGCCCTTCTTCTCGTCCGGGGAGAATTCAATCAGGAAGTTGACCAGTTCGGTTTCCAGGATCTTGACCATGCCCATCATCTTTTTGATGACCTGGCCGGTCAAATCCTGAAAGTCCTGCGCCATCACAATTTCGAGCAACTGGGTATTGGTTGCCTGGGTTTGATTCGGCACATCCTTCAGATAGCGGTGCGTTTCCTCGGCCAGCGTTTTGAACTCTTCCACGCTGAGCAGATTGGCGTACAGTTTTTCCCAGCGCGCGCTGAGCGCTAGCGCCTGGCTTTCCAGGTTGTCCTGGAAGGGCTTTGCGATGTCGGTGGCATTCAGCACCCGTTCCGCCGAGTTTTCCGTCAGGGTGGCGATGTATGCCAGCCTGTCTTTGGCGTCCGGAATGGTTTCCGCCACTTTTTCCAGCGATTTGTCGTAGCCCAGATCGCGCAAGGCGTCGTGCATTTTGCGGGTCATCTGCCCAATGTGTTCGTACATTGTCGAAGGATTGGTTTCACTTGAGAATAGCTTGGGGCTGCTCTCTTGGTTGGCCGGTGCGGCGGCCGGCGCTTCTTCCTGCGCATGCTGCTGTTGCGCAACGCTGTCAAACAGGGCTTCGAGCTCTGGCGAGTCTCCATTCTCCAAAATATGGTCCGGCACGTTCAATCCTCCTCAATGCAGATGCGGGCAGTCTTGTGCAATGCTCAGGCTGGCTTGTTCATGTTCTGGAAGATCTTGTTCATTTTTTCTTCCATGGTCGCAGCGGTGAAGGGTTTCACAATGTAGCCGCTGGCGCCGGCCATTGCTGCCTCGATGATGTTTTCCCGTTTAGCCTCGGCGGTGATCATCATGAATGGGAGGTGCTTCAGCTGGGGATCCGCCCTGACTGCCTTGAGCAGCTCAATGCCCGTCATATTGGGCATGTTCCAGTCGGAGACGACGAAGTCGAAGCTCTGGGTTTTCAGCTTGTGCAACGCCACCTGGCCGTCTTCAGCCTCGTCGACGTTGGTGAAACCCAACTCTTTCAGCAGGTTGCGAACGATCCTTCGCATGGTGGAGAAGTCGTCCACGACCAGAAAACGCATATTCTTGTCTGACATCGAGGTATATCCTGAATTATCTATGTTCCATCAAGGCGCACATTGTAGCGACTACCTTTGCAGGAATGGAATCAAAGTTTCTGCCAGCACGCCCGGGTCAAACTTGGCAACGTAAGAATCCACGCCGACGCTGGAGCCCATCGCCCGGTTGGCGTTGGACGACAGCGAGGAGTGCATGATCACCGGAATGCCTTTGAAACGCTGGTCGGATTTGATCAGCTTGGTCAACACGTAGCCGTCCATTTCCGGCATTTCGGCATCGACCAAAATGATTTTCAGATAATCGTGCAGGCATTCGCCTTCGGCCCAATTGCGGCCTGCCAGCACCTGCAGCCGGTCCCAGGCTTCCCGACCATTGGTGGCTTGCTGGAATTTGATCCCCATTTTCTCCAGCACGCCGGTGATCTCCTTGCGAGCCACCACCGAGTCGTCGACGAAGAAAATGTATTGATCGACTTCCAGCTGCGCGGAAGGGACATCCGGCAAGCGGGGTTCGCCCACGACGCTGGCCAGAATCTGCTCGACGTCAAGAATCGAGACCAGCTTGCCGTTTTCCAGCTCCGTGACCGCCGTGATCAGGTTTTGATTGGTGCCCGCGGCCGCCATGATGTTTTCCGGCGCCCGCACCTTGTCCCAGTCGACGCGGATGATGCGGTCGACCGAGTCCACCAGGAAGGCCTGGGTGCTCTTGTTGAACTCGGTGACGATCATGGTGTCGAACTTGCTTTCGGTGTTGTGGCCGATGAACTTGGCCAGTGATATCACCGGAATGATGTTGCCGCGCAAGGACAGCACGCCTTCGACGCCAAACGGCATATTGGGCGTCTTGGTGATGGCAGGCGTCTGCGAGACTTCGCGCACCTTGAACACGTTGATGCCGAATGTTTCCCGCGTTCCCAAAGAGAACAGCAAGATCTCCATCTTGTTGGAGCCGGCCAGTTTGGTCCTGGCGTCCACACTGGCAAGCAAGGAGGCGTCGGTGCTAGGCATGTCTTAATCCCTATCCCTTGAAAATCTTGAAGAAGACCGCGGTCTAGTCCATCGGTTCCAGTTTGAGCATCTGGCGCAACTTGCTCGCCAGTTTTTGCGGCTCGAACTTGGAGACGTAGGAGTCGACACCGACGGATTCGCCGAGCTTCTGGTTCGATGAACCGGACAGCGACGAGTGCATCAGCACCGGAATGCCAGCAAAGCGCGGGTCGCTTTTGATCATCTTCGTCAGCATATAGCCGTCCATCTCCGGCATTTCCACATCGGTGAGGACGAGATGCAACTCGTCGGACAGCTTGCGACCGGCCGCTTCGGCCTGTTGGGCCATTTTCTGCAGATCTTCCCAGCCGCGCATGCCGTTGATGGCGTAGGTATAGCGTATATTCATCGCTTCCAGCGTGCGTTCGATCTGCTTGCGCGCCACGGCGCTGTCGTCGGCGAAGAAGATGCGGCGGTCTTCCTTGACCGGTTCGATATTGATGAAGCTGTGGCCGTCATCGATCACGCTGGTTTCAGCCAGAACCTTTTCCACATCCATCATCATCACCAACGCGCCGTTTTCCAGCTCCGTGACAGCAGTCACCAAGCCGGCCATGCGGTTGGTGATCATGTCCGGCGGCACGCGCATGGCGGACCAGTCCAAGCGCAGAATGGTGTCGACCGCCTCGACCAGGAAGCCCTGAGTGTGGCCGTTGTACTCGGTGACGATCATGATCTCGGGGCGGTTGCTGGTGACGATGCCTGCGTACTTGGCCAGATCGATCACCGGAACCAGCGAGCCGCGCAGGCTGACCATGCCTTCCACCGAGGACGGCATTTCCGGCGCGGAGGTGATTTCCGGGGTGCGCATCACTTCGCGCACCTTGAATACATTGATACCGAACACTTCTTTGCGTCCGGTACGCTGATCATGCCCCAAGGAGAAAAGCAGGATTTCCAGCTTGTTGGTGCCTGCCAGTTTGGTTCTGGCGTCGATTTTTTTGAGAAGCTCTGACACAGAAACCTCCGCAGCATCTTTTGGAATGGCGCACTACTTCCCTTTATACGCCCAGATATGAGTTTTTCCCGGTTTTTTTTGCTTGCGGCCGCTTCTGCCGCGAGTTGGCTCACCGTAGACTGGCCATTATCATACCGTTTAAGTGTTTTTTACAAATGACAGTGAGGCGATGCCTACCATGGTTTCAAGCTTGAAGGATCAACAGCAGTTGGAGGCGGCGTTTGAGCAGTTCAACGCCGTGTCGGGTCAACTCATTGATGCATATAAACAACTTGAGGCCCAGGTCAATGTTTTGAATGCCCAGCTGGACGAGGCCAACAACCAGTTGCGAAAACAACGAGACGAGAATGCCGCGCTGGCGGAACGCTTGGGTTTGCTGTTGAAAGTCTTGCCGGCGGGGGTGGTGGAGTTGTCTCCCGCCGGCGAAGTGATCGCTCAGAATCTGGCGGCCGAGTCCCTGCTAAGCGGTTGTTATATCGGCGAATGCTGGGATACGGTGTTCGAAAAACTGCAGCGCAGCGAATTGGATGATACCTACGCCTTGTCGCCGGATGGCCAGGGCAGCCGTCTGACCCTGCAATATCAGGATTTGCCGGCATCGGGCGGCCGAATTGTGCTTATTCACGATGTCTCGCGCTTGCATCAGCTGACCAGCGAACTGGCCCGGCAGCAAAAGTTGGCGTCGATGGGCAGCATGGCGGCTTCTCTGGCCCATCAGCTGCGCACCCCCTTGGCCAGCGCCATGCTGTATACCGCGAACCTGAAGCAGGATTTGCCTAGGCCGGAGGATAGGGCGCGTTTCGTGGACAAGAGCCTGGCCAGAATGCGGGCTCTGGAAGGTTTGATACAGAATATGCTGAGCTTTGTAAGGGGGCAGGTTTCGTCGCTGGAGCCGTTGGATGTCGCGGCATTGCTGGATGACGTTTGTGCAATCATGCTGCCGCAGTGCCATGACAAAAGTGTGCATTTCGATTGCCATCCGCCAGCGGTTTCTGCCATAACTGTCTTGGTGGATCGCAAGGCCTTGCAGGGCGCATTGATCAACTTGCTGGAAAACGCCTTGCAATACACGCCGGCTGGCGGGCAGGTGGGGTTGCATGTAGAGGCCGGGGCGTCGGAAGTGGTTTTCCGGGTGGAGGACAGCGGACCCGGTGTCGATCCAGCCGTGCAAGACAGGATTTTCGAGCCTTTTTTCACGTCGCGCCCTGGCGGTACCGGCCTTGGCTTGGCTATCGTGAAGAAAGTGGCGGAAGAGCTGGGCGGCGATGTCAGGTGTTGCAACAAGGAGGCGCATGGCGCCTGCTTTGAATTGAAATTACCGCGGGCCGGATAAGCGGTCGTTAAGCTTGTTCAGCGAATCAATCAGGGAAAGAACAGGGGCTGCGATGAGACCGATTGTTAGAGTCGAGGGGAATGTCGGCACGATGATGCTGATTGGTCAGTTTGACTTTAATCTGCACAAGGATTTCCGCCAGGCCAGCCAGGAACTGCTGGATAACGCCGCGGTGCAGGAAATACGGGTCGACTTTGACCAAGTGCCGTTTCTGGACAGTTCTGCATTGGGCATGCTGCTGTTACTCAAGGAGCGCGCTGCATCGCAGAAGAAGACCATGGTGCTGGTGAACTGCCATGAGGCGGTGTTGCAGGTATTCGAGATTGCCTGTTTCAACAAGATGTTTACGATTCGCCCGGCCGGTTGAGGGCGGCTCCGCCCAGGTTGGCTGTGACCGGGGCGGCCCCGTGCCAGACTGGGCGCGCCAGCCCATTGGGAGCGGCGGGTTGGAGACGCTTAGCGTTCCAGATATTGCAGCTTATCCTTCACCTCCGCCCAGTCGGCATGATCCGGCAACGGGTCGATGCGGTTGACGATGCTGGGCCAGTTCTTGGCCAGTTCCGCATTCAGCTTGATGAAGGCCATTTGGTCCTTGGGTAAATCGTCCTCCGGATAGATCGCGCCGACCGGGCATTCCGCCACGCATAGCGAGCAGTCTATGCACTCGTCCGGGTCTATCGCCAGGAAATTGGGGCCCTCGCGGAAGCAGTCAACCGGGCAGACTTCCACGCAGTCGGTGTATTTGCATTTGATACAGGCTTCGGTTACAACGTAGGCCATTCTTGTTTCCTTCTTAAGGCTGGCGCGTGATTGTAGGGATAATCGTATTTTAGCGAGAAATTTCCCGCCAAGCGCTCCTGCCGTCTGTTTCCGATGTCCATAGCCACTTACCGGGGCCGTTTCGCGCCCAGTCCAACCGGCCTGCTGCATGCGGGCTCGCTCAGCACCGCCGTCGGCAGTTACCTGGAGGCGCGCCGGCGCGGCGGCCAGTGGCTGCTGCGGATGGAGGACTTGGACCCGCCGCGCGAGGTGCCCGGCGCCGCCGCGGATATCCTGCGCACGCTGGAGGCTTTTGGCTTCGAGTGGGATGGCGAAGTGGTTTATCAAAGCCGGCGCCACGATCTATACAGAGATGCCTTGCGGCAATTGATCGCCTCCGGCCATGCCTATGCTTGCTGTTGCACGCGCAAGGAGATCGCGGCGGCGGCGCAACGCGGGCTGGATGGCTATGTCTATCCCGGAACCTGCCGCAATGGCTGTCCGGATGGCCGCGCAGGCCGCGCCTGGCGGCTGCGGCTGACGCCGGGCGAGAGCGTCGTCTGCGATAGGCTGCAGGGCGAGTATCGGCAGAATCTGGCGCGCGACATCGGCGACTTCGTGCTGCTGCGCGCCGACGGCTTCTGGGCCTATCAACTGGCGGTGGTGGTGGATGATGCCGAGCAGGGCGTCAATGATATCGTGCGCGGCGCCGATCTATTGGTGTCCACGCCGCGTCAATTGGCGGTATACGCCGCGCTGGGCTTGCCCGCGCCCACCTACTGCCACTTGCCGGTATTGACCAACGAGGCCGGCGAGAAATTGTCCAAGCAGACGCTGGCGCCGGCGATTTCCGGCGTCGATGCCGCGCGGCAGCTGCGAGCGGCATTGACGCTGCTGGGGCATGCGCCGCCGGCCGAGTGCGGCGATCTGGCGGAGCTGTGGCGCTGGGCCTTGGCCAGTTGGTCGCTGGCTAGCGTGCCGCGCGGCCCCTTGCGTTTGAGTGCCGGCTGACTTGCTTGCGTCGGTTTGGCATGACTTGCGCTGTATGCCGGTTTCTGTGAAAAAAATCGGTAATGCGACATGTTTTTGCATCAAATCTGTGTTCTAATGCGCCCTTTTTTTCGGCGCGACGCCATTTCCCCCACCGCCTGAGATTCTGACTTCGTCTATGTTGAAGTCATGACGCGTGGCGGTCGGCCGTGAGTCCGCCTGTTTCACGCATGCACGACGCCCGTTGCGGACCGGCGGCGCGCCATGCTTTCGTTCGCGATGGAGAATCAGGTTTGAGCGAAAACAGTTCTTCCCCCAAAAAAGGCTCGCTCGGAGTCTGGATGTGCACCGCCCTGGTGGTGGGCAATATGATAGGTTCCGGCGTGTTCCTGCTGCCCGCCTCGCTGGCGCCGTTTGGCGGCATTTCCTTGCTTGGCTGGCTGATCACGGCTGGCGGCGCCATCTGCCTGGCGCTGGTGTTCGCCCGCCTGTCGGCCATCCTGCCGCGCGAAGGCGGGCCATATGCTTATATTCATGCCGGCTTTGGCGATTTTGCCGGGTTCTGGATTGCCTGGGGATACTGGATCGCCTTATGGGCAGGCAATGCCGCGCTGGCGGTGGCGGCCACCAGTTATATGCAGGTGTTCTTTCCGGTTCTCGGCCATAGCGAACTGCTGGCTGGCGTTTTCGCCATCAGTCTGATCTGGATCGTTACCTGGATTAACAGTCGCGGCGCGCACAGTTCGGGCGTGGTGGCGGTGGTGACGACCCTGCTCAAGCTGCTGCCGCTGGCGGCGGTGACCTTCGTCGGTTTTTTCCATCTGAATACCGACAATCTGGCGTTCAATCCTCACCATAAGCCCTTGTTGTCTTCGCTGTCCGCGACCATGGCGCTGACGCTTTGGGCCTTCCTCGGCCTGGAGTCGGCCTCGGTGCCGGCTGGCGATGTCGATCAGCCAGAGAAGACCATTCCGCGGGCCACCGTCATCGGCACCTTGCTGGCTACTGTGCTGTACATTCTGTCGACGATATCGCTGATGGGCTTGATGCCTTCCGATGTGCTGGCGGCGTCTCAGGTGCCGTTTGCCGATGCGGCCCGGTTGATGTGGGGGGATTGGGGTTACTGGCTGGTCGGTTTCGGCGCCGTGGTGTCCTGCTTCGGCGCCCTCAACGGCTGGAGCCTGATGCAGGCGCACGTGCCGGCTGCTGCAGCCAAGGACAAGCTGTTTCCCAGCCGCTTCAATCAACGCAATGCGGCAGGCGTGCCGATCTTTGGCCTGGTGCTGTCCAGCGCCTTGGTCACCATCCTGATGGCGATGAAATACGCTGGCGGCGACAGCGGAGTGAAGATTTTCGAGTTCATCATCCTGCTGGCCACGGCCACCACCTTGTTGCCGTACGCGTTCTGCTCGATGGCGCTGATTGCCATCATGCTGATGCGCGGCAAGGCGTTTGCGCCGCGCGATTACGTGGCGCCGGGCTTCTTCGCCGGCATCGGTTTTGTGTATTCCTTGTGGGCGCTTTACGGCTCCGGCGCGGAGATCGTGATGTGGGGCATGCTGTTGCTGCTGCTCGGCCTGCCGATTTATGTCTGGCAGTTGAAAGAGCGCCACGCCGCCGATTGAGCGGCGGAGGCGGGGGCATGTCAAAGCGCAGCGCGAAAGCCTGCGCTTTTTTCGTTTCCGAATGGTTTTTATTGATAAATATGTGCGCTTATTTTCTTTGAGAAACATTTATTCAGACTGTTTGACATCGAAATAAACTCGGCTTGCCAAGGCGGGGAGATGCCCACCATAATCGGCGAGTCATACAGGAGAGAGCGGCACCCGCGGCCGCCGCCGAAGGCGCAAGCGCACCCGCTAATCGCTCAGGCAAAAGGACTGTATCATCGAGCCGGCGGCCGCCGGCTTGCGCAATCTGGAGAGCGGCGCCCGCGCGGCGTCCACCGAAGGGGCTAACGGCTTATCCGGCCGGAAAATCTCAGGTGCAGGGACAGAGGGGTGTGGTTGATAGAGGCTATCCACACTTTTCTCGAAGGAACCGCGCCATGACGGCCCCGAAACGTACCCCGCTGTTTGAAGCCCACATTGCCGCCGGCGCCAAGATGGTCGATTTCGCCGGTTGGGAAATGCCCATCCATTACGGTTCCCAGCTGAAAGAGCACGAAATCGTCCGCACCGATGCCGGCATGTTCGACGTTTCCCACATGACGGTGATCGACATCACCGGTTCCGACGCCAAGGCCTGGCTGCAAAAACTGATCGCCAACGACGTGGCCAAGCTCGGCTTCGAGGGCAAAGCCTTGTATTCCGGCATGCTGACGCCGCAGGGCACCGTCGTCGACGACCTGATCGTCTATCTCACTTCCTATGGCTACCGCATGGTGGTCAATGCCGGCACCACCGAAAAAGACCTGGCCTGGATGGAAAGCCAGAAGGCCGGTTTCGACGTGGCGCTGAAGGTGCGCCGCGACCTGGCGATGCTGGCGGTGCAAGGCCCCCAAGCCATTGAAAAAGTCTGCGCCATCAAGCCGGAGCTGGCCGAGGCCATCCGCGCGCTGAAAGTGTTCCAGGGCTTGCCGCAGGGCGAATGGTTCTACGCCCGCACCGGCTATACCGGCGAGGATGGCCTGGAAATCATGATTCCCGCCGCGGAAGCCGTTTCCTTCTTCGAACAATTGCTAGCCGTCGGCGTCGCGCCCATCGGCCTCGGTGCGCGCGACACGCTGCGTCTGGAAGCCGGCATGAATTTGTACGGCCACGACATGGACGAAACCGTGTCGCCGCTGGAGGCCGGCATGGGGTGGACCATTGCCTGGGAGCCGGCCGAGCGTAAATTCAATGGCCGCGAGGCGCTGGAAGCGCAAAAGGCCGCTGGCGTGAAAATGAAGCAGGTGGGCCTGGTGCTGGAAGGCCGCGGCGTGCTGCGCGAAGGCCAGAAGGTCCTGGTGGAAGGGGTGGGCGAAGGCGTGATCACCAGCGGCACTTTCTCGCCGACGCTGAAGCACTCCATCGCCATCGCCCGCGTGCCGGCCGCCACCGGTGCTGCCGCCCAAGTGGATCTGCGCGGCACGCTGACCGATGTGCGCGTGGTCAAGATGCCCTTCGTGCGCAATGGCAAGAAAGTATTCGAATAATCGGGCAGCGTCCTTGCGACGACTGCCGTCACCATTGATCCGATCTTAAGCTGGAGAACTTCAAGATGAGCAATATCCCCGCCGAACTCAAATACGTCGAGAGCCACGAATGGCTGCGCCTGGAGGCCGATGGCTCCGTGACCGTGGGCATCACCGCCCACGCGCAGGAACTGTTGGGCGACATCGTCTTCGTCGAGCTGCCCAAGATCGGCAGCGTACTGGCCAAGGAAGAGCAGGCTGGCGCGGTGGAATCGGTCAAGGCGGCTTCCGACGTCTACTGTCCGATCGCCGGCGAAGTGCTGGAAGTGAATGGCGAGCTGGAAGGCGCGCCGGATCTGGCTAATAACGATCCGTACGGCGACGGCTGGTTCTTCAAGATCAAGCCGGCCAATGCGTCCGACCTGGACGGCCTGATGGACGCCGCCGCCTACGCCAAGGAAATCGGCGCTTGATGTGATACGCCCCTGAGTCGCAAGACACAGGGGCGTTTGTTTTTTAGCCACGAAAACCACGAAAAGACACGAAAGATAACAGGAAGCCTATTTCGGCTTCTCTCAGAGTGAGCGGCTTTTCGGCTTCGCGTCATGCCGTTCGTGTCCTTTCGTGGTTTTCGTGGCAAAAGAAAGGTTTTGTTATGTCTCTTGCCGAACTCTTCAATCGTCACGAATTCCTCTCCCGCCATATCGGCCCCAATGACGCCGAGCGCGCCGAGATGCTGGCCGCCATCGGCGCGCCGTCCATCGATGCCCTGGTCGACCAGACTCTGCCGGCCGACATCCGCCTGAACCGCCGCCTGGACCTGCCGGCGCCGCAGCCGGAAGCCGAAGCGCTGGCCGCCTTGAAGGCAGTTGCCAGCAAGAACGTGGTCAACAAATCTTTCATCGGCCTCGGCTACCACCCGGTGCTGACGCCCACCGTCATCCTGCGCAATGTGCTGGAAAATCCGGGCTGGTACACGGCGTACACGCCGTACCAGGCCGAGATCGCCCAGGGCCGTCTGGAGGCGCTGCTGAACTTCCAGCAGATGGTGATCGACCTGACCGGCCTGGAAATGGCCAATGCGTCGCTGCTGGACGAAGCTACGGCCGCCGCCGAGGCGATGGCGATGGCCAAGCGCGTGTCCAAGTCCAAGTCCGTCAGCTTCTTCGTCGACAGCCGCGTGCTGCCGCAGACGCTGGACGTGATGAAGACGCGCGCCAAATACTTCGGCTTCGAGCTGGTGCAAGGCCATCCGGAAGAGGCCGGCAACGGCGACTACTTCGGCGCGCTGTTCCAGTATCCGGGCGAGGCCGGCGATCTGATCGATCTGACCCCGCATATCGCCGCCGTCAAGGCCAAGGGCGGCATCGTCGCCGTCGCCGCCGACGTGATGGCGCTGGTGGCCTTGAAATCTCCGGGCGAAATGGGCGCCGACATCGCGCTGGGCAATACCCAGCGCTTCGGCGTGCCGATGGGCTTCGGCGGCCCGCATGCCGCTTATTTCGCCTTCAAGGACGAGATGAAGCGTTCCGCGCCGGGCCGCATCATCGGCGTGTCCATCGACGCCAAGGGTAAGACCGCGCTGCGCATGGCGCTGCAAACCCGCGAGCAGCACATCCGCCGCGAGAAGGCGAACTCCAACATCTGCACCAGCCAGGTGCTGCTGGCCAATATCGCCGGCCTGTATGCCGTCTATCACGGCCCGGAAGGCGTCAAGCGCATCGCCGCCCGCATCCATCGCCTGGCCGCCATCTTCGCCCACGCGGTGCAAGCCGCCGGCGGCAAGCTGGCGTTCGACCGCTTCTTCGACACGGTGCAGGTGGACGCCCCTAAAGCTGACGCCATCTACGCCGCCGCGCTGGCCGCCGGCTACAACCTGCGCCGCGTCGGCAAGACCGTGCTGGGCGTGGCTTTCCACGAAGCCGCCACCGAGGCGGACCTCGCCAAGCTGATCGAGCTGTTCACCGGCAAGCCGGCCGACATCGCCGCGCTGGACGCCGTGGCCAAAGAGGCCATCCCGGCCGCGCTGAAACGCGAGTCGGCCATCCTGACCCACCCGGTGTTCAACACCCACCATAGCGAGCACGAGATGCTGCGCTATATGAAGAAGCTGGAAAACCGCGACCTGGCGATGAATCATTCGATGATCTCGCTGGGCAGCTGCACCATGAAGCTGAACGCCACCAGCGAGATGATCCCGATCACCTGGCCGGAATTCGCCAATATGCATCCGTTCGCGCCGCGCGAGCAGACCGTGGGCTATCTGGAACTGATCGAGGGTTTGCAGCGGCAGTTGAAGGCGATCACCGGCTTCGACGCCATCTCCATGCAGCCTAACTCCGGCGCCCAGGGCGAGTACGCCGGCCTGTTGGCCATCAGCCGCTACCATGAGTCGCGCGGCGAAGGCCATCGCAATATCTGCCTGATCCCGCAATCGGCGCATGGCACCAACCCGGCCACCGCGCAGATGATGAATATGCAGGTGGTGGTGGTGAAGTGCGACGAGGCCGGCAACGTCGACGTGGCCGACCTGAAGGCCAAGGCCGAACAGCACGCCGCCAACCTGGCCGCGCTGATGATCACCTATCCGTCCACCCACGGCGTGTTCGAGCAGGCCATCCGCGAGATTTGCGAGGTGGTGCATGCCCACGGCGGCCAAGTGTATATGGACGGCGCCAACCTGAACGCCCAGGTGGGTCTGACCCGTCCGGCCGACATCGGCGCCGACGTGTCGCATATGAACCTGCACAAGACCTTCTGCATCCCGCACGGCGGCGGCGGGCCGGGCATGGGCCCGATCGGCTTGAAGGCGCACTTGGCGCCGTTTATGGCCAACCACGTGGTGGCTTCGGTGCCGGGCGCGGAGGAGGGCCAGACCGCAGTCTCCGCCGCGCCGTTCGGCTCGGCTTCCATCCTGCCGATCTCGTATATGTACATCGCCATGATGGGCGCGGAAGGCATGAAGCAGGCGACGGAAAACGCCTTGCTGTCGGCCAACTACCTGGCCACCCGCCTGGCCGAGCACTTCCCGGTGCTGTATACCGGCGTCAATGGCAGGGTGGCGCACGAGTGCATCATCGATCTGCGTCCGCTGAAGGCCGCCTCCGGCGTCACCGAAGTGGACGTGGCCAAGCGCCTGATGGACTACGGCCTCCACGCGCCGACCATGAGCTTCCCGGTGCCGGGCACGCTGATGATAGAGCCGACCGAATCCGAGCCCAAGGCCGAGCTGGACCGCTTCATCGCGGCGATGGCGTCCATCCGCGCCGAGATCGACCAGGTGCAGAACGGCGCATGGCCGGCGGACAACAATCCGCTGGTCAACGCGCCGCACAGCAAGGCCGACATCGCCGGCGACTGGGACCGCCCGTACAGCCGCGAGCAGGGCCTGTTCCCGCTGCCTTATGTGCTGGAGAACAAGTTCTGGCCGAGCGTGAACCGCATCGACGACGTTTATGGCGATCGCAACGTGCAGTGCAGCTGCCCGAGCATCGACAACTATCAGTAAAACTCGTCTCCTGACTGTAAACGACCCCGTCCGGCGCGCGGCCTGACGGGGTTTTTCTTTATCTTGTTGGCCATCGTTTAAGTGTAAATACTTAGTATGTGTATCTAAGTAGTAACAATTTCCCATAAGAACTATTACTAGTAAGTAGTTTCCGCCTGCCGATGATTTGTCTTGTCGGCGCTTGTTTTTGGGAGTGCGTGAGCAGGGGAATAAATATGGGTGCCGCGGATTTTGATGGTTTTTATCGCAGCAATGCGTCGTTCTATGGGGACCGGCCAGCCCTGTCCCTGATTTATTATCTAGATAAGTACAATGTGAAAGGAGAGGGCGTCGGACTGGACCTGGGATGCGGCCAAGGGCGCAATGCCCTGTATCTGGCGCGCCGCGGTTTTTCCATGCGTGGTCTGGATCAGTCTGCGGAGGCGGTGGCGCGTCTGAGCGGGCTGGCCGACGAGCTGCAACTCGACGTCAACGGAGGCGTGGCCGATCTGGCCAATATGGCGGAGGCGGATATCGAGCCGCAGCATTATCAGATCATCGTGGCTTACACCCTGCTGGATCATTTGAGCGAGGATGCGGGCGCCAGGTTGGCGCAAGCCATGGTAGCGGGCCTTGCGCCAGGCGGCTTTCTGTTTGCCTCGGTCTTCCTGGTGGACGATCCCGGCTGCTGCGGCCGTGGCGGGCGCGCCAGCGAAACCGCCGCCTATATCCGGCATTACTACCGTTCCGGAGAGCTGAGAGCGCAATTCTCTCAACTGGAGGCCCTGGCCTATCAGGAGGAATATGCGCTCGATCTCAGCCATGGCTGGCCTCATCACCACAGCATGGCCAGATTATTTGCGCGCAAACCGATCAATTAAAGATATTCACCTCCTCCAAGCAGGGCGAGCGCCCTGCTTTTTTCATTCGGCAACTGAAACGCATGTTTGCCGAAATGGCAGCGGTGAAAATGCCGGCTGCGCAAAATAACAGCAGCGCAGGCGATCTCGTTTGCTACAATGGCAAGCCTTGCCGATAGACGGCGAGCCGGTTTTTTGATGAATAAATAAAAGGTTAACGGCAATCATGCCGAAGAAGAACGTCATCTCCTGGCAGGGAGACAATTTGCCGATGCTGGAGGCTTTGAGCCTGCCGGTTTGGGTGTTCGATATCGATAACAAACGCGTATTCTGGGCCAATCCGGCCGCTCTGGAAGTGTGGGGCGCGGATAGCCTGCAGGAATTATGCGCGCGCGACATGTCGCGCGATATGTCGGTATCCGTGGCGCAGCGGCTCAGCCAGTATCAACAGGATTTCGAACGCGACAATGCCGTGTTCACCGAGAGCTGGACGCTTTACCCCAAAGGCATGCCGCGGCAGTTGAAAGTCGTATTCCGCGGCATCCAGGTCGAAGGCCGGATGATGATGTTCTGCGAGGCCCAGAATACGCTGTCCACCGATCCCGCCACGTTGCGCAGCGCCGAGGCGCTGATGCATACCTCCATGCTGGTCACCTTGTACGACTCCGCCGGCATGGTGTTGTACCGCAACCCGTCGGCCCGCGCCAAGGTGGCCTATGCCAGCGAAACCTGGCGCCAGCATTTCATTCATGATGGCGACTGGCAAACCCTGCAGCAGGGAGTGGCGGCCGCCGGTGAGGCCAGGCAGCTGGCCCAGGTGCACACCCGCCAGGGCATGCGCTGGCATGAAATCGCCGTGCGCGCGTGCCGCGACGGGGTGTCGGGCCAGGACGCGCTGCTGGTCACGGAAGTGGACATCACCGATCTGAAGCACGCCGAGGCGCGCGCCAGCTTCCTCGCCAATCACGACGTGTTGACCGGCCTGCCCAACCGCAACGGCATTCGCAGCGAGCTGCTGCCGTATTTGCAACAGGCCCTGCGCGATGGCCGCCAGGTGGCCTTGATGTTCATCGACCTGGATCGCTTCAAGAACGTCAACGACTCCCTGGGCCACGCCAGCGGCGACGAAATGCTGATCCGCATGAGCGGGCGTTTGTCGCAACTGCTGGGGCATGATGAGAAAGTGGCCCGCCTGGGCGGCGACGAATTCCTGGTGATGCTGGCGGCGCCGGATGTGGCGCAGCGGGCGGAGGCCTTGGGGCTTCGAATTTTGCAAAGCCTGGCGATGCCAATGCGGCTGGGCGGCATGGATATCAGCGTTTCGGCCTCCATCGGCATCAGCGTGTGCGGCGAGGGGCGGCTGGACATCGAACAGATGATGCGCCACGCCGACTTGGCCATGTATGCCGCCAAGGACGCCGGCCGCAACAATCTGATGTTCTTCGCGCCGGTGCTCGAAGAACGCAGCCAGGCGCAGCTGGCGATGGAGCGCGATATCCGGCGCGGCCTGGACGGCGGCGAATTTATCGCCTATTTCCAGCCGCGCGTCGATGTGGCCAGCGGACGCATCGTCGGCGCCGAGGCCTTGGCGCGCTGGCAACACCCGATGCGCGGCATGCTGATGCCGGATGCCTTCATCCCCTTGTGCGAAGACTGCGGCATGGTGCGCGAACTGGGCCGGCAGATCCTGTCCCAGGCGGCCCGCCAGCAGCGCCAATGGCGCGAGCGCGGCCTGGATCTGATGGTGTCGGTCAACCTGTCCCCCAGCCAATTCGTCGATCCGGCGCTGTCCGAGATGGTGGCGCAGGCCTTGCGCGACAGCGGTTGCCAGCCGGAAAAGCTGGAACTGGAAATCACCGAGTCGGTGCTGCTGGGCGATGACGAGCAAACCATGCGCACGCTGCAGTCGCTGCGCGCGCTGGGCGTGCGCATCGCGGTGGACGACTTCGGCACCGGCTACTCCAATCTGGCCTATCTGCAGCGCTACCCGTTGACCTCGCTGAAGATAGACCGTTCTTTTGTCGCCGATCTGGAACGGCGGCCGGCCATTGCCGAGATGATCACCACGCTATGCCGCATGATGGGGCTGAACATGGTGGCGGAAGGCGTGGAGACGTCGCAGCAACTGCGCTGGCTGGCGGAGCGCGGCTGTCAGGAGTACCAGGGCTTCTTGTGCAGCCCGGCCTTGCCGGCCAATCTGTTCGCGCAATTGGTGATGTAGCCGGGCGCCCGTTTGAACGGGCGCTTATTTTCTTAGCCTGATTAATTCGTTGGTTTTCATACCGGATTGGCTTACCCTATTGCGAATCATGCGCCCGGCATGTTGACGGGCGCCGCAAGGAGAATGCCATGAAGGTTCTGTCCGCCGCCCTGCTGACGGCCTGGTTGCCGCTGGGCGCCATGGCCGCCAAGCCGCTCACCATTTGCACCGACGCCAACCCCGAAGGCTTCGATGTGGTGCAATACAACTCCCTGGTCACCACCAATGCCTCCGCCGATGTGCTGATGAGCCGGCTGGTGGAATACGATGCCGCCGCAGGCAAGCTGCGCCCCGGCTTGGCGCGCAGCTGGGAGGCCAGCCCGGATGGCCTGTCCTACACCTTTCATCTGCGTACCGACGCGGCCTTCCATTCCACCGACTACTTCAAGCCTACGCGCAAGCTGAACGCCGACGATGTGGCGTTCACCTTCGACCGCATGCTGAATCCGGACAATCCCTGGTACAAGACCGCGCCTGCCGGTTATCCGCACGCCCAGGCCATGCAGTTTCCCAAGCTGATCAAGGCTGTGCGCAAGCTGGATGCGCAAACCGTGCGTTTTGAGTTGAACTACCCCGAGGCCACGTTCCTGTCCAGCCTGACCATGGGCTTCGCCTCCATCTATTCTGCCGAATACGCGGCGCAGCTGCTGGCGGCGGGCAAGACCGCCGAACTGAACAGCAAGCCCATCGGCACCGGTCCGTTCATTCTCAAGAGCTTCGTCAAGGACGCGCTGGTGCGCTATCAGCCCAACCCCGCGTATTTTGGCGGAAAGCCCAAGGTATCGGCGCTGATCTACGCCATCACGCCGGACTCCAGCGTGCGCTTGCAGAAGCTGCGCGCCGGCGAATGCCAGATCGCGCTGTCGCCGAAACCGCAGGACGTGCAGTCGGCGCAGGCCGACGCCCGCTTGCGGGTGTGGCAGACGCCGGCTTTCATGACGGCCTTCGTCGCCTTCAACAGCCAGAAGAAGCCGCTGGACAATCCGCAGGTGCGGCAGGCGATCAATCTGGCCTTCGATAAAGCCAGCTATCTGAAAGCGGTGTTCGGCAACGGCGCGATTGCCGCCAATCTGGTGTATCCGCCCAATCCCTGGAGCTACGACAAGACCATCAAGCCTTATCCTTACGATCCGGCGCGGGCCAAGAAGCTGCTGGCGCAGGCCGGCTATCCGGACGGCTTCGATGTCGATGTCTGGGTCCGCCCCAGCGGCAGCACGCTGAACCCCAGCCCCAAGGCCGGCGCGGAGATGCTGCAGGCGGATCTGGCCAAGGTCGGCATCCGCCTGCGGATACAGGTGCTGGAGTGGGGCGAACTGATCAAGCGCGGCAAGGCGGGCGAGCACCAGATGCTGTTCATGGGCTGGGCCGGCGACAACGGCGATCCGGACAACTTCCTGACGCCGCAGTTTTCCTGCTCGGCCGTGCAGTCCGGCACCAATTTCGCCCGCTATTGCGATGCGCGCTTGGACAAACTGATCAGCGACGGCAAGAAGACCGCTGACTTCAAGGCGCGCGGCAAGTTGTATCAGTCGGCGCAGCGCCTCATCCATGACCAGGCGCTATGGCTGCCGCTGGCCCATCCCACGGCCTATGTCTTGGCGCGCAAGGAAGTCAGCGGCTTTGCGGTCAATCCGTACGGCCGGGTCGACTTCTCCGCGGCGGCGGTGAAATAGTTTCAGCTGCATTGGTCGGAAAGCGATTTTTTGAAATAGAGCAGTCGCTTTTTTGATGATTCCTTGCCGACGCGCAAGGCGGACAGGCCGCAGCGGGCGCATCCTCTGCGCCACGGTCGGCCGATCTTGCGCGCCGCTCGCCTGATCTCCCCTGATGGCGGCGCATTGCGCCGCAAAATCCGCTTGCATGCAGCGCCATTGATTTTGGTAGTATTGTGTTGGCGGCTGCCGCTTTCAGCGGCCGCCAGGGGAGAGAGGAGCGCCGGGCTATTGGCGTGTCTAGCTTGTTCTTAGAATGTGCCCACCCTCGCTTGGGCGCGCGGTTTCGCGTATCATGCGGCGGACTTGGGACGATAAATGATAAAACAATAGATGCAAACCAGACGAACACAGCAAAGCCGCAGGGAGTCCACCATAGGGAAACTGGTGGAGGCGGCGATAGAATGCCTGATGGAGTGCGGCTATCACGGCACCAGCGTACAACTGATCTGCAACCGCGCCGGCGTGTCGCAAGGCGCGCTGTTCCGTCATTTCGCCACCAAGAACGAGTTGATGCTGCCGGTGGGGCGCAAGGTGGTGGACGATATCTTCGACGCCGCGCTGACGCTGGCTGGCCAGCAGCCGCCGGGCATGGCGGAAGAGGAGCGTATCGTCGGGCTGATGCGGGCGCTGGTGATGTCGCCGCGCCACATCGTGCTGCTGGAATTGCTGATGGCGGCCCGGACGACGCCGGACTTGCGCGATATTTTCCTCGGCAGCGCCAGCACCTATTTCCGCGACCGCTTCGTCGCCTTGATGGCCTCGCTGTTCCCGCGCTACGCCATTTCCACCGGCTTTTTCGCCACGCTGCTGACCATGATGACCACCATGCACGGCATGGCGCTGTACCGCACCCTGGCCGAGCATCCGGAAGGCGACAGAATGCGCGAGCAGTGGCTGCAGGCCGCGCTGCGCACGGAACTGGAGCGGATACGGGAAGAGGGCGCGGATACGCGCAACCCGGTGTACCAGCTGCCGTTCTGATGCCGGTTTGATTGCAATAAAAACCGCTGCCTCGCGTAGCGGTTTTTCTTTGGCCGGAGAGGCTTGTTTCCGTTTGGCCATAGAAAAAGACCCGCCAAGGCGGGTCTTTTCTGCTTCTGCGTTCGCAGGTTCTTGCGTCGAACCGTTGAATTAGAAGTTGTGAACCATATTCAGGCCGAAGGACTTCTGGGTCTTGATGTCGCCATCCTTGGGCTTGATCTGGCCATATTGAGCGCCAACGGTGGTGCGCTTGGACAGAGCATAGTCAGCACCCAGCAGGAACTGGTCATAGCCAGTGTTCTTTTGCTTCGCGCCGTTGACCTTGATGTCATCGCCGTGAGCGTAGGTGAACTTCGGAGTGATGGCGCCGAAGGTGTAAGCAGCGGTCAGCGCGTACTCTTGGGTCTTCACTTCGTCAGTCAGGTTGCCGCCAGCTACGTAGCCGCCGTACAGGTTGGCCCAGCCAGAACCGATCACGTCATAGCCACCCTTTTCTTGCTGGTAGCCGAAGCCTACGAACAGGTTGTTGGCGTTGTAACCAACTTCCAGGCGATGCTTGTCGTTAGCCTTGTAAGAAGTTTGGGTGTAAACGTTGGTCACCGGAGCCGAGAAACCAGTGTTTGCCTTGGATTCATGGGTGTAGGCGTATTTGCCGAAGAAGCCGCTGTTTTCGTAGCCCAGGCCGATGTTGGATACTTCGCGATCCTTGGAGCCAGCGGACTTGTCTTCCTTAGTGCCGTACTGGATGGCGGCGGTCAGGCCCGGAACGATGGCCGGCAGGTCGTAGCGTACGGAGTTCTTCAGGCGGGTAGCGTCGCGGGTGAAGATGCCCAGACCCAGGTTGTTGCTGTTGTAAGTCCAAGCATCAACCAAGCCCATGTCGCTGTCCAGGTAGTTGGACACGTTGCCGAAGCGCAGGGTACCCAGGTTGCTCTGCAGGCCCAGGAAGGAGTTACGGTTAGCGAAGGTGCCGGAGCTGGAAGCACCGTATTGATCCTTGTTGCCGTCGATAGCGAAGCCGGTTTCAACTTGCCAGATGGTCTTCAGGCCATTGCCCAGATCTTCGGAACCCTTGAAGCCGATGCGGGAACCCAGGTCGTCGATGTTGGTTACCTTGGTGGAACCGTTGTCGTTGTATTCAACGCCGCCCTTGATGGCGCCGTAGATGGTTACGTCAGCAAAAGCGGCAGCCGGCATGGAGGCTACCAGCAGGGCGATCAGACTCTTTTTCATGGTCAAGTCATCCTTAGTTGGTTTAGGAATGTGAGCAAATGCTATTGGCTGGGTTGTGAAAATGCAACTATGAGGACTGGGAAGTGTTGCTGATGAGCAACTTGTGTTGGGTTTCTGCAAACGGAAAATTCGTTTTTGCTGCTGGTAAGTTGTTGAATAGTATTGGTTTGTAATGTTGGGTCTGTGGCGGTCTATTTCTGTTGCAAAAATACATCAAAGCGCAGGCGGTGCCGTTTTACAATGGTTTACACGGTATGGGTAGCTGTAATTGGATAAAAAAAAGCCCGCGCTTAAGGGCGGGCTTGAAAAATCAACGTGACTTGAAGTGAATTCAGGCGGTGCGGATTGCATCTACTTGAATTCGCTAGCGAACATAGTAAAAGAAAGCGGAAACTATGTAAATGGAGCAATTGTTCCAATGGTGTTTCATTTCTATGAAGATATTTGTATTAAGTTTTTGTTTTTAAATGAAAATAAGTGATAGGTCGCCTGAGGTGTTTCGGTGTGAAACTGTTGCATTCCGGCCATTCTTGCCGGGGTGGCAAGGTCTGGCGGATGGGAACCTATATATATGGTTGAACTGAGTGTGATTGGCGCGGGCCGGGTGGGGCGCAGCCTGGCGCGTCTGGCGCATCTGTCTGGCGCTTGCCGGGTGGTGGATGTGGCTGGGCGCAGTGAGGCCTCCTTGGCGGAGGCGCGCGACTTCATCGGCGCGGGGCGGGTGGTTGCGGATTGGCGCGCGCTGGCGCCGGCTGATTTTTATTTGCTGGCGGTGCCGGATGCGGCCATTGCCGACTGCGCGCGCGAGTTGGCTAGGGCGGGCGCGGCGCCTGCCGGCAGTGTGGTGTTTCATGCCAGCGGCGCCTGCGAGGCTTCGCTGTTGGCGCCGCTGGCGGAGCAGGGGGTGTTGCTGGCCAGTCTGCACCCGGCATTCTCTTTTGCCGAACCTGAGCGGGCGGTGGCAGGTTTTGCCGGGACGCTGTGCGCGCTGGAGGGCGATGAGCTGGCTTGCCAGCGTTTGGAGCAACTGGCGCGGCTGCTGGGCGGTAGGCCGTTTCGGCTGGCGCTGGGCGGCAAGGCGGCTTATCACGCCGGTTTGTCGGTGGCTTCCAATTATCTGGTGGCGTTGACGGCGATGGCGGAGGGCTTGGAGCGCCAGGCTGGGGTGCCGGCCGAGCTGTTGGGCGATCTGTTGGGCGGCTTGATGCGGCAGACGCTGGACAATGCGATGGCCTTGGGGCCGTATCAGGCGCTGACCGGGCCTATCCTGCGCGGCGACGTCGAAACGGTGGCCAGCCATCTGGCGGTGTTGCCCGATGCCGCCGCGCGGGCGGCGTATCGGGCCATGGGTTGGCAGACGCTGGCGCTGGCTGGCGACCGGCTGGCCGAGCCGGCGCGCCAGCGTTTGCGCGCGCTGCTGGAAGGCTCGTCTAGCGCGGAGCGGGAATCTTGAAGACCTGGCGCAGGTAGGCGAGAAAGGTTTCGTCGCTGCACATGATCTTGCCTGGGCTGTCGGACAGCTTGGCCACCGGCTGGCCGTTGCAGCTGACCAGCTTCAGCACGATCTGCAGCGGCTCCAGCCCCATATCGTTGGTGAAGTGGGTGCCGATGCCGAAGCTGACCTGGATGTGCGGACTGAAATGGCGGTGCAGGTCCAGCGCGCTGTCCACCGTCAGGCCGTCGCTGAAGGTCAGCATCTTGGTGGCCGGGTCGATGCGCAGCTTGCGGTAGTGGGCGATGGCCTTTTCGCCCCATATATAAGGATCGCCGCTGTCGTGGCGCAGGCCGTCGAACAGTTTGGCGAAGTACAGGTCGAAGTCGGCCAGGAAGGCGTCCATGCCGACGACGTCGGTCAGCGCGATGCCGAGGTCGCCGCGGTATTCCTGCACCCAGGATTCCAGCGCCGCTTTCTGAAAGTCGCGCAGCCGCACGCCCAGCGCCTGGAAGGCCTGGAAGAATTCATGCGCCATGGTGCCGATGGGCGTGATGCCCAGCTTGCGCGCCAGATGCACATTGCTGGTGCCGCGGAAGATTTGCGGCAGCGCCCGGTTTAGCCGTTCCACTACATGGGCTTGCCAATCGCGGCTGAAGCGGCGGCGAGTGCCGAAGTCGGCGATCAGCAGCGGGAAACGCTGGCTGGCGGCTTCTTCGCGCTGGAAGCGTTCCAGGGTGGCGATCTTGGCCTCCAGCCGGCGGCGGCCTTCCTCAAGCACGGCTTCGCCGCCTAGCGGGCGGAAATACAGCTCGTTGACGATGGCCAGCACGAAGATTTCGAAGAACATCGCCTGCACCATCGGCCCCTTGATCAGGATGGCCAGCTGCTCGCCGTCTTCGGTCACGCTGATGAAGCGGCGTTGCAGGTGGAACAATTCCAGGTAATCGACGAAATCGCTCTTGATGAAGCGCAGGCCGCGCAGGTAAGCCAGCTCTTCCTGCCGGAAGCGCAGCTGGCACAGCAGGTCCAGCTGTTCTTCCAGCTGGGCTTTCAGTTGCGACAGCGGCGTGTCGGGGTGATTGCGGCAGCGGAACTCGTATTCGCCATGCGCGGCCGGGAATTGGTGCAGCACCACCTGCAGCATGGTGAACTTGTACAGGTCGGTATCCAGCAGCGACTGGATGATGGGCTTGGTCTTGGGCATGGCGTCGCTTCTTCAGGCGGCGTGGATCACGAAAATGGCTGGGCGCTTGTGCAGGTCCGGCGCGTCCTTGGGCCAATCCTGCACGCGATGGCTGACGATGGTCTGCGTGGGCAGCGTCAGGTCGCAGGCTACCGCAAGCCGGGTGCTGGGCGCCAGCGTTTCACGCAGCTGCGCCAGCAGCGCGTTGTTGCGATAGGGGGTCTCGATGAAGAGCTGGGTCTCGTTGTGCTGGCGCGAACGCTGCTCCAGCTCCTTCACCCGCTTGGCCTTTTCCGCCGCGTCCACCGGCAGGTAGCCGTGGAAGGCGAAGCATTGGCCGTTGGCGCCGCTGGCCATCAGCGCCAGCAGGATGGACGAGGGGCCGATCAACGGCTCGACGCGGATGCCGTGGCGGTGCGCCAGCGCCACCAGCTGCGCGCCGGGGTCGGCCACGGCCGGGCAGCCGGCTTCGGAGATCAGGCCGACATCGTGGCCGGCCTGCAGCGGCGCGAGCAGGGCGGCGACGTCCGCTTCCTTGGTATGCTCGTTCAGCGTGCGCATGGCCAGATCGCGGATGGGTGTGGTCACGCCCAGCGCCTTCAGGTGCTTGCGCGCGGTTTTTTCCGCCTCCACCACGAAGTGGGTGAGGTGCACGACCTTGGCGCGCTCGCCCTCCGGCAGCCAGGCGACGGTTTCATCGCCCAGCGGGGCGGGAATCAGGAATAGCGTGCCGCTCATTTCAGCACCTCCACGCCCTCGTTGGCCAGCATGGTGATCAATTGGAACAACGGCACGCCGATCAGCGCGTTGGGATCGTCGGATTCCACCTTTTCCAGCAGCGCGCCGCCCAGTCCTTCGCTCTTGGCGCTGCCTGCGCAATGCAGGGCGTCGGGCTCGCGGGTCAGGTAATTGCGGATCTGCGCTTCGCTCAGTTGCCGCAGCGTCACGCGGGTGAGGCCCACGCCTTCCTGCAGCCGGCCGCTGTGGCTGTTGTACAACGCCAGCGCCGAGTGGAACACCACGGTGCGGCCGCTCATCCACTTCAGCATTTCCACGCCGTTTTCGAAGCTGCCGGGCTTGCCGATCTGCTGGCCGTCCAGCAAGGCTACCTGGTCGGAGCCGATGATCAGCGCGTCCGGGTGTTTGGCAGCCAGCGATTGCGCTTTGGTGCGGGCCAGGCGCACCGCGGTTTGCAGCGCGGTTTCGCCTGCTAGCGGCGTCTCGTCGCAGATCGGTGGTTCGGCTTGGAAAGGCAGGCCCAGGCGGGCGATGATTTCTTGGCGATAACGGGAGGTGGAAGCCAGTACGATGTGCATGTTTCGAGCCTGGTGGCGGCAGGGCGCGGCGCTGTTGCCGCGGCGCGGACGACGGCGGTTTGCGCCTGCCTTGTTTCTTTTGACAAATCAGGGGAATGGATTGTACCATGCGGAGTTTATGTCTAAACCGATTTTGATTGATCCGCTCAAGTTCGCCCGGGAGGGCCGCTCGCTGTCCGGCGCATTGCCGGTTGGCGGGCTGGACGAGCGCGTTCATGGCGACCTGTCGGACACCTCTGGCGAGGTGTCCTACCAGCTCGACGGCTTTCGCGACGAGTTGCAGCGCCTCGCTCTGCGCATCCGCCTGACGGCGGAGCTGCAAGTCACCTGCCAGCGTTGCCTGGATGGCATGCCGTTCAGCCTGGACACCGACTCGGTGCTCACGCTGTTCGCCAGCCAGGAAAAACTGGATGAAGCCTGCGAGCAGGACGAGGAACTGGACGCCATTCTCGCCGAACCCGAACTGGACGTGATTGCGCTGATCGAAGACGAAATCATCATGGGCTTGCCGCATTCGCCGAAACACGACGAATGCAGCAGGGATACTCTCTCGCTCGCCAAGGCTGACAAGCCCAACCCGTTTGCGGTGCTGGCGGCGCTTAAGAGACCCAAGTCCGAGTAACCCTGATTCGCATTAGAATCTACTTGAATTTCTTAGGAGTCGACCATGGCTGTTCAACAAAACAAAAAGTCCCCGTCCAAGCGCGGCATGCATCGTGCACACGATTTTCTGACCGCTCCGGCCCTGGCAGTTGAAGCCAGCACCGGCGAAGCCCACCTGCGTCACCACATCAGCCCGAACGGCTTCTACCGTGGCCGCAAGGTTGTGAAGACCAAGGGCGAGTAATCTCCCCGTCCTCACTTCCTTTCCTTTTTTGGTAGGCACTTTATACCGCACTCGTTGATGACTATCACCGTCGCGGTTGATGCTATGGGCGGTGACGTTGGCCTCAAGGTCACCGTCCCGGCATCGATCCAATTCCTGCAAGACCACCCCGACACCCATCTGATTCTCGTAGGCGACCAGCCAGCCCTTGAGGCGGAACTGTCCCTGCATGCGGGCGCCGTGCGTGAGCGCATCCTCATCCAGCATGCCACCCAAGTGGTGGGCATGGACGAGGCGCCTCAGCTCGCCCTGAAGAACAAGAAGGATTCGTCAATGCGGGTGGCGATCAATCTGGTCAAGGAAGGCAAGGCGCAAGCCGCCGTCTCCGCCGGCAATACCGGCGCGCTGATGGCCACCGCGCGTTTCGTCCTCAAGACCATTCCAGGCATCGACCGTCCCGCCATCGCCAAGCTGCTGCCCAATGTCAAGGGCACTTCCTGCGTGCTGGATCTGGGCGCCAACGTCGATTGCACCCCAGAACAACTGTTGCAGTTCGGCATCATGGGTTCCGAACTGATGGCCTGCCTGCAAGGCAAGACCAACCCCAGCCTCGGCCTGCTGAACATCGGCAGCGAAGACATCAAGGGCAACGACAACATCAAGAAGACTGCCGAACTGCTGCGCCAGTCGGAGCTGAATTTCTACGGCAACGTGGAAGGCGACGACATCTGCAAGGGCACGGTGGATGTGGTAGTCTGCGACGGTTTCACCGGCAATGTGGCGCTCAAGACAGCTGAGGGGCTGGCGCACATGTTCGCCGTATTCCTGAAGGAAGAGTTCGGCCGCAGCTGGTGGACGCGCCTGTGCGCGCTGGCCGCGCTGCCGGTGCTGGCGCTCTTCAAGAAGCGCATCGATCCGCGCCGCTACAACGGGGCCAGCTTGCTGGGCCTGCGCGGCATCGTGGTGAAAAGCCACGGCGGCGCCGATGTCACAGGATTCCGTTACGCGTTGGCGCAGGCATGCGAGGAGGCCGGCTCCGACGTGATTGGTCACATCGCCGAACGGGTTGCTAAACAACTAGACAACCTCAAGCAATCCGAGGCAGAAGCGAACTGACATACATGGGCTATTCCCGCATTCTCGGCACCGGCAGCTACCTGCCGTCCCAGGTGCTCACCAATGCGCAATTGGCCGAACGCGTGGAGACCAGCGACGAGTGGATTGTCACTCGCACTGGCATCCGCGCGCGCCATATTGCCGACGAGCAGCACAAGACCAGCGACCTCGCCTTGAGGGCGGCCGAAGCCGCCATCGCCAGCGCTGGCATAGACAAGGACGAGATCGACCTGATCATCGTCGCCACCACCACCCCGGACATGATCTTCCCCAGCACCGCCTGCATTCTGCAGGAGAAGCTGGGCCTGCCCGGCGTGCCTGCGTTTGACGTGCAGGCCGTCTGCGCCGGCTTCATCTACGCGCTGAACACCGCCAACGCCTATATCAAGAGCGGCATGGCGAAGAAAGCGCTGGTGGTGGGGGCGGAGATCATGTCGCGCGTGCTGGATTGGGATGACCGCCGCACCTGCGTGCTGTTCGGCGACGGCGCCGGCGCAGTCGTGCTGGGCGCCTCTGACGAGCCGGGCATCCTGCATGCCAAGCTGGCGGCCGATGGCCGTTACCAGGGCTTGCTGAATACGCCGGCGCAGATTTCCGGCGGCAAGATCCAGGGCATGCCGTATCTGCACATGGACGGTCCGGCGGTATTCAAATTCGCTGTCAAGTCCTTGTCCGAGATCGCCATGTCCACGCTGGCCGAGGCCGGCGTGGAGAAATCCGCCGTCGATTGGCTGGTGCCGCACCAGGCCAATCTGCGCATCATCGAATCCACCGCCAAACACCTGGGTTTGTCCATGGACAAGGTCATCGTCACCTTGCCGGAGCAGGGCAATACCTCTGCGGCCTCCATCCCGCTGGCGCTGGACGTCGCCGTGCGCGATGGCCGCATCCAGCGCGGGCAGACTGTGCTGCTGGAGGGGATAGGCGGCGGTTTTGCCTGGGGCGCCGCGCTGCTGATCTTTTGATAAGCGGATGACGCGAAAAAACGCATTTCGCCGCCGATTCGCCGATTATCAGCGGTTTTTTTGATCGGCGGGCTTGGCAGCGAGGGGCGTCTTGCGTCATCCTTTGCGTCGAATTCAGTGGAGTCGACAATGACTTTTGCATTTCTGTTTCCCGGTCAAGGCTCGCAGAGCCTGAAAATGATGGATGGCTTCGCCGACCTGCCGGTCGTGCAGCATACCTTCGAAGAAGCTTCCGACGCGTTGTCGGTGGATTTGTGGGCCATGTTGCAGGCCGATAGCGCCGATGCCATCAACGCCACCGTCAATACCCAGCCCATCATGCTGGCCGCCGGTTACGCCACGTATCTGGCGTGGCAGGAGCTGAACGGCAAGCAGCCGGCCGTCGTCGCCGGCCACAGTCTGGGCGAGTACACGGCCCTGGTGGCTGCCGGCGCGTTGCCGTTCGCCGAAGCCATCAAGCTGGTGCGCCTGCGCGCCGAGGCCATGCAGGCTGCCGTGCCGGCCGGCACCGGCGCGATGGCCGCCATCCTGAACCTGTCCGACGACGACATCCGCGCCGCTTGCGCGGAGGCGGCGCAGGGCGAGGTGGTGGAGCCGGTCAACTTCAACTCGCCGGGGCAGGTGGTGATCGCCGGCCACAAGGCCGCGGTGGAGCGGGCGATGGAAGCATGCAAGGCCAAGGGCGCCAAGCGCGCGCTGCCGTTGCCGGTTTCCGTGCCGTCGCATTGTTCGCTGATGCGCCCTGCCGCCGAACGTCTGGCCGAGGCGCTGCGCGAGGTGAACCTGAACGTGCCGGCTATCCCGGTGCTGCACAATGCCGATGTGGCCAGCTACAGCGATCCGGCGCAAATCCGCGACGCGCTGACCCGTCAGCTGTACATGCCGGTGCGCTGGACCGAAACCATCCAGAAGCTGGCCGGCGACGGCATCCTGCTGATGGCGGAATGCGGTCCCGGCAAGGTGCTGGCGGGCCTGGCCAAGCGCATCGACGGCAACGTCAAGTGCCTGACCTTGACCGATCGCGCCTCGCTGGAAGCCGCCAGCGCCGAGCTGGCCTGAGCACCCATTGACAGCGGGTTGGCCTGAGGCTGGCCCGCGGCGATCCGCGCTGCATGGCGCGGGCGCCGACCATAAGGAGACATATTGATGAGTCTGCAGGGCAAAGTAGCGCTGGTGACCGGCGCGTCCCGCGGCATTGGCGCGGCCATCGCCGACGCCTTGGCCGCCGAAGGCGCGATTGTCATCGGCACCGCTACGTCGGAATCCGGCGCGGCTGCGATCCATGAGCGTCTGTCCGGCAAGGGCGGCGCCGGCCGCGTGCTGAACGTGACCGAGGCGGGCGCGGTCGAGGCGCTGGTGGAGGCGGTGGAGAAGGAATTCGGCGCCATCGCCGTGTTGGTCAACAATGCCGGCATCACCCGCGACAATCTGTTGATGCGGATGAAAGAAGACGATTGGGACGCCATCATGGACACCAATCTGAAGTCGGTGTTCAAGACGTCCAAGGCCGTGATGCGCGGCATGATGAAGGCCCGCACCGGCCGCATCATCAACATCGCCTCCGTGGTGGGCGCGATGGGCAACGCCGGCCAAGCCAACTACGCCGCCGCCAAGGCGGGCATCATGGGCTTCACCAAGTCCATGGCGCGCGAGGTGGGCAGCCGCAACATCACCGTCAACTGCGTCGCGCCGGGCTTCATCGACACCGACATGACCCGCGCGCTGCCGGAAGCGCAGCGCGAGGCGCTGGTGGGGCAGATCGCCCTGGGTCGTCTGGGCGACGCCAAGGACATTGCCGATGCCGTTGTATTTTTGGCGTCGGATCGGGCCGCGTACATCACGGGTCAGACATTGCATGTAAATGGTGGCATGCTGATGCCATAAACTGGTCCGGCAAATGTCCGGATGAGATTTAGGTAGGCTGCTCTAATTTTTTTTTGTAGAATACCGGGGTTTTGTGATCCCGAATCAGAAAGGTCAAGGGTTTAAACAAATGGAAAACATCGAAGCGCGCGTTAAGAAGATCGTCGCCGAACAACTGGGCGTGAACGAAGCCGAAGTGAAGACCGAGTCCTCCTTCGTGGACGATCTGGGCGCCGACTCGCTCGACACCGTTGAGCTGGTAATGGCTCTGGAAGAAGAGTTCGAGTGCGAAATTCCGGACGAAGAGGCCGAGAAGATCACGACCGTTCAGCAAGCCATCGACTACGTCACCGCTCATCTGAACAAATAATCCCTTTCTTCGGGACCAGGACCTCTGCCCGGTGCTGCTTCGGCTCGCCCGCAGAGGTTCTTTTGTTATGAGGATTCCAAACGTGCGTTTGAATTGCGCGCTTGCGCAATCGACTCGCTTGGTTTCAACGGGAGACTGCCCTCCCATCTCTCACGGAGATTCTTCGTGTCCAAACGCAGAGTAGTAGTCACCGGCCTGGGTCATGTGTCCCCGGTCGGCAATGATGTCGCCACGGGTTGGGCCAATCTGCTGGCCGGCAAGAGCGGCATCGCCAAGATCACCCGTTTCGACGCCAGCGACATGGCGTGCCAGATCGCGGGCGAAGTCAAGGATTTCGACATCGCCCAGTACATCTCGCCCAAAGAAGCGCGTCGCAACGACCTGTTCATCCATTACGGCATCGCCGCGGCCTTCCAGGCCATCGCCGATGCGGGCCTGGATGACATCCCGGGCCTGGACAAGACCCGCGTCGGCGTCAATATCGGTTCCGGCATCGGCGGCTTGCCGCTGATCGAGGACACCGGCGTGGCGCTGATGGAAGGCGGTCCGCGCAAGATCGGTCCGTTCTTCATTCCGGGATCGCTGATCAACCTGATCGCCGGCCAGGTGTCCATCCTGAAGGGCTTCCAGGGGCCGTCCTATGGCATCGTGTCCGCCTGCACCACCGGCGCGCACTGCATAGGCGACGCCGCGCGCCTGATCCAGTACGGCGACGCCGACATCATGGTGGCCGGCGGCGCCGAGGGCGCGATCTCGCGCCTGGGCATCGGCGGCTTCGCCGCGATGAAGGCGCTGTCCACCCGCAACGACGATCCGGCAGGCGCGTCCCGTCCTTGGGACAAGGGCCGCGACGGCTTCGTGATGGGCGAGGGCGCCGGCGTGCTGGTGCTGGAAGAGTACGAGCATGCGGTGAAGCGCGGCGCGACGATTTACGCCGAGCTGATCGGCTTCGGCATGAGCTCGGACGCGTATCACATCACCGCGCCGAATGCCGAGGGTCCGGCCCGCGGCGTGGCCAACGCGCTGCGCGACGCCGGCATCAACGCCGACCAAGTGCAGTACGTCAACGCGCACGGCACCTCCACGCCGCTGGGCGACGCCAACGAGACCAACGCCATCAAGATGGCGTTCGGCGACCACGCCGGCAAGCTGGTGGTCAATTCCACCAAGTCGATGACCGGCCACTTGCTGGGCGGCGCCGGCGGCGTGGAGGCGATCTACACCATCCTGGCCATCCACAACCAGATCTCGCCGCCGACCATCAATCTGGTCGAGCAGGATCTGGAAGCGGGTTGCGATCTCGATTACGTGGCCAACACCGCGCGTGAAATGAAGATCGACGTGGGTATCTCCAATTCCTTCGGTTTTGGCGGCACCAACGGCACGCTGGTGTTCAAGCGCGTGTAAAACCGTCGCGCAAGCGATTGACAGACCGAACCGCTGCGCTACACTCGCAGCGGTTTTTCTTTTTTCCGCCGCCGTGCGCAAGGTTGGCCGGCGGAGGTCGTAAATCAGTGCCGGGCCTTGCCGGCCCAGGACTCCCGATGTTCACGCAGAAACTCGATTTCATTCCCGACTTGTTGGCGCTGCACGTCTCCGATCGCGAGAATTTCCCGTACTTGATGCAGTCGTCCGGCGACAGCGGCTGGGACTTGCTGCTGATGCAGCGCGAGCGGCGCGTGTTCCGCAGCGGCGAGGGCCAGGCGTTTCTCGAGCAGATGCGCGCCTTCCAACCGCGGCCGGTGGCCAATCCGCATGGACTGCCCTTTGTCGGCGGCTGGTTTGTCTATCTTGCCTACGACCTGTTGTCCGAGTTTGAGCCGCGCGTGCCGGCCGCCTTGCCCGATAGTTTTCCACTGGCCGTATGGGCGCGCGCGCCGGCGGCGGTGCTGGTGGACCGCGTCCACAACGAAGCCTGGCTGGTCGGCGAGACGGCCGAGGACTGGCACCGGCTGGAGCGCCTGGTCGGCGCGTGTCCGGCTTTTGAGCCGGCAGCGGTAGCGCTGAACGCGCTGGAAGAAGACCCGCCGCAGTGGTACACCGACGCGGTAGTCCGCCTCAAGCGCTACATCTACGAAGGCGATGTGTTTCAGGTCAACATCTCGCGCGGTTGGCGCGCCGAACTGGCCGACGGCATCGCCGCGCCGGATCTGTACGCCGCGCTGCGCCGAGCCAACCCGGCGCCGTTCTCGGCCTTGGCGGACTTTGGCGACGCGCAGATCGTCAGCTCGTCGCCAGAACGCCTGGTACGGGTGCAGGACGGCTGGGCCGAGACGCGGCCGATCGCCGGCACCCATCCGCGCTCGCCGGACCCGGCGGAAGACGCCGCGCTGAAGCAGCGGCTGATCAGCAGCATCAAGGAGCGCGCCGAGCACGTGATGCTGATCGATCTGGAACGCAACGATCTGGGCCGCATCTGCCGGCCGGGCACGGTGGAGGTCAACGAGCTGATGGCGGTGGCCAGCTACGCCTATGTCCACCATATCGAATCGAATGTGCGCGGCCGGCTGCGCGACGATGTCGCGCCGGCGGACGTGCTGCGCGCGCTGTTCCCCGGCGGCACCATCACCGGCTGCCCCAAGGTGCGCACCATGCAGATCATCCGCGAGCTGGAAAACGGCGCGCGCCGCGCCTATACCGGCAGCCTGGGTTATCTGAACCGCGACGGCAGCATGGACTTCAACATCCTGATCCGCACCTTCATGCAGGAAGGCAGCCAGCTGCGCTTCCGCGCCGGCGGCGGCATCGTGGCCGACTCCGATCCCGAGCGCGAGCTGATGGAAACCCGCCACAAGGCGCGCGGCTTGCTCAGAGCGCTGGGCGTGGAGCAGGCTTGATGGCCATGCTCATCAACGGCCTGCCGGGCGAAATGGTCTCGGCCTTGGATCGCGGCTTCAATTACGGCGACGGCGTGTTCCGCACCCTGCAGCTGCGCCATGGCCGGCCGTGGATGTGGCGCTGGCAGTACGCGCGGCTGGCCGACGACGCGGCGCGGCTGCGGCTGGAAGCGCCGGACGAGCAGTTGCTGCTGGACGAGCTGATGGCGCTGGGGCGCCAGCATGAGTCGGCGGTGGCCAAGATCGTGCTGACGCGCGGCATCGGCGCCCGCGGCTACGCGATGTCGGCGGCCGGTGCGCCGACGCGCATCGTATCAGTCTCGCCATGGCAGGGCTACCCGCAAGAATATGGCGAGCAGGGCGTCGCGGCGCGCTGGTGCGAGCTGCGCCTGTCCATCCAGCCGGCGCTGGCCGGCGTCAAGCATCTGAACCGGCTGGAGAATGTGCTGGCGCGTTCCGAATGGGACGACCCGGCCATTCAGGAAGGGCTGTTGCTGGATCAGGACGGCTGGCTGGTTGAGGGCACCATGAGCAATGTCTACCTGCTGCGCGGGCGGCAGCTGCTGACGCCTAGGCTGGATCGCTGCGGCGTAAACGGCGCGGTGCGAGATTGGTTGACGGACAATGTTTCTGATTTCGGACTTGAATTTATGGAAATGCGACTTTCCGCCGCCGATTTGATTGACGCTGACGCGGCCTTTCTCTCCAATAGCCTGATGGGCATCTGGCCGCTGGCCCGCTTGGGCGAGCGCGTCTGGACGCCTTCCCTTTTGCTGCAAGCATTGCGGCAAGCCTTGTTACAACAAGCCTGAAGCCTGGCGTCGGAGGGACAAACCGGCGCCGCGTTCCGCCTGCCGTCTCGGCGGGTCTCCCCTCATCGCATGCCATCCGGCCTGGACCGGAGCGGTGATGCTTTGCCTGCGCGCGGCGGATATGGGCTGATACAACGGACAAAGAGGTCGTGTTTTGAAATTGATTCTGAAATTGCTGGCCGGCATGGCGCTGGGCATGCTGCTCGGCCTGTACGCGCCGGACCCGGCGCAATCCTTGCTGCTGACCTTCAAGGGCCTGTTCGGCCAATTCATCGGTTTCATGATCCCGCTGATCATCGTGTTCTACATCATGCACGGCATCGCGTCGCTGGAGAGCGGCTCCGGCCGCATGCTGGGCTGGACCGTCGGCCTGGCCTATGGCTCCACCGTGCTGTCCGGCGCGCTGGCCTTCGGCGCCGCGTCGACCGTGTTGCCGCAGTGGGTGGGCGAGGCGGCCCAGACGCCGGTTGCGGCCAGCGCCATCGCGCCGCTGTTCAAGCTGGAGATCAAGCCCTTGTTCGATGTGATGACGGCCCTGACTCTGGCCTTTGTCTTCGGACTGGGCATTTCCGCCACCGGCGCGACGCGCCTGCACGAGATGGCGGAGCAGGGCAAGGACATCGTCGAGAAAGTGTTGGCCCGCGTGCTGGTGCCGCTGCTGCCGGCTTATATCGCCTGCGTCTTCGCCGACATGGCCGCCGCCGGCACCGCCTTCGCCACCTTGCAGACCTTTGCCGTGGTGCTGCTGCTGGCCATCGGTCTGCACGCGCTGTGGTTGACGCTGCTGTACGGCGTCAGCGGCCTGCTGCTGGGGCGCAATCCGTTCTCGCTGCTGCGCGCCATGCTGCCGGCCTACTTCACCGCGCTGGGCACCATGTCGTCCGCCGCCACCATTCCGGTGGCGCTGCGCTCGGCCGGCAATATGAAGGTGGCCTCGCCGGTGGTGAACTTTGTCATGCCCTTGTGCGCCACCATCCACCTGTGCGGCTCCACCATCACCCTGGTCAGCTGCGCCACGGCGGTAATGCTGATGACGGAGGGCCTGGCGCTGCCGGGCTGGGATGTCATGCTGCCATTTATCTTGCTGTTGGGCGTGACTATGGTGGCGGCGCCGGGCGCGCCCGGCGGCGGCGTGATGGCGGCGTTGGGCATCCTGTCCAGCGTGCTGGGCTTCCCAGAGGCCGCGCTGGCGCTGATGATCGCGCTGTATCTGGCGCAGGACAGTTTCGGCACCGCCTGCAATGTGGCGGGCGATGGCGTGATCGCGCTGTGGGTGGAGCGGCTGGCGCTGCGCGCCGAACCTGCCATGCAAAACGGTTAACGGTGATTTGCAAAGCAGAACAAGTGATTTGGTGGAGGCGGCCGCGTTCGGTATATTGCTTGCCATGACCGAGTCGCCAGGCGCAAGCCGGGCATGAGTTTCGGTTTCTCTCGTGAATCGTGTTTCTTTCGGCCGGGCTTGCGCCCGGCCTTTTTCTTGTTTAGGGGCTGTTGACGCTTGCTGCGTGGATCGCGTTTGCGCTTCGCCAAACCTGAAGGGCCGGGCGCCTTTCGCGACGACTCTTCGTTGTTCCGCGCTGGCAGAGAATGAAATGCGGCGCGCGAAACGCCTCGATTCGTCGCAAAACGCATCCCGGCGCGACCGCTCACAAAACGTCAACAGCCCCTAGAGCGGCTGGAACCATTCCTCATGCGCCGGCATCGCCAAGTGGTGGCGCTGACGCGCGGCCTGCCAGGCGCCGCGGAAGGCGTCCCGGTCCGCGATGCCGGCATACACCTCCATCCAGGTCGTTTCATCGTCGCAGCGCCGCAGCAACTCGCCCGTCCAGCCCACGGCGGCCAGTTCGCGCTGCAGCGCGCGCAGTCTTTGCAGCTGCGCCTCGGCATCGGTTTCGACTTTGAAATAGCAATACAGCGTGACGGTCATGTCGGTCTCCAGACTGGCCTGATCGGGAAAATCGCTTATGATAGACCTTCGCGCCGCGCGGGTGGCGGCAGAACAAGGGGGATGCAGGTGCAGCAGCAGATAGACACGCTGGTGGTGGCGGGCGTCGGCCTGATCGGCGGCTCGTTCGCGCTGGCGCTCAAGCGCGCCGGCCGGGTGCGCCGGGTCATCGGCGTGGGCCGCACGCAAGCCAATCTTGAGAACGCGCTGGCGCTGGGCGTGGCCGACGAGGTGACGCAGGACATCGCCAGCGTGTCGCATCGCGCCGACATGGTGCTGCTGGCCGCGCCGGTGGGGCAGATGGGCGCCTTGATGCGGGCGCTGGCGCCGGGGCTGCGGCCGGGCGCCATCGTCACCGACGGCGGCAGCACCAAGAGCGATGTGGCGGCGCTGTATCGCGAGCATCTGCCGCAGCATCTGCCCTGGTGCGTGCCGGCGCACCCGATCGCCGGGTCGGACTTGTCCGGCGCCGCCGCCGCGCAGTACGGCTTGTACGAGAACCGCCGCGTGGTGCTGACGCCGCTGGACGAGACGCTGCCAGAGGCGGCTCACGCCGTGGCTGAGCTGTGGCGCGCCTGCGGCGCGGAAATCCATGCCATGAGCGCGGCCGAGCACGACGCGGTGTTCGCCAGCGTCAGCCATCTGCCGCATTTGCTGGCCTTCGCCTATGTCGATCAGGTGGCGGCCAAGGCCGACGCCGAACGCTGCTTCGACTTTGCCGCCACCGGCTTTCGCGATTTCACCCGCATCGCCGGCAGCCATCCGGAAATGTGGACCGACATCAGCCTGGCCAACCGCGACGCCTTGCTGGCCGAGCTGGCGGACTACCGCGCCAACCTGGAGCGCTTGTCAGCCTTGCTGGAGCAAGGCGACGCGGCCAGTCTGAATCAATTGTTCAGCGAAGCGCGCGCCGCGCGCACGCGCTGGCATCAGCAGTTTTTGCGCAGGGGCTAGTTTTCAGTCTCCACTCCGGCCAAAAAATTGGCCACCAGCGGCGAATCTTCGTCGCGGCGGGTGGCGATGCCCATCGACAGGTAGGCGTCCGCGTCCGACAGCGGCACATAGCTCACCGCGGGGATCTGCACGCACTCCAGCGGGGACGGCAGGATGGCGGCGCCGACGCCGGCCGCCACCAGCCCGATCTGGGTGATCGCCTCTCCCGCCTCCTGCACCACGTTCAACTCCAGTCCATTTTGCCGCGCCAGCTGCAGAATCACGTCGCGCAGGCCGGCGCCGGATTCCTGCGGATAGCCGATCAATGGCTCGCGCGCCAGTTCGGCCAGCGCCACGCTGCCGGCTCGCGCCAGCGGGTGCGCGCGCGGCAGCACGGCCAGCAGGCGGTCGCGGTGCAACTCCCTGACTTGAATCCGCGCGCTGGGCGCGGGGCCGTTGAAGCGGACGAAACCCAAGTCCAGCTGGCCGCGCTCCAGCGCGTCGAACTGGCCGGCGGTGAACATTTCGCGCAGCGTCAGCCTGACGTCTGGGTAGGCGGCGCGGTAGTGTTGCAGGCTGTGGTGCAGGATGGGGGTGAGCGGCAGCGAGGAGGTGAAGCCGATACGCAGCTCGCCGATCTCGCCATCGGCCGCTCGCCGGGCGGCTGCAACGGCGGCGGCGCTGTCGGCCAGGATCTGCCGCGCGCGGGGAAGAAACTGGCGGCCAGCGGCGGTCAGCTCCACTTTGCGTTGGTGGCGGCGGAACAGCGCCACGCCCAGTTCCGCTTCCAGCGCCTGGATCTGCTGGCTCAAGGGCGGCTGGCCGATGTGCAGGCGTTCGGCGGCGCGGGTGAAGTGCAGTTCTTCGGCTACCGCCAGGAAATAGCGCAGATGTCGCAGTTCCATGATTAATATTTTATAAGTATCAATGATGATTTAAATATATATTGGACTGCTGCAATGGCCAAGCCTAAGCTGGCGGTGTTGTCAGTTTCATGAGATTGTCGCCGTGTCCACCCCCCTTTCCGCTACTGTCTTGTCCCCATCTGTTGCCGCCGCTGCAGCATCGCCTGTCGGCAAGCTGCACGTTGGCAGCCCGGCGTTTCGCGCCACGTCCCGCGCCATGTTTGTCGGCGGTTTCTGCACTTTCGCCATGCTGTACTGCACCCAGCCCCTGATGCCGGTATTCGCGCACGACTTTGGCTTGACCCCCGCCGCCGCCAGCGGCGTGGTGTCGATGTCCACCGGCACGCTGGCGCTTAGCCTGATCCCGGCCAGCCTGCTGTCGGATCGTTTCGGCCGCCGCGCCTTGATGAATGGCGCGCTGGCGCTGGGCGCGCTGCTGACGCTGCTGTCGGTGTTTGTCGGCAGTTTCGGGCAGCTTATCTGGCTGCGAGCGCTGTTCGGCGTGGCGCTGGCAGGCCTGCCGGCGGTGGCGATGGCGTATCTGAGCGAGGAGGTGGACGGCAAGTCGCTGGGCCACTCCATGGGGCTGTATATCGCCGGCAACGCGCTGGGCGGCATGTGCGGCCGGTTTCTGGCCTCGGTGCTGGCCGATCATTTCGGCTGGCGCGGCGCAGTGCTGGCTTTGGCCTTGCTGGGCGGAGTGGGCGCCTGGCTGTTCTGGCGCTGGTTGCCGCCATCGCGCCATTTCCAGCCGCGCGCGCATGATTTTGGCCGCATGCGGCGGGAATGGAAGGCCATCGTTGGCGACGGCGGCTTGCCGTGGCTGTTTCTCACCGCTTTCCTGCTGATGGGCTGTTTCGTCAGCCTGTACAACTATCTGGGCTTCCGTTTGCTGGCGGCGCCTTTTCACCTGAGCCAGAGCATGCTGGCGCTGGTGTTTTCGCTGTATGTGGTGGGCATCTGGTCGTCGGCCTGGGTGGGGCGGCTGGCGGACCGGCTGGGTCGCCGCAACGTGTTGTGGCTGATGGTGGCGATGATGCTGGCTGGCCTGGCGCTGACCTTGGCCGACACCTTGTGGCTGATGGTGCCCGGCATCGCCTTGTTCACTTTCGGCTTCTTCGCCGGCCATTCGGTGGCCAGCAGCTGGATAGGCCTGCGGGCCAGGGAGGCCAAGGCCATGGCTGCGGCGCTGTATCTGAGTTGCTATTACCTCGGCTCCAGCGTGTATGGCTCGCTATCCGGCCTGATGTGGGGGCGCGGCGGCTGGCATGGCGTGGCCGCGGTGCTGGCTGGCGGTTTGTTGCTGCTGCTGGCGGTGGCCTGGTGGCTGCGGCGTTTGCAGCCGCTGCCGCAGCGCTGAGCGCGACTTCAGGCAACAGCCCCGCGATTAACCGCGGGGCTTTATTCTGCGTGTTTGCCATCGGGCTATGACGGATGGTGGGCGTCGCGCGAGCAGTCCGGTAGTGCAACGCGCTGCGATGCGCATCAGGCCATTCTCAGGCCTGGGGCAATAGGAGCCTGGCGACAGTTTGGGTGCTGACCTTACGGGCAGGTTTTATCTGATAGGCCACTTTAATACCACGCGGCAAGCGACTGAATTGTCGATATTTTCAAAAATAAATCAATGAGATGTATGTTTTTCCACGGATTGGGACGCGCAATTTCTGCTGCTATGACTATCAGCATGCTCATGGTATGCCATGGGCAGGTATTGAACTGCAAACGCGTTCCAACTCTGGGGAGTCGAAACATGCAGTCGAAATCCGTGATCATGGCGGCCTGGCTGGGCCTGGCCGTTCTCGCCGGCGGCAGCGCGCCGGCCCACGCGGCGTCATTATCCGCCGCGCAACTGGCCGAGCAGCAAACCGGTGCCGCCGCGGCGGCCAGGCAAGGCCTGGACGCTTTCGTCAGGCAGAACGGGCAGGCGTTCGGCAATCGTCTGCCGGAAGGCTTTCCGCTGGAGGTGGCGGATGGCCGCGCGCTGGCGTCTTTGCGCGTCGGCGCCGGTTTTCCGGTATACAGCGTGACGCCGCAACAACTATTGGCGACCGATGCCGATCTCAGCCGCCAAATGGCGCCCACCGGCGCCTGGCGCTTCACCGTGTATCAGCAACAGCGGCCGGTTGGCCTGGTGACGGTGGAAAAGGTGGCGGGCCGCTGGCAAGCGGTGTCCTATGGCGCGGCCGGGCTGGCTAAGGATCTGGAGTCCTTGCGCGCGGCTTATGGCGATGGCGGCCGGGCCGCTACCCGTTTCCTGCGGGTCTACCAGGCGCAATCGGATTTTCTGGAGGTGACGCCGGCCGGCGGCAAGCCGCGCTTCGCCGCGCTGACTTCAGCCAATGCGTCGCTGCAACTGCAACGCCAGGCCGATGGCGGCGCTGTCCTGCTGGACGGCGCGCAGTTGCTCGAACCGCTGCGCGCCGTGGTGCGCAGCAATCTTTCCAGCTGGCGCTGAGGGGAGGCCATCATGATGAATATGCATCTGGGCAAGACCATTCTGGCGGCGGCCATGCTGGCCGGCGCCGTTGCCGCGCAGGCCGACAGCAAAGTGCTGGGCGTGCCCTTGACGGTGCAGGAGCATAGCCAATGGTGCTGGGCCGGCTCCAGCAAGGCGGTGCTGGCCTGGTACAAGCAGACGCCGAGCCAGTGCGCCATCGTCAACTGGGCATTCGGCATCAACTACGCTTGCGGCAACAGCAACTTCAACTGGAACAGCGACGCCAACAGCCCTAATAATATGTTCGGCGGCGGAGGCAGCCTGCAGGACATCCTGAGCAACTGGGGCGTGTCCAATTACGCGGTCTACGACTATCTGTCCTGGACGCATGTGCAGCAGGACATCCAGGCCAACCGGCCATTTGTGATCCGCTATGGCTGGACCAGCGGCGGCGGCCATTTCATCGTAGGCCGCGGCTACCAGAGCGGCAGCGGCGGCAGTTACGTCTACATGATGAATCCGTGGCCGGGGGAGGGCATGACTTACGCCTTGTACGACAATGTGGTATCGGCCAGCGATCATGACTGGACCCATACCCTGCGCATGAGCGTCAGCCCCAGATAGACTTGATCGACGATCAAAGACGGCAGCTTGGCGCTGCCGTCTTTGATTCAGAAATCCCCGCCGTAACGCAAAGCGTCCGCCGCGGGGCGCCCGGCCAGGAAGTCTTCCACGGCTGCGGCCAGCAGATCGGCCAAGCCATCCTGCTGCGCGTCCACCGGGATCACCTCCAGGCTGCGCGTCCAGGTCAGCTGGCGTTTGGCCAACTGGCGGGTGGCGGCGATGCCGCGTTCGATGAAGTCGTCGTAGCCATATAGGCCATCTTGATGCTCCCAGGCCTGGCGATAGCCGACGCAGCGCATCGATGGCAGGTCCAGCCTCAGTTCCGGGTAACGGGCGCGCAGCCGGCTGACTTCATCCAGAAAGCCCTGCTCCAGCATCTGGTGGAAGCGTTGGGCGATGCGCGCGTGCAGCCAGCCGCGTTCGCGCGGCACCAGCGCCAGCGGCAGGAAGCGGAAGCTGGCGGCAGCCTCCTTGCCTTGCGCAATCAACTCGGACATGGGCTGGCCGCTGAGCAGGCAAACTTCCAGCGCGCGATGGATGCGCTGCGAATCGTTGGGGTTGAGGCGGGCGGCGGTGGCGGGGTCCAGCGTCGCCAGCCGCGCATGCATGGCGGGCCAGCCCTGCCGGGCGGCGTCGGCATCCAGTTCGGCGCGCAGCGCGGCATCGGCTTGCGGCAGGTCGGACAGGCCTTCCAGCAGCGCCTTGTAATACAGCATGGTGCCGCCGACCAGCAGCGGCAGCTTGCCGCGAGACTGGATATCGGCGATCAGGCGGTTCGCATCGGCATGGAACTGCGCCGCCGAATAGCTTTGCAAAGGGCTGATGATGTCGATCAGGTGATGCGGGCAGGCCGCCATTTCTGCGGCCGTCGGCTTGGCGCTGCCGATGTCCATGTCGCGGTAGACCAGCGCGGAATCGACGCTGATGATCTCCGCGGGAAAACGACGCGCCAGCTCCAGCGCCAGGCCGGTTTTGCCGGAGGCGGTAGGGCCCATCAGCAGAATGGCTTGCGGGGTGTGACTCATGATGTGACTCGCTGCGATACAGGGTGGAATTGTCGCATAGCCGGCGCAGTCATGCGCAAAAGCCTTGACCTCGCCTGCTGGACGTTTACGATGGGAGTATCGGAGCCGGGAGCATGCAATGAGAATCGAAGCCGCCAGCGAAAAACATCTTACCGCGTATCGCCAATACTTCCAGGCTTGCCGCGAGCTGGATTTCGATTATTACCGCGATCTGGCGGATGATGCGGATGCTTGGCTGCGCAAGTTGGTGCGGCATGCCGATGGCGAGGAGATGCCTGCGGGGTGGGTGCCTTGCCAGACCTGGTTTCTGCTGACGCCCGAAGGCGAGATCGTCGGCGCGGCGCGGCTGCGGCATGGCGAAACCCACATGATCCAGGAAAAGATCGGCCATATCGGCTTTGAGGTCTTGCCAAAGTGGCGCGGCAACGGTTACGGCCGCGTGCTGCTGCAATATGTGCAGGCCATCGCCGAACAGCCGGAATGCGGCAACTGGGTGGTGGTGTGCGACGCCGCCAATCCCGCCGCGGTGCGCACCGTGGAAACCTGCGGCGGGCAATTGCTGGAGGATGTGCGGCAAACCGATGGCACGGTGCTGAAGCGCTACAGCCTGACGCCGATAGGCGGTTTGTTTGCGTAGTTTCGCTTGTCGCGAAACTCGTGTAGAATCCACGGCTTCCCGCGCTTTGAAAACCCCTGACTTCCCCGGCACCCCGGTTTAATGTCCACCATTACCGATTTAAAATATCTGAAGATCGTGCTGGAAACGGCTTTGCTGACGGCCCAGGAGCCCTTGTCGGTTTCCCAGTTGAAAAAGCTGTTCACCGAAGACGTCAAGGCTGCGCTGATCAACGATATTCTGGAAGATATCCAGGGAGACTGGCGCGGGCGCGGCATCGAGCTGGTCAAGCTGGCATCTGGCTGGCGCTTTAGGGCCCGAGCCGAATTCACGCCGTATTTGAACCGGCTGAATCCGGAAAAGCCGCCGCGCTATTCGCGCGCGGTGATGGAAACCTTGGCGATCATCGCCTACAAACAACCTGTGACCCGTGGCGATATCGAGGCGATACGAGGCGTATCGGTCTCAACCAACGTGATGCAGACCCTGCTGGAGCGCGGCTGGATCGAAGTCATCGGGCACAAAGACGTACCGGGCCGTCCCGGCCTGTACGCTACGACACGCAAATTTCTGGACGATCTGAGCTTTGTCTCGCTGAACGACCTGCCGCCGCTGGCGGAGTTGGGCAGCTTGGTGGTGCCGGACGTTCAAACGCAGGACCACCGCCCCGATGCGGGCGCAGACGATCTCCCCCTCGACGATGAGGCGGACAATTTAGAGCCAGTCGCGGAATAAGTTTCCGCCAGTTGCTCACATGGAAAGAGCAAACACATGTCTACAAAAGGACAACGTACCCACGCGCGCCAGCCGGTTTCGCGTGTAAAGGGCCGTGAAACTTCCCAGCCGCGCGATAACGCCGGCCGCAGCCAGGGCCAGTCACGCCAGGGCAAGCACCCCGCCGCCGGCGCCCAGCCGCGCTTCCCGCAACAGCAGCCGGGCCAGCAGGCCCGCCGCGGCGGCCCGCGCCAGGCGCGCGACGCCTACGGCAACCCGATCGCACCGGTACAGAATGGCGTGCCGCTGTTCAAGCTGTCTCGTCGCGAGCAGGAGCAGCAGATGCTGGCCGCGGCCAACCGCAAACCGGCCTACACGCGTGACAGCAACGGCGATATCAACGGCAATGTGGCGCTGGATCATGAAAAGCGCTTCGGCAACAAGAACGCCGCGCGTCCGGCCGGTGATCAGGCCGCCAGAGGGCGCAACAGGACCGACGGCGACAAGCCGCAGGCCGAGCAGAACCCGAGGGCCAAGGGCCGCGGCGACGCCAAGCCCAAGCAGCAAGTGCAGCGCGCCAAGAAGCTGCGTCTGCGCAGCCCCAGCCAGGACATCAAGAACAAGGCGCAGAAGCTGAAGGAAGTGCGTGTCGATCTGAACGAGATCGAACCGGTGCGCCTGCAGAAAGCCTTGTCCTCGTCCGGCGTCGGCTCCCGCCGCGAAATGGAAGAATGGATAGAAGCCGGCCTGGTGCTGGTCAACGGCAAGAAGGCCAATCTCGGCGACAAAGTCGGTCCGCACGACAAAGTCACGGTCAAGGGCGATCCGATCAAGCTGAAGTGGCCCGACCGCCTGCCGCGCGTGATCATGTATCACAAGGAAGAAGGCGAAATCGTCACCCGCGACGATCCGGAAGGCCGCGTCACCGTATTCGACCGCCTGCCGCAAGCCAAATCCAGCCGCTGGGTGGCCATCGGTCGCCTGGACGTGAACACCTCGGGCCTGCTGCTGATCACCACCAGCGGCGAACTGGCCAACCGCATGATGCACCCCAGCTTCGAAGTGGAGCGCGAGTACTCGGTGCGCGTGCTGGGCGAGCTGACGCCGGAAATCATGAAGGAAATGACCAAGGGCGTGCAGCTGGAAGACGGCGAGGCGCGTTTCGACCGCATTTTCCAGACCGGCGGCCAGGAAGAGTCGGCCAACCAGTGGTTCAACGTGGTGATCAAGGAAGGCCGCAACCGCGAAGTGCGCCGCATGTTCGAACACTTCGGTCTGACCGTCAGCCGCCTGATGCGCGTACGCTTCGGCAATATCGGCCTGCCGCCGCGGCTGAAGCGCGGCCAGTTCTACGAACTGAACGCCGCCGAAGTGGCCGCCGTGATGAAGTGGTCCAATCTGACCGTGACCGGCGGCAAGAAGACTGGCGGCCAGCGTCGTCCTTCGGCGCGCAAGCCCAAGACTGCGCGCGCCGAGTAAGCGAGATAGCGGCCGGCGTTGGCCGGCCGGCGACGGAACGCGGGCGCGCGCCATCAGGCGGCGCCCGCTTTTTGTTGCGGGAGAGAAAATGGAACAATGGGACCAGGCAAGAGCGGAAGTGTGGCCGCCGCCGGAGCCGCGCCGACAGCGCGCCTCCATCGTCATCATCGAGCATGGCCGCCTGTTGCTGATGCGCCGGGTCAAGCCGGAAAAAGAGTTCTTCGTGCTGCCTGGCGGCAACATCAAGAAGAACGAAACGCCGGCGATGGCCTGCGTGCGCGAAACGCGCGAGGAAACCGGACTCAATGTCTGGCTGGGCGGCCAGGTCTGCGTGCTGGAAGGCAACAGCCGCACCGAGCATGTTTTCGTCGCGCGGGAGCACCGCGGGCTGTTGCGCCTGGGCGGACCGGAGCTGGCCAAGCTGGCGCCGGACAATCACTACGAGCTGGTGTGGCTGGACGCGGCGCAATTGCGCAGGGTCAAGCTGCGGCCCAAGGCGCTGATGCCGTATTGCCTGGCATTGCTGGAGGGCAGGGCGCTGCCGGCAACTGAGGCATAATTGGACTGATGCCGCATCGATGGCGGCCGCATGGAATCGACAAGGCTATGAGCAAGGCATTTACTCGAGAAGACGAGCAGCAGGAAGACGATCTGCCGGCGGAGCGCCGCCTGCCGGCCTCGACCAAGAACTACATCACGCCCGGCGGCTGGCAGCGGCTGAAGGATGAGCTGTACCACCTGGTCAACCGGGAGCGGCCGGAAATCGTGCAGGTGGTCAATTGGGCGGCCAGCAATGGCGACCGCTCGGAAAATGGCGATTACCTGTATGGCAAGCGCCGGCTGCGTGAGATTGACCGCCGCATCCGCTTTCTGACCAAGCGGCTGGAGATCGCCGAGGTGGTGGACCCGGAAACGCGCGAGGAAACCGACCAGATCTTCTTCTCCGCCACCGTGCTGATTCAGCGCGGCGACGGCAGCGAGCAGCGGCTGAGCATTGTCGGCGTGGACGAGATAGATCTGCCGCGCGGCCGCATCAGCTGGATCTCGCCCATCGCGCGCGCCTTGCTGAAGGCGCGCGAGGGCGATAGCGTGCTGTTCCGCGGTCCGGACGGCGATGAGGATATCGAGGTACTGGAAGTCAGCTACCAGCGCATCGATTAACAGCGCCTAAAAGCAACGGCCCGGATATTCCGGGCCGTTTGTCATTTGAAGCTGGGCTCAAGGCAGCATATGTTCGGATAGCCTGCCATTGATCAGAAACCAGTCGCGCGTGGCTTTGTCGCCACAGTCGCCGAATGCGGTTTGCAGCAACCGCTGCTGCTCGCGATGCAGGTTTTCCTCCAGCCGCACGCCTTCCTCGCTCAGCGTCAGCTGTTTGACACGCTTGTCGTGCGGCGCCGCTTGGCTGCAGATCAGGCCCATTTCCATCAGCTGGCGCAGCGGAATGTTGATGGCCTGCTTGGTGACGCCCAGAAACGACAGCAAGTCCTTGACCGATAGCTTGGGATAGCGCGCGACGAAAAACAGGATGCGATGGTGCACGCGCGCCAGGCCACGCTTGGCCAGCATTTCGTCCGGCTTGTTGGTCAGGGCTTTGTAGGCATAGAAGAAAATCTCCACGGCGGCCCGAGTGTCCAGGCTGGTTTCCTCCTCCTTGCGCGCAATGGTAGTGGTCATGATGTTTCCTGTGGTTTGGACAGCTTCAGTTTCGCATAATCTGCGCGGATAGCGGGCGCGGCGTTTAGTTGTTGCGGATCACGACATTCACGCTGGAGCGCGGATGATCGCTGATTTCTCCCACAGCGACAGAGACCCAGGTATTGGCCTTGTGCGCCACCAGGTAGCGGTCGGTTTTCTGATAGATGATGAGGCCCTGGGCCTTCTCCCATACGTCGGTATTGTTGCTGCAAGGCTTGTCGCAAACGAAATCCATTTGATAGCCCTGTTGTCCCAGCTGGTCCTTGTAGGCGGACCATATTTGCAGGGTGCTTTGCGTGGCCGGGTGTTCATATTGGTCCTTGTACACCTGGCCGCGCATCAGCTCTGATTTGGCGACGCGGATGGAACCGTCCTGGTTCAGGTTCGGGCGCGACAGGAAAACAGTCATTTCGTCTAGCTCCTTGTAGACGTGATCGCTTTCCTCCAGCTTGGCCGGCAGAGGCGAGCCGACAGGGGAGGGTTGGGTCAGCCGCAAGCGCGGCGAATTGGCTTGGTCGCCGGTAGGATTGGAGACCACCCCGCTCACACTTTTTACGGTGTCTACGGCTTGAGTCACCGTGCTCAGCACCGATCCGATATCGAAAGCCAGGACTGGGTTCGATGACAATGCCAGGACGGCGAAACAGCTTGCTATGGCAATGCGCATGAAGGCTCCATGTAATTTGTATGCTTATTTAGTGCCTTAGTATCCTTTTTGCAAGACAATATTTCAACGGCATCCCCATGCTTGCCGAGTGGTATGGCAATGGTGTGTTGCGGAGGTGGCCTAGGGGGCGGTTGACGTCTGCTGCGTGGAAGGCGCTGGCGCCGTTTTGGCCGGACGCCTTGCGCGACGACGTGGACTGCCCCGGCTCCTGTAGGCAATCCTGCCCTACGCTTTGTTGTTTCGCGCTGGCAGAGCATGAAATGCGGCGCGCAAAACGCCTCGATTCGTCCCGCAGTGTTGGCCGGCTTTACCGCTCAGCAAACGTCCACTGCCCTTAGTCTTTCAATCCGCGCTTGCGCAGCATAGGGCTGGCGCTGGGCGCATGGCCGCAGAAGGCCTGGAAACTGCGCTGCGGGTCGCGCGCGTTGCCCGCGCTGTAGATGTGGCGATACAGACTGTCCGCCAGTTCCGGGCTGAAGGCGTCGCCGCGCTGTTCGAATACCGAGAACGCTTCCGCCTCCAGCACTTCCGCCCATAGATAGACGTAGTAGCCGGCGGCGTAGCCGCCATTGAACAGATGGTTGAAGTGCGGCAGCGAATGGGCAAGGCCGGCTTCCGGCGGCAGGCCGTAGCGGCGGCACACCTCGTCCTGGAACGCGTCCGCATCGTCTATTCCATCGGTCTGCTGATGCAGTTCCAGATCGAGCAAGGCGGAAATGACATAGCGCACCGTGGCATAGCCTTGCTGGAAGTTTTGCGCCGCCAGAATCTTGGCCACCAGCGCCGGCGGGATGGCGGCGCTGCTTTCAACGTGGCGGGCGTGCTTTTCCAGCACCTCCGGCACCAGCGCCCAGTTTTCCATCAGTTGCGACGGCAGCTCGACATAGTCGCGCGGCACGCGTGTGCCGGACAGGCGCGGGTAGTGCACATGGGACAGCAGGCCATGCAGGCCGTGGCCGAATTCGTGGAACAGGGTGCGCACGTCGTCGAAGCTCAGCAGCGTCGGCTCGCCCTTGGCGAAGTTGGTGTTGTTGACCACGATGGGCAGCGAGACGCCGCCATGCAGGCCTTGCGCGCGGTAGACGCTCATCCAGGCGCCGCCCTTCTTGCCGGGGCGGGCGAAATTGTCGCTGAGAAACACGCCGATGAGCTGCCCGTGGCGGCGCACGTCCCAGCCGCGCACGTCCGGATGGTAGCGCGGCAGGTCGCTGCGCTCGTCGAAACTCAGGCCGAACAGGCGTCCGGCGACATCGAACATCGCCGCCTGCATATTGGCCAGGCTGAAATACGGCTTCACCTCGGCGTCGTCCAGCGCATAGTGTTCCAAGCGCACTTTCTCGGCCAGATAGCGCCAGTCCCAGGGCGCAATGTCTTCGTCTAGCCCGAGCCTGCGCGCCATCGCCTGCAACTGCTGCTTTTCGCGCGCGAACAGCGCCTTGGCCGGCTCCCACGCTTGCTCCAGCAATTGATAAACCGCCTGCGGCGTGCCTGCCATGCGGTCGGACAGCGCATAGTCAGCGTAGTTGGCATAGCCGAGCAGCCTGGCCTGCTGTTGGCGCAGCTGCAGGATGCGTTGCAGCAGCGGACGGTTGTCGCGCGCCGGCCGGGCGCCGCGCGTGGTCCAGGCGCGCCAGATGGCCTCGCGCAGGTCGGCGCGGCTGGAGTGGGTGAGGAAGGCGATGGCCGACGAGCGGGCCAGCGTGGCGACGTAGCCTTCCAGTCCGCGTTGGCGGGCGGTCTCGGCCATGGCGTTGCGCAGCGATGGCGGTAGGCCGGCCAATTCCGCCTCATCGCGCAGCTGCAGCGCGTACTCGGCCTCGTCGGCCAGCACGTTCTGGCCGAAGCGCGCGCTCAGCATCGCCAGTTCTTCGACGCAAGCGGCGAATGCGCGCCGCGCCTCGCCTTGCAGGCAGGCGCCTGCCATCCGGAAGTCGAGGTGCAGCCGCTGCAGCAGCCGGCGTTGCTCCTCGCTCAACTCCAGCTCCGATGCCTGACGCATGAGGGCATCGAGTCGGGCGAACAGTTTCTGGTTCAGATAGATGGCGCTGTGATGGGCGGCCAGCCTGGGCGCCAAGGCGCGCTCCACTGCCTGCAGCTCGGGCGTGGAGTGGGACGCGCAGAGGTTATGGAAGACCAGCGAGACGCGCTGGAGCGGCAAGGCGGCAGCCTCCAGCGCTTCCACCGTATTGGCGAAGCTGGCTGGGCTGGGCTGTTGGGCGATGGCCTCGACCGCTTGGAGATGTTCGGCCATCAATTGCTCCAGCGCCGGCGCGAAGTGCTCGGGCCGGATGAGATCGAATGGCGGCAATTGGTGGGGCGTGTCCCAGGCTTGCAGCAGCGGATTGGGCATTGGGTTTCCTCTAGGGTGTTTTTCTTATCCGGCGGCCATGCGTTCATGGAACCAGAATGGTTTCTCGCCAAGCGCCATCTTGCAACTGGTACAAGCGTCTATCGTGAAGCCGGTCTGACAAGGAAGCCTGACCGATCTCCACGAGGGTGGGGCGCAGCCGCAGCCGCGCGATATGGGAGGGCGCTTTCACTTCGCTTTCCAGCGCTTGTTCCAGCTGGTCGATCTCGTCCAGCAGGGTCTGCCGCGACGGCAGCGGGCTGCTCTGCGGCCGAACGCGCTGATGGTAAAGGTCGGCCAGCCGGCTGGTTTTCGGTTTGGCTTGCCAGTCCCGCCGCACCGTCTCGGTCTGTTCCAGTTCGGCATCGCCGCGCAGCCGGTATTGCACCATGGCGATGGGCCAGAAGCCCGACAGCTCCCATTTGCCGTTGGCTTGCCAGTGGCGGATCTTCGGGCTGTCGGCGTTGACCAGTAAGGTGATGCCGTCTTGGTCCAAGCTGCGCAGCGTGACGATGCGGGAAGCGGGCTGGCGGTCCTCATCCACGGTGATCAGCGTGGCGAAATGGGCGCAGGGGTCGTGTTGTTTGATGGCGGCTTGATGCAGCGCGCTGAGCAGGATGATTGGATCAGTCATGGGGCAAAGTATCCAGAATGGCCGTCAAGACCGCTTGGAATGGAAAAGGCCAGCCTGCCGCGCAGGCCGGCCTTTAGAACGTGTTTACCGCAGGCCGCGGCTCTTCAGCATCGCTTCCGCTTGCGGATCGCGGCCGCGGAAGGCGCGGAAGGCGGCGCGTTGTTCGCGGGCGTCGCCGGCGCTGTAGATGTAGCGATACAGTTTGTCGGCCAGTTCCGGATCGAAGGGATCGCCGGCCTCTTCAAAGGCGGCAAACGCCTCGGCCTCCAGCACTTCCGCCCACATATAGACGTAGTAGCCGGCGGCGTAGGCGTCGCCGGAGAAGATGTGGCCGAAGTGCGGCGGACGGTGGTTCATGCCGGCCGCCGGCGGAACGCCCAGCCGTTCGCGTTCTGCGGTCTCGAAGGCGGCGATGTCGATGCCGTCGGCGTCGTCGCGTTCGTGCAACGCCAGATCGATCAGCGTGGAGGCGGCGTAGCGCACGGTTTCGAAACCCTGGTTGAAGTGGCGCGCGGCCTTGATCTTGGCCACCAGCTCGGCGGGAATGGCCGCGCCGGTTTCGGCGTGGCGCGTGTGTTTCTCCAGCACTTCCGGCACCAGCGCCCAGTTTTCCATCAGCTGCGATGGCAGCTCCACGTAGTCCCACGGGCTGTTGGGGCTGGCCAAGAGCCGGTATTCCACATTGGACAGCATGCCGTGCAGGCCGTGTCCGAACTCGTGGAACAGCGTGCGCACGTCGTCGAAGCTCAGCAGCGTCTGGCCGTGGCCGGCCTTGGCGAAGTTGTTGTTGTTGACGACGATGGGCAGCACCTCGCCGCCGTTGCGGCCCTGCCAGCGGTAGACATGCATCCAGGCGCCGCCGCGCTTGCTTTGGCGCGCGTAGTTGTCGCCCAGGAACAGGGCGATCACCTTGCCCTCGCGGCTGACATCCCAAGCGCGCACGTCCGGGTGATACAGCTTGAGGTCGTGGCGTTCGCTGAAGCTGAGGCCGAATAGCCGGCCCGCCACGTCGAACATCGCCTCTATCATATTCTCCAGGCCAAAGTAGGGCTTGATCTCGGCGTCGTCCAGCGCATAGCGGGCGATGCGCACTTTTTCCGCCAGATAGAACCAGTCCCAGGGCTGGATGTCGGCAGGTTCGCCGAGCTTGGCGGCTTCTTCGCGCAGCATGGCCTTTTCCGACTCGAAGCGCGCCTTGGCCGGTTCCCATACCTGGTCCATCAGCGCGTGCACGGCGGCCGGCGTGCCGGCCATGCGGTTGGCGATGGCGTAGTCGGCGAAGCTGGCGTAGCCGAGCAGCTTGGCTTGTTCGACGCGCAAGGCCAGGATTTGCTTGGCCAGCGGGCGGTTGTCGCGTTGCGGGTGCTCGCCGCGGCTAGTCCAGGCGCGCCAGGCTTGCTCGCGCAGGTCGCGGCGTTGCGAGAAGGTCAGGAAGGGCACGATGGACGAGCGCGACAGGGTGATGGCCCAGCCCGGTTGTTGGCGCGCCTCGGCCGCGGCGCGGGCGGCGTCCAGCAGGAAGGGCGGCAGGCCGGCCAGATCGTTTTCCGTCAATGGCAGCGTGTATTCGCTCTCGTCGGCCAGCACGTTTTGACCGAAGGCAGTGGTCAGCTCCGCCAGTTTGGAAACGACCTCAGCGTAGCGCTGGCGGGCCGGGCCCTGCAGCTTGGCGCCGGCGCGGACGAAGTCGCGGTGGATCAGGTCCAGCAAGCGGCCTTGCTCTTCGCTCAGGCTCAGGCTGTCTCGCTGGGCGTGGATGGCGTCCAGCCGCGCGAAAAAGCCCGCATGCATGTAAATGCGGCTGCGGTGCTCGGCCAGCTTGGACGCCATGACGCGTTCCACTTCTTGCAGAGCGGGCGAGGTTTCCGAGGATGTCAGGTTGTCCAGCAGCAGCTGGGCGCGCTCCAGACGCAGGCCGCTGCGATCAAAGGCGGCGGCGGTGTTTTCAAAAGTGGCAGGTTCGCTCAGCGCAGCCAGGGCATCGATCTGGGCAAGATGTTCGGCGAACAGGCTGTCAAAAGCCGGTTCGAAGTGTTCGGGGCGAATCAGGTCGAACGGCGGGAGCTGGTGGGGGGTGTTCCAGGCTTGCAGCAAGGGATTGGCGTTCATGGCGCTCTTGTCTCTCGGTTGAGTGATAGTTTCGCGCATGACTTTAGCATGGCCGGCCGTGCCGGTGGAGTGTGATCTTGTAATCGCACCGGTGACGATTCTGGTGGAAGCGGGAAAAACCCGCTGCGGCGTAGCCGGGCGGGTTGGGGCAATTACGATATCAGGCGAGTTTGGCTTCGCCTTCCAGCATGACGACGTCGGAGAGTCCGGAACAGAACACGGCCTGTTGCAGGGTTTCTATCGCCTTCTTGCGGAAGAACTGTTTGCGCGTCACCAAGAGCACGCGGCGCTGCGGCGCCGGCTGGCTGAACGGCACGATGGACAGCAGCGATTCGTCGCCGGGGCCGACCGAGGTGGCCGGCATCACGGTGACGCCCATGCCGCTGGCCACCATGTGGCGTATGGTGTTCAGCGAGCTGCCCTGCAGCGTGCTGGCCAGATTATGGCCTTGCGCCGGCCGGCTGGAGAGCTCGCTGCAGGCTTGCAGCACCTGGTCGCGGAAGCAGTTGCCGGGGCTGAGCAGCAGGACGCTTTCCTCGGACAGCTGACAGGGCTGGATGGCCTGCTGCTTTTCCCAGGGATGGCCTTTGGGCGTGGCCACGACGAAGGGTTCGTCGTACAGGGGCCAGGCTTCGATGCCGGTTTCCTCGAAAGGATCGGCGACGATGATGGCGTCCACCTCGCCGCGCTTGAGCATTTCCGCCAGCCGGGAAGTGTAATTCTCTTCCAGGATCAGCGGCATGTCCGGCGCCAGGATGCGCAGCGCCGGAATCAGCTTGGGCAGCAGATAAGGGCTGATGGTGAAGATCACCCCCAGCTTCAGCGGGCCGGCCAGCTCGTTCTGATGCTCGCCCGCCAGGCGCTTGACCGCGTCGGCCTCTTCCAGCACGCGCTGCGATTGCTCGATGATGCGTTCGCCGATCTCGGTGACCGCCACTTCCTGGCCGCCGCGTTCGAACAGGGTCACGCCCAGTTCGTCCTCCAGCTTCTTGATGGCGATGGACAGCGTCGGCTGGCTGACAAAGCAGCTTTGGGCCGCGCGGCCGAAGTGGCGCTCGCGCGCCACCGCCACGATATAGCGCAGTTCGGTCAGCGTCATGGCTTAGCGCTGTTGCTCCGGCAGTACGATGTTGACCTCCAGGACTTCGTAGTCGTCCTGGCGCTCCACTTGCACCTTGATGTCGTCGAGATTGACCGACACGTATTTGGATATCACTTCCATCAGTTCGCGTTGCAAGGCCGGCAGATAGTCCGGCGCGTGGCGGCCGTTGCGCTCGTGGGCCAGGATGATCTGCAGGCGTTCCCTGGCGATGGCGGCGGATTTTTGGCGCTTGCCAAAAATCATATCGATCAATGACATGAATTAACCTCCGAACAGGCGCTTGAGGATGCCCACCTTGGGGGCTTCCAGGAAGCGCATCGGGCGTTGTTCGCCCAGGAATCGCGCCACCACGTCGGTGTACGCGTCGGCCACATCCGTCCCTTTCAGGTGGATGGCCGGAGTGCCGGAGTTGGATGCCTGCAGCACGCTCTGCGATTCCGGAATGACGCCGATCAGCGGCACGCGCAGGATTTCCTTGACGTCCTCGACCGACAGCATTTCACCCTTGTCCACGCGTCCCGGCGCGTAGCGGGTGATCAACAGATGCTCCTTCACCGCCTCGCGTCCTTCTTCGGCGCGCTTGGACTTGGAGGCCAGGATGCCCAGGATGCGATCGGAGTCGCGTACCGACGAAACTTCCGGGTTGGTGACGATCAGCGCCTCATCGGCGAAGTACAGCGCCATCAGCGCGCCCTTCTCGATGCCGGCAGGGGAATCGCAGACGATGTATTCGAAGCCGGCGTCGTTCAGATCCTTCAACACCTTTTCCACGCCTTCCAGCGTCAGCGCGTCCTTGTCGCGGGTTTGCGAGGCCGGAATGATGAACAGATTGTCGCAGTTCTTGTCCTTGATCAGCGCCTGGTTCAGGCTGGCTTCGCCATTGACCACATTGATCAGGTCGTACACCACGCGGCGTTCGCAGCCCATGATCAGGTCCAAGTTGCGCAAGCCGACGTCGAAGTCGATCACGACAGTCTTGTGGCCGCGCAGTGCCAGGCCGGAAGCGAAGCTTGCGCTGGTGGTGGTTTTGCCTACGCCACCCTTGCCGGATGTCACAACGATGATTTTTGCCACGGGGCTTTCCTTTGGAAAATGTTTTACTCGCCGAGCGCGCTCATCACCAGGCGCTCGTTTTCAAGATAGATTTGGGTGGGTTTGCCCAGAATGCTTTCGGGCAAAGCCTGTTCAATGGTGCGGTACACCCCGGCGATGGAGACCAGTTCGGCTTCCATGCTGCGGGTGAAAATGCGGGCTTGCGGGTTGCCGCGCGCGCCGGCCAGCGCGCGCCCCCTCAATGGAGCATAAACGTGTATGTTGCCGTCGGCGATGACTTCGGCGCCGGTATTGACCATGGCCAGCACCACCAGATCGCAACCCTTGGCATAGATCTGCTGGCCGGCGCGGACCGGCCGGTCGATGATCATGCAGGACGACACGGGCGCGGGCGCTTCGGCGGCGGGCTTGGCCGCCGGCTCCTGCACCGTTTGCACCGAGCGGGGCTGGGCGGCGCTGTTGGCGAAGGCCAGGCCGAAGCGGCCAGCCACGGCGGCCAGGGCGTTGTCCGGATGGCGCAGCGCCACGGCGCGGATGCCGCGGCGGCTCAGCAAGGGCAGCAAGCGGCCGAAGTCGAGGTCGGCCGGATTGGGCAGGGCCTCCACATCCAGCACGAAGGCCTCTGCAGGCGCATCGCTGGTGTTGCCGAACCGCGCGTCCAAAGCCTGGCTCAGTTCGTCCAGATTATCGGTGCGCAGCAAGATGGCCAGCAGGTCCAGACTGGCGGATTTGATATCAAAGGCGTTGGCCACAGGGCTCATGAGATGGCTTTAACTGGATAGATTTCTTCTATGGGCGAGTGTACTGGCTTGGCGTCGGGGTTTCAATGGCTGCTTTGCTTGGCGGGTCGTCTGACGCGAGGCGGGCCTATGCTGGCGAGTCTTTAAGCGGGGCCATCTGCGTTGCATCGCAAAAAAACCTCAGTTTGGCATGTCCTGAGGGACAGGCGCGCAATTGTCATCTTTATGGAATGATTGTGTAGTAAAAACTCTGCAGAAATAGCCGTTTAGTTCATTGTGCAATGCAACAAGTTCTTGACCTGCGCAATCCGCTGACGGTAAAGTGCAATTGTTGCGCTGCAACATCATTGCGCGGAACAATAGTTTTGCTGCTGTATCGCTGTGTCCCCGACATTCTAGGAGCTGATTACATGTTTACCACCACGCAAGAACTCTCCGCCCTTGGTCAATCGCAGTTCGACAAGGCTGTTCGTCTTTCCTCCATCGTACTGGCCGGCGCCGAGCGTTTCGCCAGCCTGCAACTGGACCTGTCGCGCAAGCTGCTGAACGACAACGCCCAAGCTTTCAAGACTTTGAGCGAAGTGAAGGACGTCAAGGCCCTGGGCGACGTGCAAAGCGGCCTGGCTCAGCCGGCTCTGGATCAAGCTTTCTCCGCCGCCCGCCACGTGTACGACGCTGCCTTGGCTACGCAAAATGAGCTGACCGCTTTTGTTGAAGAGCAGATCGCCGAAAACAACAAGGCGCTGCAAACCAGCCTGGAGCGTCTGTCGAAGAACGCCCCGGCCGGCTCCGACATCGCCGTTTCCGCGATGAAGACCCTGCTGAACACCTCCACCGCCGCTTTCGAAAGCGTGTCCAAGACCGCCAAGAAGGTGAGCGCCGAGATTGCTGAAGCCGGTGTTGAAGCCGCTACCAATTCGGCCAAAGCCGCCAGCGCCGCCGTAGCTCGCAAAAAGTCCACTACCGCCGCCGCCTGATCTGGCTCGCTGCTCCGGAAGACGCAAACCGCCCCGGCTGATGCCGGGGCGGTTTGTTTTGGGCCATGCGGAGCGGAAAACCATGAGTTCGTGAGTTCTGCAAATCCTGTGGAAACCAGGCGTTCATGATTGGCAGCCGGCCAGTTGATTGCCGCCGTTCATTTCCAGTCTAAGTATGCCCGGCTTGCTGCTGATCTCGTGTTTGCAGAAGCGCGGACAATTCCTGCAGCAGTTTGTCCCAATCCTGTTGCTGCGGCAGCGTCAAAACAATGCTCCGGGCTAGGTTGGCCGCGTAATGGCGCGCGCTTTCCGGCAATGGGGACGGGTAGGGCGGGATGAGTCCGATGCGGTCTGTCAGGTAGCTGGCCGCCAATTGGCGCAATTTGTCGGCCAGCAGCCATTGTTCCCCTAACATCTGCTCCCATTGCAGATTGCGCGGCTGAGCATCGGGAGGCAGTAGGGAGGAGTGGCAGGCATGCAACAGCGCGGCGAATACCCGCTGGCAGAAGCGGGCGCTGTGGAGAGGCCCGCTATGCAGCCAGCATCCGGGCTGCGGCGCCAGGGCGTCCAGCAGCTGCCAGGCGGCGCTGTCCGGCGCCGGCGCGTTGCCGACCAGCAGCATGAAGCCATGCTCGGCGCCGGGCGGTAGCCAGTCCCCGGCGAGCTCCAGCAGATCCATGCCTGCCTGGCGGCAGTAGGCGTGCCGCGCTTCCAGCGCATGATCGCTATCGATGGCCAGGTCCAGCCAGCAGTCGTTCAGTTCGATGCCGACCCAGCCCTCAGGCAGGCGCGATGGCGTGTCGTGTTCCGGCGCAGCCGCCAGCCCTTGCGCTTCTAGCCGGCGCAAGAACCAGGACAAATGGGGCGCTTGTCCCCGCATGCGGTAGGAAACAGCCATGTTTGGGCACCATGGGACCGCCGTCTGGCGGCTCATTCTGATTTAAAGCGTGGCAGAAAGCGTACGCCACAGCAATCCATTATCAGGCTGAATGGCTGATTTGTGCAATGCAGCATTTAAGGGCGTTAAAAAACCGGCCTGCCGGCCGGTTGCGTTTTGCGGCGCTTACTTGCCGAAGCGCTCAATGCCTTCCACCAGTTCGGTTTTGGCGTCTTCCAGCGTGCCCCACCCCTGGATCTTGACCCACTTGCCCTTTTCCAGATCCTTGTAGTGCTCGAAGAAGTGCACCATCTGCGCGCGCAGCAGTTCCGGCAGGTCTTCCAGCTTCTGGATGGACTTGTACATCGGGCACAGCTTTTCCACCGGCACGGCCACCAGCTTGGCGTCCACGCCGCCGTCGTCTTCCATCTTGATCAGGCCCAGGGCGCGACAGCGCACCACCACGCCCGGCGGCAGCGGGAACGGGGTGACCACCAGCACGTCAACCGGATCGCCGTCGCCGGCCAGGGTTTGCGGCACGAAGCCGTAGTTGGCCGGGTACATCATGGAGGTGCCCATGAAGCGGTCCACCACCAGCGTGTTCCATTCCTTGTCGAATTCGTACTTGATCGGAGCGGCGTTGGCGGAGATTTCGATGACGACGTTGAAGTCGCCCGGCATGTCTTTGCCCGGGCCGATGCTTGCGAGGTTCATTGCGCGCAATCCTTCGTGTTGAGTAGATAAACAGGTTTAACCGGCTGATTATATCAGCAGCTGCCGTCGCTGTGCCGGCCAGGTATAATCAGCAGTTTGACGAATTGCTGGAGCCGTGCCGATGCTGGACAAGCTGATCACCGAACTGGACAAGGGCCTGCGCACCTTGTGCGCGCCGGCGCATAGCGGCCGCGCGCATCCGGATCAGGATATCGCCGAGACCGAACTGAGCGCGGCGGAAAAACGGCATGCATTAGGGCTGATGCGGGTTAACCATTGCGGCGAGGTGTGCGCCCAGGCCTTGTATCAGGGCCAGGCGTTGACGGCGCGCGACGCGGCGGCGCGCGAGGCGCTGCGTCAGGCGGCGCAGGAGGAGATCGAGCATCTGGCCTGGACCGAGCGCCGCATCCGCGAGCTGGGCGGCCGTCCCTGCCTGCTCAATCCGCTGTGGTACACCGGTTCCTTGGCCATGGGCGTGGCGGCCGGCGTGCTCGGCGACAAGTGGAATCTGGGTTTTTTGCAGGAAACCGAGCGCCAGGTGGGCGCGCATCTGGACAGCCATCTAAGCGAGTTGCCGGAAGGCGACGCGCGCAGCCGCGCCATTGTCAGCCAGATGCGCGATGATGAACTGCAGCACGCCGAGATGGCGCACGAGCTGGGCGCCGCTGAGCTGCCGGCGCCCTTGAAGGCGGCGATGAAGCTGTCGGCCAGGCTGATGACCGGCAGCAGCTATCACCTGTGATCCAGGCATATGACAAGACCGGTGTTAGCCGGTCTTGTCGCATGGGCAGGGCTGTTTCCGGCTATTTGGCGTCGTCCGCGATCGACCACAGGAAGTCGGTCTGCAGATTGCCCTTGAACATCGGCGCGTTGCGCGGAATGTAGAAGTTGGTGGAGTAGCCTATCGCACTGGCCTTGCTGTCCATCTGCACCGAGGCGCCGGAGTGGCAAGTCATGCAGTTGGTCTGCACACCGACGGTGGCATGGAAGGTCCGCTTGCTGACGGGGCTATAGATGCCGACATTGACCGGCGGGGCGGTGAAGGTGGCGGCGTTGAAGTCTGATTCCAGATACGGGTTGTATACCGTCACCGGCTGGCCCACGCTCTTGCCGCCGTTTATCGGTTGATTCGGCGCCACCATCTGGTAGCCGATGGACATGGCGTAGTGGGCGGCGGGCCATGCCACTTGAGCCGGCCGCGCCGCCGCGGCGGCGCGGTTGCCGGGCAGGGGCGGCTTGGCCGGGTTCGGCGTCCAGAAGTAAGTCTGCCACGTCCATTCGGTGATTTCGCGCGTGGTGACATGCATGGCCATCAGAATCAGCGCATCGCCGACCTCTACCGACTGTTTCAGCTGGGCTTGTACCAATTGCTGAAATTGCTTCACGTTGTCCGCGGTGACCGGGTAGGCGATGAAGTCACCCAGGGCGAAGGTGTTGCTGGCATTCGGGTGGCTACAGGAGGGGTCGGTGCGGTCTGCCTTGGATTTGCCGGGGTTCTTGGCGTCGATGTAGACGCAGCCGGGCCATTTGTCTTCGGAAAAGCCGTTTTTCTCGATGTCCGGCGTCACTTTGGGCGTGCCGGGCCAGGCCGGCATCACGTACAAAGAGCTGCCCTTGATCATGTTCGCCTTGCTCACCAGCTTGTACACGGGCTTGATGGTGACGGCGTTGGATGGGAACGCGGGGATCGATGCGTTGCCGGCATCGTATAGCTTGGTCAGCTCGGCCTTGGAAAACAATTGGTTCTTACGGGCGAACTCCGCGGCAGCGGGATCGTAGGCCACCATTTCAAAAACCGATGTGTCTCGCATGTCGCTGGTTGATGGATTGGCCTTGGCGCTCAGTTCGGCCTTTTTCGCCTGCGATTTTTCCTGGAAACCCGGAACACGCTGGAACTGGCGCGGCACGCGCAATTGCAGCTGCCGCGGCGTGGCCGCCTGCGCCTTCAACTGCTCGGGGTTGGAAGGCAGCGCGGCCACCTCCGCCGGGGTCAGCCAAGTCAGGTAAACCGGGACATTGGGAATGTCGAATTCCGACTGCCCGCTGGGCGCGGTCAACGAGGCCCAAAGCCCCCAGCCGTGACGATAGATCTGCCGCGTGTTGGCCGGCGTGGGCTGGTTGATCCAGTCCATCAGTTGCGACTCGGACTCCGGAAACGAATAGCCTGGAATATGTGGGTCCGGCAGCGGCACGGGGTGTGCGCTTGCCAGATCACTCAGCAGCAGGGCGGCGGGAAGGAGCAGACGGTAATTATGCATTGCGCTTTCTCCATGCGGGAATGAGCGTGAACGCCAATCGGCGAGCGATGCGCAATTCAAGGACGTGCGCATAATGCCTGTTATAGGTTCCCTTGATCCATGGATTTTCATACTAAAGGACAGGTCGTACCGAGAGTCCGTCCCTTGTGTTTTCATGTTTTCCATGCGCTACGGGTATTTCATCCACTAAGTCCTCTTCGCTTGATCAAGGTCTAGCCCCGGTTTCGCCGCAGGCCATATAAACAGGTAATGGGCAAGCGGCTGATGGGTCCGATGTTTCCGGTTTGGCGACAGCGCGGCAAGCAGGCCAAGGAGAGCAGACATGTGGACTTTCTGGATTGAATTCGCGCTGTTGCTGACGGCGATTCTGATCGGCATCCGGCGCGGCGGGGTGGCGCTGGGCATGATAGGCGGGCTGGGCGTCGCCGTGCTGGCCTTCGTGTTCCGGGTGGCGCCGGCCGAGCCTCCGATCACGGTGATGCTGATCATCCTGGCGGTGGTGACGGCGTCGGCCACGCTGCAGGTGGCGGGCGGGCTGGACTTCCTGGTGCAGCAAGCGGAAAAGGTCATGCGCAAGCATCCGCAGCAGATCACCTTTCTCGCGCCCATGTCCACGTTTTTGCTGACCATGTGCGTCGGCACCGGCCACGCGGTGTACTCGCTGCTGCCGGTGATAGCCGATGTGTCGCTGAAGACCAAGATCCGCCCGGAGCGGCCGATGGCGATGGCCAGCGTGGCCTCGCAGATGGGGATCACCGCCAGCCCGGCCGCTGCGGCTGTGACGTCCTTGCTGGCGATGACCGCGCACAGCAGCCAGCCGCTGACGCTGTGGCAGATCCTGATGGTCACGATTCCCGCCGGTTTGATCGGCGTGGCGGCCGCCGCCTTCTGGAGCCTGAAGCGCGGCGCCGAGCTGGATCAGGACCCGGAGTACCAGGCGCGGCTGCAGGACCCGGAATTCCGCGCCTCGATAGAAAAATCGGTGACCACGCTGGACAAGGTGCTGCCGGCGCACGCCAAGCCTGCCGTCATCCTGTTCTTCACCGGCATTCTGGTGGTGGTGTTGCTGGCGCTATTTCCGCACTGGCTGCCGATGGACGAAAAGGGCAAGACGGTGCCGATGACGACGGCGGTGCAGTTCGTGATGCTGGCCTTCGGCGCCTTCATCCTGTTTCTGTCTAACGCCAAGGCGGCCACCATCGCCCGCTCCGAAGTCTTTACCGCCGGCATGATCGCCGTGGTGTCCATCTTCGGCATCGCCTGGATGAGCGACACCTTCGTCAAGGCCAACGAAACCTTTCTGGTCGACAACATCAAGGTGATGGTGGAATACGCGCCTTGGACCTTCGCGCTGGCCATGTTCGCCGTGTCGGCCTTCGTCAAGAGCCAGGCCGCCACCTTGACCATCATGGTGCCGTTCGGATTGGCGCTGGGCCTGAGTCCGCACCAGCTGCTGGCCATCATGCCTTCCTGTTACGCCTATTTCTTCTTCGCTTTTTATCCGAGCGACCTGGCCGCCATCAATATGGACCGCAGCGGCACCACCCGCATCGGCAAATATCTGCTCAACCACAGTTTCATGATGCCGGGCCTGATCGGGGTGGGCGTGTCCACGGTGGCAGCCTACGCATTGACGCATTTTTACTTCTGACAGGGGAATCGCGTGAAGACCTGCCAAGCAGACGTAGTGATTGTCGGCGCCGGGGGCGCCGGCCTGAGGGCGGCCATCGCCGCAGCCCAGTTCGATCCCAAGCTGAAGATCGCGCTGGTGTCCAAGGTGTACCCGATGCGCAGCCACACGGTGGCGGCGGAGGGCGGATCGGCGGCGGTGAAGCAGGATCATGACAGCTTCGACGCCCACTTCCACGACACCGTGGCCGGCGGCGACTGGCTGTGCGAACAGGATGTGGTGGAGTATTTTGTGCGCCAGTGCCCGGAAGAAATGGTGCAGCTGGAGCACTGGGGCTGTCCGTGGAGCCGCAAGGAGGACGGCAGCGTCAACGTGCGCGCCTTCGGCGGCATGAAGATAGAGCGCACCTGGTTCGCCGCCGACAAGACCGGCTTCCACATGCTGCATACCTTGTTCCAGACTTCCATCCAGTTTCCGCAGATTCAGCGCTTTGACGAGTATTTCTGCGCCGACCTGATCGTCGAGGACGGCCAGGCGCGCGGCGTGCTGGCCATCGAGATCGCCAGCGGCGAGTCAGTGTTGATCGAAGCCGGCGCGGTGGTGATGGCCACCGGCGGCGCCGGGCGCGTGTTCCGCGAGAACACCAACGGCGGCATCGTCACCGGCGACGGCATGGCGCTGGCCTATCGCCACGGCGTGCCGCTCAGGGACATGGAGTTTGTGCAATACCACCCCACCTGCATGCCGCGCACGGGCCTGTTGTTCACCGAGGCCTGCCGCGGCGAGGGCGGCTTGCTGATCAACAAGGACGGTTACCGCTACCTGCAGGACTACGGCCTGGGGCCGGCCGAGGACAAACCGCGCAACAAGTTCATGGAGCTGGGCCCGCGCGACCGGCTGAGCCAGGCCTTCTGGTACGAGCAGCAAAAGGGCCGCACCGTCGAAGGGCCGTGGGGCTCTGCGGTGTATCTGGACCTGCGCCATCTGGGCCACGCCAAGCTGCGCGAGCGCTTGCCGCAAATCTGCGAGCTGGCCGAGGAGTTCCTCGGCATCGATCCGGCCAAGGAACCGATCCCGGTGCGGCCGGCCGTGCATTACACCATGGGCGGCATCCTGGTGGATGGCCATTGCGCCGCTCCGATGCCGGGCTTGTACGCGGCCGGCGAGTGCTCCAGCGTCGGCATCCACGGCGCCAACCGGCTGGGCTCCAATTCCTTGGCCGAGCTGTCGGTGTTCGGCAAGGTGGCCGGCGTCGAAGCCGCGCGCTTTGCCCGCGACAGCAAGCCCGCCAAGCGCGAGTTGTTGCTGCAACAGGCGAAGGTGGCCGAAGCGCGCCTGCACGCGCTGCGGGCCAAGGACGGCACCGAGCGCATCGCCGATTTGCGCCGCGAAATGGCGGAAACGATGGAGGCAGGCTGCGGCATCTACCGCATGGAAGACAGCATGCGCGCCACCTGCGACAAGCTGGCCGAACTCAAACAGCGTTTCCGGAACGTCAACGTGGAAGACAAATCCAGCGTGTGGAACAGCGACTGGCTGCTGGCCATCGAGCTGGGTTACCAGCTGGACGTGGCGGAAGCGATGGCGCATTCGGCGCTGCACCGCAAGGAATCGCGCGGCGCCCACCAGCGGCTGGATGGCTATGAGGCGCGTGACGACGTCAACTTCCTCAAGCACAGCCACGCCATTTATCAGCCGGATGCCGGGCCGCGTATCGAGTACGGCGCAGTGAAGATCACCACGTCCCAACCCGGCGTGCGCGCCTATGGCGCGGCGGGGGTGGCCGCAGAAAAAGGAGAACAGGCATGACGGACAAAACCATCCATATCGAGGTGCTGCGCTACCGCCCCGAGCAGGACAAGGAGCCGTGGCTGCAAGGCTTCGACGTGCCGTACAGCGACGACATGTCGGTGCTGCAGGGCCTGCAATACATCCGCGATTATCTCGACGGCACGCTGGCCTTCCGTTGGTCCTGCCGCCAGGCCATTTGCGGCAGCTGCGGCATGATGGTGGACGGCGTGCCCAAGCTCGCCTGCAAGACCTTCCTGCGCGACTATCCGGGCACGGTGCGCATCGAACCCTTGAACCACTTCCCGATCGAGCGCGATCTGGTGGTGGTGCTGGACGACTTCATCGACAAACTCGAGAGCATCACGCCCTATATCGTGCCTAAGGAAGACAAGCCTTTGTCTGAGGGCGAGTACAAGCAGACGCCGGCGCAGATGGACTGGTACGCCCAGTTCAGCGGCTGCATCAACTGCCTGTTGTGCTACGCCGCCTGTCCGCAATACGGCCTGAACTCGGATTTCCTCGGCCCCGGCGCCATCGCGCTCTTGCACCGCTACAACCAGGACAGCCGCGACGGCGCGTCCGAGCAGCGCATGGCGCTGCTGGCGGCGCAAGAGGGCGTGTTCAACTGCACGGCGGTGGGGTATTGCTCGGAAGTCTGCCCCAAGGCGGTGGACCCGGCCAATGCGGTCAACCTGAACAAGACCGAAGTGGCCAAGGACTATTTCCTGCGATTCGTCAGACCTAAGGGAGCATGCAAATGAGCAAGCGCAAGCCTTATGTCCGGCCGATGGACGGCTGGTGGCAGAAGAACCCGTATTTCATCGAGTACATGATCCACGAGGGCACGGCGCTGTTCGTCGCCGCCTACGGTTTTGTGCTGCTGTGCGGCCTGTGGCATCTGTCCCAGGGCGAGGCCGTGTGGAACGGCTTCATCGCCGCGCTGCAAAGCCCGCTGGGGCTGTTGTTCCACCTGATCCTGCTCGCCATGATCGGCTACCACAGCTACACCTGGTTCAAGATCATGCCGCGCACCTTGCCGCCGCTCCTCGTCGGCGGCAAGCGCGTGTCCGCCGCCGCCATCACCGCCGGCGGTTTCGCCGCCACCTTGCTGGCCAGCCTGGCGCTGCTGGGCATCGTCTGGGGGATCTTGCAATGAAAAATCGGCAACTGAAGCGTTCCCATGCGCCCATCTTCTGGGGGCTGTTTGGCGCAGGCGGCATGCTGGCCGCGCTGTTCGGGCCAATGCTGGTCGTCATCACAGGCTTCGCCGCGCCGCTGGGTTGGCTGCCGGCCAAAGCAGCGAGTTACCAAGGCGCGCTGGCGCTGGCGCACAGCCTGCTGGGCAAGGCTGCGCTATGGGTGTTGATCAGCCTGCTGCTGTGGCACGCGGCTCACCGCATCTATCACAGTCTGCACGATGTCGGCATCCATGGCGGCGTGTTGGCCAAGGCCTTGACCTATGGTCTGGCTGCGGCGGGCACGGTGCTGGCCTTGCTGCTGCTGTGCCGGATCGGATAGTGATCCGCATTTAGGCGCGGCGTTTTCTTCGCCGCGCCGGTCTTCCCGTTTTTCCCGTCGTCCTCCGCCTTTGCGCATCTTTTTTCCCCCTTCTATAGTGATGTTGATGCTATTTGCAATCGATGATTGGCATCTGATTTGGCATTGAGTCTGCTATTTGACATGTTGTTGCTGACTGGCATGCGGCGCCGAGTCGGGCCGCGGCGAGGAGGGGGCGATGGCTGTTGGCGCGGTGGGCGGTTCCATTTCAATGCAGTACCTTGCGGTGTCGGCGCCTGGCGTGCTCACGCCGCCTGGTCAAGGCGGCGCGCAGGCTGCGGCGCCGGCGCGGCGCAGTCAGAATGATGGACAAGACGGCGGCTTTGGCCAGGAGGTCGCGCTGGCCTTGCAGCAGTCCGGCATCAATCTGTCCGGCGCGGCGGCCGCGCAATCGCAAGGGCAGTCGGCGGGAGCCGCCGCGCTGCAGGGATCGGATGCGGTAGGCGCCGCGTCCGGAGCCGGCAATGTGCAGCAGGCGCTGCATACTTTTGTGCACGCGGTATATCAGGCGGTGCAATCGGAAGGCCTGTCCAGCGGCGGCGGTTCCGAGCAGGGGCAGTCCGCCAGCGGCTATGGCGATTTCCAAGGCAATTTGCAGAAGCTGTTGCAGGACGTGGACCATGGCGTGCAGAACAATGCCACGTCCGGCATTACGCAGGCGTTCAAAGACCTGCAGCAGTCGCTGGGCGGCAACGCCGTTGCCGGAGCGGCGACGCACGCCACGCTGCACACCTTTTTGCAGAATCTGGTGACCTTGCAGAGCACCCAGTTGCAGAACGCCGGAGGGGTCGGTTCCTTGATCAATACCAGCGCCTGAACAACGCGCGGCGCGGGGTGGTAATGACTATACTGGAGCAGCGCCGGCGGAAGATTGGCTGGAAATTTCCCTTAATTAACAGAAATTTACACTCTGTTTCTTAGTGCGGCTGGCACGGCGCCGATATACCGATATCAGCGCAAGCTGGGCGGGTCGTCGGATCTAGTCAAGGAGAGCATCATGTCAGTCGGGTCTCTGGGCAGCAGCTCAATCTCAGTGCAGTACACGCAGGTGGATATCCAGGAAACGTTTTCGTCTGATCCATCGCAACAGGGTGGCAGCGGCGCGGTTCAGGGACAGGGCGGCGGCGGCCACCACCATCACGGCGGCGGCCAGTTCGCTCAGGATGTGCTGCAGGCCTTGCAACAATCCGGCTTGCTGCAGCCTCCGTCCAGCGGGTCCACACCGGCCAGCGGCAGCGCTGGGACGACTGGCAGCGATGCCGGCGGCGCGGTCGGCGCGGCCGGCGGCAATCAGCAACAGGCGGTTCACGCCTTCATTCACTCCTTGTTCCAGGCATTGCAGCAGGAGGGAGCCGCAGGCGCAAGCGGCAGCGCCGGCACGGGCGGCAGCCAGGACAATGACGGCGATGTCGATCGCGGCGGCGCGGACAACGAGGGCGGTTCCGGCGCGGCCGGCGGCTACGGCGGCTTGCAGAACAATCTGCAGCAGCTGTTGCAGGACATCGCCAACGGCACGCAGAACGGCGCCACCTCCACGCTGCAATCGGCCTTTCAGACCCTGCAGCAGGCCTTGGGCCTCAACAACAACGGCCAAGCGTCCCAGGCATCGCTGCAGTCCTTTCTGCAGAACCTGAGCAAAAATTTGCAGCAAAACCAGTTGGGCACCAGCGCAGGCGTCGGCGCCTTGCTGAGCACCTCTGCCTGATGGTCCGGTTGCCCCGCGCGGGGCGCCGGCTGTTTGGCGCCAAGGGCCGGGCTTGTTCCCGGCCCTTGGCGTTTCAGCGCCGCCGGCGCGCCGGCAGGCTGGTCAGCACGCCCAATCCGATGATGGCGACGCTGATCAGTCCGGTGACCACTTCGCCCAGCTCCACGTGCAGCGCGGAGGCGAACATGATGCCGACCAGCGCGGCTATCGCCCAGAACGCCGAGACTTCCAGATACTTGAACTGTCCGATGACGTCGCGCTCCACCAAATAGATGGTCAGCGAGCGCACAAACATCGCGCCTATGCCCAGGCCGCCGGCAATCAGCCAGAAGTCGCTGGTGATGGCGAAGGCGGCGATCACGCCATCCATGGAGAAGCTGGCGTCCAGCACTTCCAGGTAGACAAAGCCGATCAGGCCATTCCTGGCCGCGGCGGTCTTGATATCCATCCCGCCGAACAGCTGCTTGAACATGTGCAGCACCATGAACACCACATAGCCCCAGAAGCAGCTGCTGATGAAGGCCAGCTTCTGGCCGGCCGGCACCCAGGCCGCCACCATCGCCACCAACACGATGGTGACCAGAGACTGGGCATTTTCCACGCTGCCCAGTTTGGCCAGCAGCGGTTCGATTCCGGGCAGCCAGTGCTCGTCCTTCTCGTGCTTGACGAAGTATTCGATCACCACCATCAACAGGAAGGTCGCGCCAAAGCCCATGATCATCAGATGGCTGTCGTGCATGATCTGCTGATAGCGCTGCGGCTGCTTGGTGGCGACGATGAAGGCTTCGGTCATGGAGACGCCGCCGGCGGTGGCGACGATCAGCAGCGGAAACAGGATGCGCATGCCGAACACCGCCACCGCGATGCCGACGGTCATGAAAATCTGGCGCCAGCGATGGCTCATCACCTTGAGAATGCCGGCGTTGACCACCGCATTGTCGAAAGAGACGCTGGTTTCCAGCACAGCCAGCACCAGGGTGGTGAGCAAAAAGGCGCCGGCGCGCTCGGCGCCGCCTGAGTCAAAGCCGTACCAGGCGACGGCGGCCAGCACGGCGACGCTGAAGGCCAGCGAGCCGCGGAAATACGAAAAAGTGGAAGGCATGGGAATAACCTGAGCAAGTGCGGCGTTGCCGCTATTTTTTTAAATGTAGAACGGCCGGGAAACCGGCCGTTGCATGGGATTATATGACGTCGTCAGCGGCTTGGCATCAGTCGGTGGCGCTCACGCGCGCCAGGCATTGTTGGTAGCGGCCATCCACCCGCTCGGCGAACCACTGCGTAGTCAGCTTGCGGGTGATCTTGGGGCTTTTGAGGTCGATCTGCGGCATGACGGCGCGCGGCAGCGGCTTGCCATGCTGGCGGTCCGCCAACGCGAACACCAGGCGGTACAGCTCGCTCTGGCCGAAGGCCGAATATTTTTCCTGCTTCAAGTCGCGCAGGATGGCGTCCCGGCTCATGCCTAGCTTGCCGGCGAGCGCCAGCGCGGCCTGCTGGCTGCCGGAGGGCTGGCTGTCTTGGTAATTCAACAGATCGCCATCCAGCCCCAGCTTGCGCGCGCCGATGCGGGACAGGGCGGCCTGGAACGCCGCGTTGCGGCTGCTGTAGCGGCCGGCGTTGAAGTCGGCGAAGCGGTAGCGCATGTCCTGGTACGGCGCCGGATATTGCAACAGGATGGCCGCGCCGAAGTAGACCCCGCCGCGGCGGGTGAATACCTGGTGGCGGATGCTGTCACGGTGCGCATACGGGTAGGGCCAGGCCTTGACGTGGGACTCGGCGAACGCCACGCTGACCTGCATCGGCCCGCCGGTGCGGATGGGGTTCTTCATGTCCATCGGCAGCCCCATTTGCTTGGCTTCCCGCGCCATGTCCTCGTACAGTTGGTTCATCTCGCGCTCGGTGCGCAGACCATCTATCCGCGCCTTGTAGCTCTGGCCATTGGGCGAAGTTTTCAGCAGGGCGGTTTTCACCACCGGCAGCGGTACCAGATAGCGGTGGGCGCGTTCCTCTATCTTGCTCCAGACGATTTTCGGCAAGCCCGGCACCGTAGGGTCGGCCTGCCAGCTCGATTCCTGCTCGATCACCGCCGCCAGCGCGCAGGCGTTTTCGGCGGTGGGCGGGATCTGCAGATAGCGGAAGGCGCTGTCGATATCGGCGATCCAGCCCTGGCGGTCGCGCACGCCTGAAGGGACGGATGCCGGGATGAAGTTGCGCGGCGCGGCCGCAGGCTTGGGCGCGGGGGGAGGCGGCGGCTGAACGGGCGCAGGCGGCACGGGTTCGACCGCCGGCGCGGCGGCGGGCGACGGCGCGGAGGCCTGGGCAGGTTGCCTGGGCGGCTGGGCGGCGCAGCCTGCCAGCGCGGCGGCCAGCAGGAGCGGGAGCAAGGTGCGGTTCATGTCGTTGTCTTTGTTGTAAAGGCGGCGGAGCGTTGGCGGGCGAGTCGGCGTCGTCAACGCGGCGGCAGATAGGTAGCCGGATTGACCACCTGGGTGCCCAGCCGCAATTCGAAGTGCAGCTTGACGCGGTTGGCGCCGGAGTCGCCCATGGTGGCGATCTGCTGGCCCGCGCTGACCTGATCGTCCTCTTTGACCAGCAGACGCTGATTATGGGCGTAGACGGTCAGCGTGTCGGCGTTGTGCTTGACGATCAGCAGATTGCCGTAGGCGCGTATGCCCTTGCCTGCATACACCACCTTGCCGGCGGCGGCGGCGCGCACCGGATCGCCGGCCTGGCCCGCGATATCCAGCCCCTTGTTGCGATTGCCGTCGTAATTGGCGATCACCGCGCCATCGGCCGGCCATTGCAGCTTGATGGTCAGCTTGGGCGGCGGCGCGGATGGTTTTTCCGCCGGCTTGGCCGGCGCGGCTTTGGCTGACGGCTTGTTCGCCGCAGCCGCGGATTTGCTGGCGCCGGCCGGCGGCTGGACTCGCAGCAATTGCCCGGCCTGGATGCTGGAGCTGTCGGCCAATTGGTTCCAGCGCGCCAGATTGCCCACGCTCTGCTTGTATTGACGGGCGATGCGGTACAGCGTGTCGCCGGACTGCACACGGTAGTAGCCCGCCGGAGCCGGCGCGTTGGCCGGAGGCGAGGAGGCGCAAGCGGCCAAGCATAAGCTGCTACAAAGAATAAGGGTTCGCAATGACATGGTTGCCATTTTACACCGTCACGGGACGCTGCCGCTGGAGAGGGTGGAATGAAGAAACTGTTTGGGCTGATATTGGGCTGCCTGGGTTCCCTGCCGTTGCATGCGGCCGAGTCATCCATCGTCATCCACCTGTATTCCATCGAGTACCCGCCATTCATCATCGGCGCGGATGTGCCGCCGCGGCAGGGCATCGCGCAGGAGGCCGCCCAGCAGGCCTTGGCTCATGCCGGTCTGCGCGGACAATGGGTGGATCTGCCTTGGAAGCGGGCGCAGATGCAGGCCCAGAGCGAAACGTATGGCTGTTTGGCGCCCTTGACCCGCTCGCCCAAGCGCGAGGAGCAATACCGCTGGGTCGGTTTGCTGGATAGCAGCAGTCAATCGCTGTATGTATTGGCGGATAAGCCGGCTGACATCCGCACGCTGGCCGACTTGAAAGGCAAGCGCGTAGTGGCGCTGCTGGGCTCGTCCATGGCCGAATGGCTGCATCAGCGCGATGTGGCCTTTGCCGAGCTGCCGACCACGGAAGACGCATATCGCGAGCTGAGCATGGGCGTGGCCGATGCCTGGGCCGTGCATAGCCCGGTTGCGCGTTATCTGGTGAAGAAGCAGGGACGCCGCGCCGCGCAAATCCAGGAAGCGCTGCGGCTGCAGGAGACTCGCATTTACCTGGCCTGCGGCAAGCGCATGCCGGAAGAGGTGGCCCAGAGGCTGAGTAATGCGTTCCGCTGGTTGCGCGAGAGCGGCGAGATGGAGCGCATCACCGCGCGTTATCTGGAGTGAGCGGCCTGCCAAGCCCCCGCAGGCGGGGGCTTGGCGTGGCAAGCAGCGTAATGATCAGCGGGTGATAGGCTTGTAGCGGATGCGCTTGGGCTTGGCGCCTTCTTCGCCCAGGCGTTTCTTCTTGTCGGCTTCGTATTCTTGATAGTTGCCGTCGAAGAAGGTCCATTGCGATTCGCCTTCCGCCGCCAGGATGTGGGTGGCGATCCGGTCCAGGAACCAGCGATCGTGCGAGATCACGAACACGGTGCCGGCGTATTCCAGCAAGGCGTCTTCCAGCGCGCGCAGGGTTTCCACGTCAAGGTCGTTGGATGGTTCGTCCAGCAGCAGCACATTGCCGCCCTTCAGCAGGGTCTTGGCCAGATGCAGACGGCCGCGCTCGCCGCCGGACAGCATGCCCACCTTTTTCTGTTGGTCGGCGCCCTTGAAGTTGAAGCGGCCCAGATAAGCGCGGCTGGACATTTCAAACTTGCCGACGGTCAGGATGTCGGCGCCGGCGGCCACGTCTTCGAACACGGTCTTGTCGCCGTCCAGGCCCTCGCGGGTTTGTTCGACGAAGGCCATCTGCACGGTCTGGCCTATCTTGACCGTGCCGCTGTCCGGCTGCTCCTTGCCGGCGATCATCTTGAACAGCGTGGATTTACCGGCGCCGTTGGGGCCGATGATGCCGACGATGGCGCCAGCCGGCGCCTTGAAGCTGAGGTTGTCGATCAGCAGGCGGTCGCCGAAACCTTTGGATACGTTTTCGAACTCGATCACTTCATTGCCCAGGCGCTCGGCCACCGGAATGAAGATTTCCTGGGTTTCGTTGCGTTTCTGGGTTTCGTAGCTGGACAACTCCTCGAAGCGGGCGATACGCGCCTTGGACTTGGCCTGGCGGCCCTTGGGGTTTTGGCGCACCCATTCCAGTTCTTGCTTCATCGCCTTCATGCGCGCGCCTTCGCTCTTGGCTTCCTGCTCCAGGCGGGCTTCCTTTTGCTCCAGCCAGGACGAGTAGTTGCCCTTCCACGGGATGCCTTCGCCGCGGTCCAGCTCCAGGATCCATTCCGCGGCGTTATCGAGGAAGTAGCGGTCGTGGGTCACCGCCACCACGGTGCCGGGGAAGCGGACCAGGAACTGTTCCAGCCACTCGACGGATTCGGCGTCCAGGTGGTTGGTCGGCTCGTCCAGCAGCAGCATGTCGGGCTTGGACAGCAAGAGCTTGCACAGGGCCACGCGGCGCTTCTCGCCGCCGGACAGCGGGCCGATCTTGGCGTCCCACGGCGGCAGGCGCAGCGCGTCGGCGGCCAGTTCCAGCTGGTGCTCGACATTGTCGCCGGCGCCGGCGGAGATGATGGCTTCCAGCTTGGCCTGTTCTTCGGCCAGGGCGTCGAAGTCAGCGTCCGGGTCGGCGTAGGCGGCATACACTTCTTCCAGGCGCTTTTGCGCGCCCATGACATCGCCCATGCCGCTTTCCACTTCCTCGCGCACGGTTTTTTCCGGGTCGAGTTGCGGTTCCTGCGGCAGATAGCCGATGTTGAGGTTAGGCTGCCATTGCACCTCGCCGTCGTATTCTTTTTCCACGCCGGCCATGATCTTCAGCACGGTGGATTTGCCCGCGCCGTTCAGACCCAAGAGGCCGATCTTGGCGCCGGGGAAGAAGGACAGTGAGATGTCCTTGATGATCTGACGCTTCGGGGGGACGATCTTGCTCACGCGGAGCATCGACATCACGTATTGGGCCATGGACTTGTTCACATTGTTTGAATGGACTAAGCGCTGATTCTACCAAAACGGCGTGGCAAGCACAGATGGCAAAGCGGCCGGCGTGCTGCCGGCCGCGATTGAATCGAGCAAATGCCGGTCAGAACACCAATGCCAGCGCGGCGGTGGCCAGCATGGCGAAGGCGCAGGCCACCTTGGCCACGGCGCCGACGATGAAGCCGAGCAAGGTGCCGATGCCGACTTTGCCGGCCTGGAAGGCGTCCTTGCGGGCGAGGAACTCGCCGATCACCGCGCCTATCATCGGCCCCAGAATGACGCCGACCAGGCCGAGAAACATGCCGGCCAGGCCGCCGATGAAGGCGCCCCACAAGGCTTGCCGGCTGGCGCCGGTGGCCTTGGCGCCCAATAGGCCGGCCACAAAATCGACCAGCAGGCCCAGCGCCGCCAGCACGGCCAGTATGCTCAGGCTGATCGCGCCCAGATGCTGGAAGTTGTCCAGCCAGGACGCCAACAGCAGGCCGCCAAACAGCAAGGGCAGGCCCGGGATGGCCGGGATGATGGTGCCGGCGAGGCCGGCGACCATCAGCAGCGCGGCAGCCAGATAAGCTAGCGCGGTCATGGCTTATTCCGCCTGCGGGCCGGTGTACAGGGCCAGCAGCTCCAGCTGCGCGCAATGCGGCTTGCCGCGGCCGGAGCGGCGTTTGTAGCCGCCATCGGGCTGCATTTCCCAGCTGTTGACGTTGTCTTCCAGATACATGCGCAGCGCTTCCTTGATGATGCGGCGCTTCAGCTTGCTGTCCAGAATCGGCACGCAGGTTTCGATGCGGCGGAAGAAGTTGCGGCCCATCCAGTCGGCGCTGGACATCAGCAGGTCTTCCTTGTGGTCGTTGTAGAAGTAGAACACGCGCGGGTGTTCCAGGAAGCGGCCAACGATGGAACGCACCGTGATGTTGTCGGACAGGCCCGGCACGCCGGGCCGCAGCGCGCACACGCCGCGCACGATCAGCTGGATCTTCACGCCGGCCTGGCTGGCGCGGTACAGCGCGTGGATGACCTGCGGCTCCAGCAGCGAGTTCATCTTGGCGATGATCTGCGCCGGCTTGCCGGCCTGGGCGTGCTCGACCTCGCGCTCGATGGACTGCATGATCATGCTGTGCAGGGTGAAAGGGCTCTGGAATAGGTGCTTCAGGCTGCTGGCGCGGCCCAGGCCGGTGAGCTGGACGAAGATGTCGTTGACGTCGCTGGCGATTTCCTCGTTGCAGGTCAACAGGCCGAAGTCGGTGTACATCCGCGCGGTGCGCGGGTGGTAGTTGCCGGTGCCCAGATGCACGTAGCGGTGCAGCCCGTGCGCCTCGCGGCGCACCACCATCAGCATCTTGGCGTGCACCTTGTAGCCGATCACGCCGTACACCACGTGGGCGCCGGCATCTTCCAGCCGGCTGGCCCAGCCGATATTGGCTTCTTCGTCGAAACGGGCCATCAGCTCCACCACCACCGTCACCTGCTTGCCGGCGCGGGCGGCGGCGATCAGCGATTCCATCAGCACCGAGTCGGTGCCGGTGCGATACACCGTCATCTTGATCGCCACCACGTGCGGGTCGGTGGCCGCCTGGGTCAGGAAGTCGATCACCGGCTGGAAGCTCTGGTACGGGTGATGCAGCAGGATGTCGCCCTTGCGGATGGTCTCGAACAGCGGCGGCTTGGCTTTTTTCTGTAGCGCGACCGGCAGCGACGGCGCAAACGGCGCGAACTTCAGGTCGGAGCGGTCCACCAGGTCCGGCACTTGCATCAGGCGCACCAGGTTCACCGGGCCGTTGACGCGGTAGACATCGCGCGCCTGCAGATTGAACTGGGTCAGCAGGAACGATTCCATGTGCTGCGGGCAGGTGTCGGCGATCTCCAGCCGGACCGCGTCGCCGAACTGGCGCTGGCGCAATTCGCCTTGCAGCGCGGTGCGCAGGTTCTTGAAATCGTCGTCTTCGACGGACAGTTCGCTGTCGCGGGTGACGCGGAACTGGTAGCAGCCCTTGACCGCCATGCCCGGGAACAGCTCATGCACATGCGAGTGCAGAATGGAGGACAGGAAGACGAAGCAATGCGCATGGCCGTCGCAGACTTCCGGCGGCAGTTTGATCACCCGCGGCAAAATGCGCGGCGCCTGCACGATGGCGGTGCCGGAGGCGCGGCCGAAGGCGTCGCGGCCTTCCAGCTCCACCGCGAAGTTCAGCGATTTGTTTAAGACCTTGGGGAAGGGGTGGGACGGATCCAGCCCGATCGGCGTCAGGATGGGCATCAACTCGCGGAAGAAATAGCTCTGCACCCACTCGCGCTGCTGCTCGGTCCATTCGTTGCGGCGCAGGAAGATGATGCCCTCCTCACGCAAGGCCGGGAACAGCACCTCGCTCATCACCGCGTACTGCTCGCGCACCAGCTGATGGCAGGCGCGGGCCACCTTGGCCAGTGCCTGCTCCGGCGTGGAGCCGTCTGCCAGGATGCGCTCCGGCGTGGCATGGGCCGCATCCTGCAGCCAGGCGATGCGCACCTCGAAGAATTCGTCGAGGTTGGAGGAGACGATGCACAGGAACTTCAGCCGCTCCAACAGCGGAAGATTCGGGTCTTCCGCCTGGGCCAGCACGCGGCGGTTGAATTCAATCAATCCCAGTTCACGATTCAGCAGCAGGTCTTGCGGTTGTGACATACGGTGTGAGAGCCAATATTTTCGAGAGATGGAGACAATAAAGCCCTCGCTTGGAGGGCTGGATGACGAGATTAGTTCTGCGGCGGCGTATAACCCGCCGGGGCATCGGCGCCGGCGCCGAAGAAGTAGGCCTCCAGTTGCGACGCCAGGTATTGGCGGGCGCGGGCGTCGGCCAGGCTGAGGCGGTTTTCGTTGATCAGCATGGTCTGGTAGCGCAGCCAGCCTTGCCAGGCTTCCTTGGACACGCTTTCGAAAACGCGCTTGCCCAGCTCGCCCGGCAGCGGCGGGAAGTCGAGGCCTTCGGCTTCGCGGCCCAGCTTGACGCAATTGACGGTTCTGCTCATGGCTTAATCCTTGCTTGTATTCTGATTGGCATAGCGGGCTATTGTGTCACAGCGGGCGCGAGCTTCCAACCTTGGCTGCATCATGGGCGCAAGGGGTTACAGCTGTTTTACAAACACCTTGGAACGGCGCTGAAAATTGTAGAACTGCTGGCGCGCCAGCGGCAGCGAGCTCTTGTCCGCCTCGGCGAAGCCGCGCTCGACAAACCAGTGCGAGGTCTGGGTGGTCAGCACGAACAGCGACTGCAGGCCGCGGGCCCGCGCCTGGTACTCCACGTGCCGCAGCAGCATCTCGCCGAAGCCGCCGTCGCGTTTCTCCGGCGACACCGCCAAGCAGGCCAGCTCGGCGGTGTCGGCCTCCGGAAACGGATGCATCGCCACGCAGCCATAGACTTTGCCATCGTGCTCCAGCACCGCGTATTCGCCGATTTCCACTTCCAGCCGTTCGCGGCTGCGCCGCACCAGGATGCCTTGTTCTTCCAGCGGCTGGATCAGCGCCAGAATGTCGCCTACATCTTCAATGCTGGCATGGCGCACCCGCACCAGCGGATCGCGGGCGATCATGGTGCCGTTGCCGCCGCGCGTGAAGTGTTCCAGCAGCAGCGCGCCATCCTGATGGCGGCTGATCAAGTGGGCGCGCGGAATGCCGTCGCGGGTGGCGCGGATGCAATAGGGCAGGTAGGCGGCCACGTCCTCGGGCAGGCTGCCCGATTGCAGCATTTCCTCGGCCTGCTGCGCGGTCAGCGAGCTGATCAGCTGGCCGTCGCGCTCCACCACGCCACGGCCTTCCACTACGTAGATCAATTTTTCCGCCTTCAGCGCGATGGCGACGTGGGTAGCCAGCTCTTCCATGGTCAGGTTGAAGCTCTCCCCGGTCAGCGAATAGCCTACCGGCGTCAACAGCACCAGTTCCCCGCAATCCAGCCGCTGGCGGATGGCGGCGGCATCGACGCGGCGCACCTGGCCGGTGTACTGCATGTCCACGCCGTCCAGCACGCCCAAGGGCTGCGCGGTGACGAAATTGCCGCCGGCCACCCGCAAGTGGGCGCCATGCATAGGCGAGTGCGGCATGCCCATAGACAGCCGCGCCTCCACATCGTGGCGGGTGGCGCCGGCGGCCTGCTTGACCACATCCATGGTGGCGGCGTCGGTGACGCGGCGATCGCGGTGGAACAGGCGGGCGATGCCGTGGCGCTTCAGCAGCGCTTCGATCTGCGGCCGGATGCCATGCACCAGCACGATGCGCACCCCCAGGCTGACCAACAGGTTGATGTCCTGGGCCATGCTGGAGAAGTCGCCGTCAACCAGGCTTTCGCCGCCCAGCGCCAGCACAAAGGTCTTGCCGCGATAGGCGTTGATGTAGGGGGCGGCTTCGCGGAAAGTCAGAACGAACTCGCGGGTTGGCATGATGGGGAACGGCTCCGGCGGAAACGGTGATTCAACCGGATAGCGTAGCAGGAATGACGCTGTTTTGCAGGATGGATTTACGGTATTTGGGCAAGGAAAACAAAAACGCTCCCGGAGGGGAGCGTTGTCAGAGCATGCGGGCTTAGTTTGCGCGCTTTTGCAGAATTTGCTGCACCTTGAGCACGTTCAGCGCCTGCGACAGCTGGTAGTCGTTCTTCACATTCGGTTCGCGCGGGCCAAAACCGGCATCGTCCGGCTTGTCCTGCGGTTTGCCCTTGTCCTGCTGCTGAACTGGCGCGGCGACCGGCTTAGCCGCCGGTTTGACTTCCGGCTTGGCGGCCTTGGCCGGTTTGTCGTCGCCATTCGGATTGGCCAGGTGGTTCTCCAGATCGGCCTCGCGCACGCGCAGCGCCTGGTCTGCGGCGGTCAGGGTGGCGTCTTCCACCACCACGTCCGGCACGATGCCCTTGGCCTGGATGGAGCGGCCGCTAGGCGTGAAGTAGCGGGCGGTGGTCAGCTTGATGCCGCCCTGGCTGCCCAGCGGCAGAATGGACTGCACCGAGCCCTTGCCGAAGGTTTGCGTGCCGACCAGCACCGCGCGCTTCTGGTCCTGCAGCGCGCCGGCGACGATTTCCGACGCCGAGGCGGAGCCGCCGTTGACCAGCACCACCATAGGCACGTTGCGCGCCTCGGCCGGAAGCTTGGCCAGCGGGTCCGTGCCGTTCTGGCGGGCGTAGTTCTGCAGCGTGGCCGTCAGGCGCATCTTGGCGTCCGGCGTGCGGCCTTCGGTGTAGACCACCAGCTTGTCCTTGGGCAGGAAGGCCGCGGCCACGCCGACGGCGCCGTTGAGCAGGCCGCCCGGATCGTCGCGCAGGTCCAGCACCAGGCCCTTCAGCGGCTGCTTGTTGTCCTTGTACAGTTTTTGCAGGCCGGCCGCCAGGTCTTCCGCCGTGTGCTCCTGGAATTGGGCGATGCGCACGTAGCCGAAGTCCGGCTCCAGCATCTTGTACTTGACGCTCTTGGTCTTGATGATGGCGCGCGCCAGCGTGAAGACCAGGGGCTTGGTTTCGTTCTTGCGGGCGATGGTCAGCGTGACCTTGCTGCCCGGCTTGCCGCGCATCTTCTTCACCGCGTCGTTCAGCGACAGGCCGCGCACCGGGGTGTCGTCGATCTTGATGATCAGGTCGCCGCTCTTGATGCCGGCCTTCTGCGCCGGAGTGTCCTCGATAGGGGACACCACCTTGACCAGGCCATCCTCGGCGCCGATTTCGATGCCGAGGCCGCCGAACTCGCCCTGCGTGCCTTCGCGCAGTTCCTTGAATTCATCCGGCGTCATGTAATCGGAGTGCGGGTCCAGTCCGGTCAGCATCCCCTTGATCGCTTCGTCGATCAGCTTCTTGTCGTCCACCGGCTCGACATAGCTCTGCTTGATCAGGCTGAACACCTCGGCGAAGGTGCGCAGCTCGTTCAACGGCAGCGGAGACGCTTCCTTGTCGGCCAGCGCCTGCATGCTGAGGGTGAGGACGCCGCCTGCCATGGCTCCGGCCACCAACCAGGCGATTTTTTTCATTCTTTGGCTGCTCATGCTGTGCAAATTCTCCGTACCCGGCACCTTAGCGTGTCCAGGCCTGCGGGTTGAGGGGGCGACCCAGGTGCCGTATCTCAAAGTACAATCCGGCATCCCCGTTGTCCAGTGTACCAGTGTTGCCAAGTGTTTCACCGGCCTTGACGCTGCTGCCGGATGATTTTGCGATCGCCGACAGGCCGGTGTAGACCGTCATGTAGTTGCCGCCGTGGTCGATGACCACGGCCTTGCCGAATCCTCGCAACTGATCGGCATATACTACCGTGCCGTCGGCCACGGTGTGTACTGGCTGGCCAACCGCGGTGCGAATGAAAATGCCTTTCCAGGTGGTGCCTTCGCGGCGCGGCTTGCCGAACGCGCCGGCGATCTGGCCGGCCACCGGCAGCTTCATCTTGCCCTGCAGGCTGGCGAAGGCGCGGCCGGCCGCGCTGCCGTCCGCCACGTCGTCGACCTGTTCGGCCGGTTCTTCCTTGACCACCACCTGTTTTTTCGCCTCTTCCGGCACCGGCTTGCCCTGTTTCTTGGCGTTTTCCGCCAGTTGGCGGCGGCGTTCGTTTTCCTTGCGGGCGGCTTCGCGCGCCGCAGCCTGTTTGGCCTTGCGCGCCTCGGCCGCCTTGCGCACCGCTTCCGCGCGGCGGCGCTGGATTTCGCGGTTGATCTGGGCGATCAGGTTGGTCAGGCGTTTCTCGTCCTCCTGCAGCTGGGTCAGCTTGCTCTGGCTTTGCTTGATTTCGCCGGAAACCTTGTTCAATTGCTGCTGCTGCTGGGTCTTGTCCTTTTCCAGGTCGTTCTTTTCCTGGGCCTTGCGGCTGGACATGCTGTTCAAGCGGGCCAGTTCCTGTTCCAGCTGGGCGGACAGCGTTTCCAGCTGCTGCTGCTGGGCGAGCAGTTGCCGCACCAGCTGCTGCTCGGCTTGGGCGATGTGCTGATAGTAGGTCAGGTCGCGCGCGTTCTGATTCGGATCGTCGGCGTTCATCATCAGCTTCATCGCATCATGCTGGCCGTTCTTGTATTGACGGACCAGCATCTGGCCTACGCGCTGGCGGGTTTCGGCCAGGGTGCGGCGGGTTTGGTCTATCTTCGCGCGCAGCTCGGCCAGTTGCTGTTCGGAGCGGTTTTGCTTTTCTTCCAGCGTGGCAAGGGCCTGCTGGGTTTGGTTGATCGCCTGCTCGGATTCCTTGATGGCGGATTGCGCCTCCTTCTGCACGGACTGCTTCTGCGCCAGATCCTTTTTCAGGCTGTCGATTTCCTTGCGCACGGTTTTCAGATCCTGCTGATGCGGCGCGGCCGACAGGGCGGAAGAGGAGGAGGTGTTGGCCGCCTGGGCGGCACCGGCCAGCAGGGCCAGCAGGAGATAGCGTTTCATTCCCTTGATGTTCTTTCGCTTGAGGCAACAACGGCGGCCATGCCAGGCATGGCCGCCGTTTGTCGGGGCGATTATTGGAAGTCGATCAGCGATTGACCGGTCATTTCCACGGGTTGTTCCAGACCCATCATGGCCAGCAGCGACGGCGAGATGTCGCGCAGCGAGCCGCCGTCCCGGATTTTCGCCGGGCGGCCGATGTACAGGAACGGCACTTTGTTGGTGGTGTGCTGCGTGTGCGGCTGGTGGTGCTCGCCGTCGTACATTTGTTCGCAGTTGCCGTGGTCGGCGGTGATCAGCACTTCGCCGCCGGCCGCCAGCATGGCTTCCACGCAGCGTTCGATGCAGCCGTCCAGCGTCTCCACGGCTTTGACCGCGGCGTCGAACACGCCGCTGTGGCCCACCATGTCGCCATTGGCGTAGTTGCAGAAAATGGCCTGGTACTGGCCGGATTGGATCGCCGCGACGATCTTGTCGGTCACCTCGCCGGCGCTCATTTCCGGCTGCAGGTCATAGGTGGCCACCTTGGGCGACGGCACCAGGATGCGGTCTTCGCCCGGATACACCTGCTCTTCCCCGCCGTTGAAGAAGTAGGTCACGTGCGGATATTTTTCGGTCTCCGCGATGCGCAGCTGCTTCATGCCTTGGGCCGACAGGTATTCGCCCATGCCGTTGCTGATCTTCTGCGGCGCGTAGGCCGTCGGCAGCGCCGAGTAGGCCTCGCCATAGGAGGTGAGGGTGGCGAAGTAGCCGAACTTGGGCTGGCGAGCCGCGAAGCCGTCGAAGGCCGGGTCGGTCAGAGCCGTGGTCAGCTGGCGCGCGCGGTCGGCGCGGAAGTTCATGAAGATCACGACGTCGCCGTCCTGCATCTTCACCGGCGCGCCGATGCCGGTGGCCTTGACGAACTCGTCGTTCTCGTCGCGGGCGTAGGCGGCTTGCAGCGCCGCGAGACCGGTTTCGGCATGGAACAGTCCCTCGCCCTCCACCAGCAAGCGGTAAGCCGGCTCGACCCGCTCCCAGCGCTTGTCGCGGTCCATCGCCCAGTAGCGGCCGGTGACGGAGACCAGCCGCGCGTTCGGGCATTCTGCCAGCGCGGCGTCCAGGCGCTTGAGGTAGGTTTCGGCGCTGCGCGGCGGCGTGTCGCGGCCGTCGAGGAAGGCATGGACGTAGATCTTGGGCACGCCGGCGGCCTGGGCGGCGCGGATCAGCGCATGGATGTGGTTCTCATGGCTGTGCACACCCCCATCGGATAACAGGCCGAACACATGCAAGGCAGAGCCTTGAGCTTTGCTCATGGCTTGTTGCAGTGTGTCATTCGATGCGAAGCGACCGTCCTCGATGTCGCAGTCGATGCGGCTGATGTCCTGCTGCACGATGCGGCCGGCGCCGATGTTGAGGTGGCCCACCTCGGAGTTGCCAAACTGGCCGGAGGGCAGTCCGACAAAGTTTTCCGACGCATTGATGGTGCCATACGCGTACTGCTGGCGCAGGCGGTTCCAGTTGGGCATGTTGGCATGCAGGATGGCGTTGTCGTCGCCTTCCGTGCGGTGGCCGAAGCCGTCGAGGATTAATAGCAACACCGGGGTGATCGATTTCATGGCATTCGCATTCAGAATATTAGAAAACCTTGATAGTATCGAATTTTGCCGATACTATTGTCACGCAGTCAAATCAATAAAATTCAAGCTACATTAGGTTAGGAGAAACGCTTTGCTGTTCAACGACGACCAGATCGAGCAGACCTCGCGCGCGATGAAAGCCATGTCGCATCCGCTGCGTCTGAAGATCATATCGGTGCTGGAAGACCGGGAAGTGAGCGTGCAAGACATTGTCGAGCAGGTTGGCACCTCCCAGAGCAATATTTCCCAGCACCTCGCTATTATGCGGGACAAGGGCGTTTTGCGCACGCGCAAGGATGCCAACCGTGTCTTTTACCGCGTAGGCGACATTCGCACGCTGGAAGTGCTGAAGATGATGCGCGAAGTGTTCTGTGGTTTCGGGGAGTAATCCGCAGCCGGGCGCGCAAAAAAAAAGCCGCTTGAAAAGCGGCTTTTTTTGTTGATGGCGGCGGCTTCAGCGCAGATGGGGCTTCTTGCGCACGTATAGGGTCTTGTGCACCGTAGCCACCAGCTCGTCGTCGGCGTCGCGGATTTCCACCGTCATTTCCGGCAGATGTTTTTCGCCGTCGGCGGTCAGGTCGCGGATTTCCGCCAACTGCTCGTCTTGCAGCTTGAACAGCGCCCGCACCACGCCGCGGCCCGGCTTGACGTAGTCGATGCGGCCGCATTTGTCCCATACGTAGTAATCATTGCCCAGCTGGCGCAGCAGCATCAGCATGTAGAATGGGTCGGTCATCGCGTACAGGCTGCCGCCGAAGTGGGTGCCGACGTAGTTGCGGTTGCCGAAGCCCAGCTTCAGCCGCACCTCCGCCTGGCGGAAGTCCGGCGACAGCTTGTGGACGCGGATGCCGGCGCCGAGGAAGGGCGGCCATAGATTGAACAGCAGCTTGATCAGCCAGATGGGAAGGTTCATATTTCATTCAAACGATTGTTTGGATACCTCATCGTCGGCAAAGCTTTGAGCCTTGTCAATGCTGGCTTTCAAGACTGCGGCAGGCGCCGGGAAATTTATCCACAATAATCGCGGAATAACTTTGTGGATAAGTTGTGGAATGGGCCGATGGGCGGGGCATTTGGCTGGTCATGCCCAAAAAAGCGGCAATGCCCGGGAATTTTTCCGGGTCTGAGGTTGCCTCAGTCCGATTGAGGTAATAAAGTCTCACGTTTGTATCGATTACGGAGAAAGCTTCGTGTGGGCTATCGTTGAAGCGGCCGGCTGGCCGATCTGGACCATTATCGCGGCCTCGGTCGTGTCGCTGGCCATCATTCTGGAACGCCTGTACACGCTGCGGCGCGGCGCGGTGGTGCCGTCTGGCCTGCTGGCCCAGACGCTGCAGGAATACCGCCGCGTCGGGGATCGCGACGAACTGCTGCAGAAGCTGCACGGCCATTCGCCGCTGGGACGCTTGTTCGCCGCCGGCCTGCGCAATGTCCACGGCAGCCGCGAAGTGATGAAAGAATCGATCGAAGACGAAGGCCGCCAGGTGGCTTACCAGCTGGAGCGTCTGCTGACCTCGCTGGGCACCATCGCCGCCATGGCCCCGCTGCTGGGTCTGTTGGGCACCGTGATCGGCATGATCGAAATCTTCGGCTCGCAAAACGCCAGCGGCGCCAATCCGCAGCAACTGGCGCACGGCATTTCCGTCGCCTTGTACAACACGGCCTTCGGCCTGATCGTCGCCATCCCCAGCATGATGTTCTACCGCTACTTCCGCTCCAAGGTGGATGGCCTGCTGGTGGAGATGGAAGCGCAGGCGATCAAGCTGGTGGAAGTGGTGCACGGCGAGCGCAAGAACGGGAGCTGAGCATGAACTTTCGTCGCGGACGCGGCCGGGACGAGCCGGAGATCAACTTCATTCCCTTGATCGACGTGCTGCTGGTGATCCTGATTTTCCTGATGGTCACCACCACCTATTCCCATTTTTCCGAGCTGAAGATCAATCTGCCGTCCGCCCAAGGCGAACAGCAGAAGAACAAGACGACCGAGATCAATGTCGCGGTGGCGGCCGACGGCGCGATGGCGGTCGGCGACGCCAAGCTCGCCAGCGGCGACAAGGCCGGCTTGCTGGACAGGCTGAAAGCCGCCGCCGCCGGCAAGCGCGATGTGGTGGTGGTGGTCAACGCCGACGCCAAGTCTACCCATCAGTCGGTGATCACCGTGATGGAGGCGGCGCGCGAGGCGGGCCTGTCGCAACTGACTTTCGCTACCCAGAACCTGCAGTGAAGCCGAAAGCGGCATGAATCTGATTGAGCAACACTGGTACCGGCCGCGCGGCTGGTTGACAGCCCTTCTGGCGCCGCTGGAAGGGCTTTTTGCGCTGCTCGCCGCACTGCGCCGGCAGGCGTTCCGCCGCGGCTGGAAGGCGAGCGAGAAGCTGCCGACGCCGCTGGTGGTGATCGGCAACATCAATGTCGGCGGCGTCGGCAAGACGCCGTTGACGCTGGCGCTGCTTGGCGCGTTCGCCGCGCGCGGCGTCAAAGTCGGCGTGATCAGCCGCGGCTATGGCGGCAGCGCGGCGACGCCGACCGAGGTGAAGCCGGACAGCGATCCGGCGCAAGTCGGCGACGAGCCGCTGCTGCTGGCGGCCGCCGGCGCGCCGGTGGTGGTGGGGCGCGACCGTGTTGCCGCCGGCCGCCATCTGCTGGCCTTGCACCCTGATCTCGAACTGATCCTCAGCGACGACGGCCTGCAGCACTACCGTCTGGCGCGCGACCTGGAAATCGTGGTGTTGGATGGTCGGCGCGGGTTGGGCAACGGCCGGCTGCTGCCCAACGGCCCGCTGCGCGAGCCAGCGTCCCGCTTGCGCAGCGTGGACGCCGTCGTCGTGAATGGCGAGGGGGGATGTCTGCCCTTGCCGGACGGCTTGCCGCGCTTCGCCATGACGCTGAGTCCTGGCCTATGCCATGCGCTGGACGACGCCTCGCGCACGCGCGGCGCGGCGGATTTCGCCGGCTTGCGGGTGGCGGCGCTGGCGGGCATCGGCCATCCGCAGCGCTTTTTCGGCACGCTGGCAGCGATGGGCGTGGCGGTGGAGCGTCGCTTGTCCTTCCCCGATCACCATCCTTTCGCGGCGGGGGATATCCCAGCCGACGCCGACGCGGTGATCGTCACCAGCAAGGACGCGGTCAAGCTCGCGCGCGTGCTTCATGAGCCGGCGCAGCGTGCTAGACTATGGGTTTTGCCGGTTCAGGCCATGCTGGCGCCTGATCTGTGCGACTGGATACTAGCCCGCTTGAAGATGGAACATGGACGCTAAATTTCTGGAAATTTTGGTATGCCCGCTGTGCAAGGGCCCGCTGGTGTTCGACAAAAGCAAGGACGAATTGATCTGCAAGGGCGACCGCCTGGCCTTCCCGATCAAGGACGGCATCCCGATGATGCTGGAGTCGGAAGCGCGCGAGCTGCCGCCGGAAGAAGAAGTGAAATGAGCGGATTCATCGTGGTGATCCCGGCCCGGCTGGCCTCCAGCCGCCTGCCGGGCAAGCCGCTGGCCGACATCGCCGGCAAGCCCATGGTGGTCCGCGTGGCCGAACAGGCGGCGAAGAGCCGCGCCGCTCGGGTGATCGTCGCCACCGACCACGCGGATATCGTGGTCGCCTGCGCCGCGCATGGCGTGGAGGCGGTGCTGACCCGCGAAGACCATACCAGCGGCACCGACCGCCTGGCCGAGGTGGCCGCCAAGCTGGCGCTGCCGGCCAACGCGCGCGTGGTCAATGTGCAGGGCGACGAGCCGCTGATCGATCCGGCGCTGATCGATCGCTTGGCCGAGCTGCTGGAAGAGACCGACGCGCCGGTGGCGACGCTGGCGCATGCCATCCACGACGTGGCCGATCACTTCAATCCCAATGTGGTGAAAGTGGCGCTGGACAAGCATGGCCGCGCCCTGTATTTCAGCCGCGCGGCCATTCCGTATGCCCGCGACGCCTATGCCGCCGACCGCTCGGCGCTGCCTGCCGGCTTGCCGGTTTATCGCCATATCGGCCTGTACGGCTACCGCGCCGGCTTTCTGGCCGACTATGCCAATCTGGCGCCGGGCCCGCTGGAGCAATACGAAGCGCTGGAACAATTGCGCGTGCTCTGGCATGGTTACAGCATCATGGTGGCGGTGGCGGGCGAGGCGCCGGCCGCCGGAGTGGATACGCCGGAAGACCTGGAACGGGTGCGCCGGCTGTTCTCGGCCTGAGGGGCTAACACGCTGACAACACGGTTGAGCCGATTCGCGTCGCCTGCGTGGGCGCGGCTTGGTTCGTGCTTGGTGAGAGTTTTTGTCGGCGTCTCAACATACAACACATAATTCAAAACAGACTGGAGTCAAACACATGCGATTGATCCTGTTGGGCGCGCCGGGCGCCGGCAAAGGCACCCAAGCCAACTATATCCGCGAGAAATTCGGCATTCCGCAAATCTCCACCGGCGACATGCTGCGCGCCGCGGTCAAGGCCGGCACGCCGCTGGGCCTGGAAGCCAAGGCCATCATGGACGCAGGCGGTTTGGTTCGCGACGACATCATCATCGGCCTGGTCAAGGAGCGCATCGCTCAGGCCGACTGCGCCAACGGCTTCCTGTTTGACGGCTTCCCGCGCACCATTCCGCAAGCCGAGGCGATGATCGCCGCCGGCGTGGACATCGACTATGTGGTGGAAATCGACGTGCCGGATGCCGCCATCGTCGAGCGCATGGCTGGCCGCCGCGTGCACCTGGCCTCCGGCCGTACCTATCATGTCACCTTCAACCCGCCGAAAGTGGCCGGGAAGGACGATGTGACCGGCGAAGACCTGATCCAGCGCGATGACGACCAGGAAGAAACCGTGAAGAAGCGCCTGTCGGTTTACCACGAGCAGACCGCCGTGCTGGTCGGCTTCTACGGCAAACTGGCTGCCGGCGGCAGCGCCAAGGCGCCGAAATACGTCAAGATCGACGGCACCCGCGCGGTGGAAACCGTGCGTGACGATGTGCTGAAGGCGCTGGGCGCCTGATCCGGCGGCAGTCCTGAAGCGCAAGCGGGCCATGGGCCCGCTTTTTGTTTGCGCAAAACGCTGGTTTCAGGCCGGAGGAAGAGGGACAATGGAACCCGGCGGAGCCATGGCGGCTCCAAGCAATTTGCGCGACGAGGCCGGCCGAGGGGGCCGGGCGGGGATAATAATATGTATCACGGGGAACGTTTCAACGGCTATTCCCATTTGGCCGGCACGGTGCTGGCGATAGTCGGGTTGGTGGTATTGGTGGTGGAAGCGGCGTCGCAACGCGATCCGTGGAAGATCGTCAGCTTCAGCCTGTATGGCGGCACGCTGGTGACGCTGTATCTGATTTCTACGCTGTATCACAGCTTCCAGGGCCGAGCCAAGGCCATTCTGCAGAAGTGCGACCACTCCGCGATCTATCTCTTGATCGCCGGCAGCTACACGCCGTTCGCCTTGGTGACGCTGCGCGGCGCCTGGGGCTGGACGCTGTTCGGGCTGAGCTGGGGCTTGGCCTTGTTCGGCATTGTGCAGGAGCTGACGCTGGGTCGGCGCACCCGCATTCTGTCGATGATTCTATACGTGGCGATGGGTTGGCTGGTGCTGATCGCCATCGAGCCGCTGATCGAGGCGCTGGCGCCGGGCGGGCTGTTCTGGCTGGCGCTGGGCGGCGTGTTGTACAGCGTCGGCATCTACTGGTTTTTGAACGACGAAAAGATCCGCCACGGGCACGGCATCTGGCACTTGTTCGTGCTGGGCGGCAGCATCTGCCAGTATATGTGCGTGTTGAACTACGTCGCCTGACGGATTGGCGTCGGAATCCATAAAAACGGCAGCCATAACAGGCTGCCGTTTGCTTTGCTTGAAACCGGCTAGTCGCCAAACTTGACCGGCAGCCTGTCCTCTTCCACCAGCCGGCTCAGCGCAGAGACCACCAGCGGGTCGAACTGGCTGCCGGCGCGGCCGTGGATGTATTTCATGGTCTCTTCCATGCTCCACGGCTCCTTGTACGGCCGCTTGTTGAGCAGCGCGTCGAACACGTCGACCACGGCGACGATGCGCGCCGACAACGGAATGTCCTGGCCCTTCAGCTTGCGCGGGTAGCCGTTGCCGTCATAGTGCTCGTGGTGGCCGCCGGCGATCTCCGAGCCCAGGGCCAGGTAACTGGCGCCGTCGACCATCTTCGCCGACTTGGCGAGGATTTGCGCGCCGATGGCGGCGTGCTGTTCCATGATGGCGCGTTCCTCCGGGTCCAGCTTGCCGGGTTTCAGCAGAATATGGTCCGGCGTCGCCACTTTGCCGATGTCGTGCAGGATGCTCGCCATGCCCACCATGTCCAGGAACTCGCGGGTCATCAGTTCCGGATAGTGATTGTTCATCAACATTTCCTGCGCGATGGCATCGGTCAGCTTCTGCACCCGCAGCACGTGCTCGCCGGTGTCGGTGTCGCGGAATTCCGCCAGGTCCGCCAGCGCCACCACGGTGGCTTCCTGCGCGCTGCGCAACTGGTTGTACAGGTAAAGGTTGTCGTAGGCGGCGGAGATGCGTTGGCAGAACACATCCAGCAGGTCGCACTCCACCGAATCCAGCGGCCATTGCGGCATGAAGTGCACGGCAAACTCGCGCCGGTTGCGCGAGGAAATGTACAGCACGTCGTAAGGATGCTGATAGATGCTGCGCTTTTCGCGGAATACCTGCAGGAAGATGGCCTGCAGCTTCGGTTCGCCGGACAGGTCGCCCTTGTCCGCCAGATATTCGTAGGCGCCGGAAACGGCCAGGATTTCCAGCTCCGGCCGGCCGACGTGGTTCTCGTTGCGTACGCACAGGATGCCGTCGGTGCCGATGTCGAGCAGGGCGCTGATCTGGCGCAGCACGCCGGAGGCGAACTCGCGCAGCGAATGCAGCTGGTACAGATCCGACGCGCTTTCCAGTATCTTGGCCAGCCCCTGGCGGTTCTTTTCCAGCGACACCATGTTTTCATAGGCGCGCAGCGAGGCGATGGTGGTGGTGAACAGCTTCTGCGTGGTCAGCTCGGTTTTGGTCTTGTAGTCGTTGATATCGTAATTGAGGATGACTTCCTGCTCCGGCGCCTGGCCGGGCTGGCCGGTGCGCAACACGATGCGAACCACGCCATTCGCCAACTCTTCGCGGATGCGGTGCACCAGCCTGAGGCCGGCATCCTCGCTTTCCATCACCACGTCCAGCATGATCAGCGCGATGTCGGCATGCTGTCTCAGCAACTGGAAGGCCTCGCCGCCGCTATAGGCGCTGAGCAGTTCCAGAGGGCGCTCCTTGTAGCTGATGCCGCGCAGCGCGATGCGGGTGGCGGTGTGCACGTCCTTCTCGTCGTCGACGATCAGCACCTTCCACGGCTTTCGCATCTCGGAAGGGCGGGCCGGGACGTCGGCGTCGCTGTCGTCCAGCAACCAGTTGTCTTCGTCGGGAGGCAGGGTTTCGCTGCTCATGCCACATTCTCCTTATGCTGGACTGTCGGGGCGATGCACGGCATTTCCAGTTTGAAGCGGGTGCCTTGCCCCAGCTCGCTGTGCACTTCAATGTTACCGCCCAGCCGCTGCCGTACGATGTTATAGACGATGTTCAGGCCCAGTCCGCTGCCGCCGCTGCCGCGACGCGTCGTGAAGAACGGGTCGAAAATGCGGCCCAGGTTTTCCGCCGCGATGCCCTTGCCGTTGTCGCTGACCGTCAGGGACACATGTTGGTCGTCGTGGCGATGGGCTTCTATCAGGATGACGCCGGCTATTTCGCCGCTTTCGTAGCCGTGAATCAGCGCGTTCACAACCAGATTGGTCAGTACCTGGGCCAAGGCGCCAGGATAGCTATCCAGCAGGATGTCTTCTTCGCATTGTATGTCGATATTGACCTTGGTGTGCTTGAAGCGCGGTTTCAAGCTGGTGATCACTTCGTTCAGGTAGTCGTGCAGGTGGAAGCTGCGGCGCGCCTCGCTGGTCTGGTCCACGGCCACCTGCTTGAAGCTGTGGATCAGGTTGGCGGCGCGCTCGGAATTGGCCAGGATCAGCTCGCAGCATTCCTGCGCCGTTTCCAGATAGCTCTGGAAATCGCTTTTCTTGACGTTGCCGCTCTCCAGCTTGCCGGTGATGTGCGAGGTGGCGGTGCCCAGGTGCGAGGCGGCGGTCAGCGTGATGCCCACCGGCGTGTTGATTTCATGGGCGACGCCGGCGACCAGGCTGCCAAGCGAGGCCATCTTTTCCGCCTCCACCAGGGTTTCTTGCGTGGCGATCAACTGGCTGTAGGCCTGCTGGGCTTTTTCCTTTTCCTCGCGGGCGATGGCCTCCGCCGCCGTCCGTTTCACCAGGTCGGCGGCGGTGCGGGCCACGATGCGGTTGAAGCCGTTGACGATGCCGCCGATTTCGTCGTCCGCCAGATGGGTGATCTGGGCGCCGCTGGCGTCCGGCGCGCGGATGGCGGTGTTCAGCGCCTGCTGCAGTTTGGCCAGCGGCTGGAAGATGAAGCGTTGCAGGTTGAACGACATGATGAAGAAGATCATGCCGTCCAGCAGCAGGATCTGGGCGATGATGGTGATCAAGTGCTGGTTTTCCCGCGCGCGCAAGGCCTCGTGCGACAGGTAGACGGTGGCGGTGCCCAGGTGTTCCTTGCCCTGATAGATGATGGGTATGCCGAGCACATCGTCCGCCTTGGGATGCTCGTTGGGCAGCATGTCGCGCAGATTGCCGTTGTTGTCGCGCGTGCGCCCCAGGTTCAGGCCGCTTTCTCCCTTGACGTTGATGGCGATCACCGATGGCCAGCTCAATTCGCTGTCCAGCGCCAGCCTGACGTTTTCATCATCCAGCTGCCAGATGCCATGGGGCAGGGAGAGCGACAAACGGGAACGCACGGCTGCGCGTTGGGTTTGGAAATCGCTCTGGTCTATCCCGTAGTCGTGTAGGTAGAAATACAGGCCGGTGCTGCCCAGAATGACAGTGATCCAGGCCATCAGCCATAGCATAAGCCTTGTCTTGATGCTTTTCATGGTGCCTGCTTTGTCGTGCCCTCACAGTCAATCGTAGGCAGATCGGGCGTGAATTTCCATGAGTGATCGAATCGGAGGCCGCAACCCTTGACGCGTTTCCGTGCCGGCTCAGCTCTGGCCGTCCGCCAACTGCGCGCGCGCGCGGCGGCCCAGCGGCAGTTTTTGCGCCGCCAATCCGCCCAGTATCAATGCCAGTCCCAGCAGCGTCGACGGCAGAATGGCCTCGCCGACGATCAGGTGGATCAGCAGCAGCGAGACCAGCGGCGACAGGAAAATCAGATTGGCGATGCTGGCGGTGCTGCGCGTCAGCTTCATCGCCGTCAGCCACAGCACGAAGGTGAAGCCCATTTCCAGCGCGCCGACATAGGCGGCGCCGGCCAGCCCCTGCCAGGCCGGCAGCGCCAGTTGGCCGTGCCAGGCGCACCAGGCCAGGCTCAAGGGCAGGCTGCAGGCGAAGTTCAGCGTCAGGCCGAGCACCGGTTCGCGCGCGTCGCGGGTATTGAAGATCCAATAGCCGGCCCACAGCAGCGTCGAGCACAGCGCCAGCAGCACGCCCAACTGGTTGGAGAAGTGCAGCTCCAGCAATTGGCCGCGGGTGCCGATCACCAGCACGCCGAGGTAGCAGATCAGCGCCGCGGCCGCGTCCTGCAGCCGCAGCGCCTGTTTCAACAGCGGCACGGCCAGCAGCGTCATGGTCAGCGCCCAAGTGTAGTTGATCGCCTGCGCCTCCTGCGCCGGGAGCAGGGAATACGCCTGGAACAGCACCAGATAGTAGGCGAACGGGTTGACGGCGCCGAACAGCAGCGAGCTTTTCCAATGCGCCCGGAACGCCGCGGCCAGTTCCGGCAGGCGGCGCTGCCAGGCCAGGATGGACAGCAGGGCCAGCAGCGAGGCGATGCTGGCGTACAGCAGCAGTTGCATCGGGCTGAGGTATTGCAGGCTGAGCTTGAAGGCGCTGGCGACGGTGGACCAGGCCAACACGGCGCCCAGACCGAAGGCATAGGCTTTTTTCTGGTTATGCTGGAGCGACAAGACAACTCTCCGGAGGGTGGGTGTGCCTGGTCGATGTTAACCACAAACCGCCGTCGGCGGCAAAGGCGGCGTTCAGCGCGCGGCGAGCAGCCTGTTGGCGACGCGGCTGATTCGCTCTGCCGTGGCGGAGGCGGCCAGGCCTATCGGTCCGCCGGCTTCGAGACGATAGTCGTCGCCGGCCAGCCCGTGCAGGCATACCGCCAGCGCCGCGGCTTCAAATGCCGGCAGGCGCTGCGCCAGCAGGGCGGCGAGCAGGCCGGTCAGCACGTCGCCCTGGCCGGCCGCGGCCAATTCCGGCCCGCCGCTGGCATTGACCAGGTAGTAGCCGTCAGGCCGAACAATCAGGCTGCCGGCGCCTTTCAGGACGACGACGCAGTGGAAACGCGCCGCCAGCGCGCGCGCATGCCGCACCCGGTCGGCCTGAAGGGCCGTGGTGTCCAGCCCCAGCAGACGCGCCGCTTCCGCCGGGTGCGGCGTGAGGACGGTCGGGAAGGGGCGGGCGGCCAGCTTGGCGGCCAGCGCGGGACGGGCGGCCAACAGATTCAGCGCGTCTGCGTCCAGCACCAGGGGCTGGGTTTGCGCCAGCGTCTGTTCCAGCACTTGCTCGGCCCAAGGCTGCTGCCCCAGGCCGGGGCCGACGGCGATGATGTCCGCGCTCGGCAGCGCAGCCATTTCGTCGACCGGGCGTATCATCAGTTCCGGCGTGGTCGGGTCTACCGGCAGCCGGTCGTCCAGCGGGCACAGATAGACTTTGCCCGCGCCGCCGCGCAGCGCGCTGCGTCCGGCCAGCAGGACCGCGCCCAGCATGCCCGGCGCGCCGCCCAGGATGCAGACGCTGCCATAGCTGCCTTTGTGGCTGTCGCGCGAGCGGGCCAGCGGCGAGACGTCGGGCGCATTCAGCGCGCCTTCGGCTGGCGGGTATAGATTGGCAGGGCAAGCCAGCAGCGCCAGCGTCACCGCGCCGGCCAAGTCGGCGCCAGCGCCGCCAAACAGGCCCGGCTTATGGCAGAGGAAGGTCAAGGTGTGGTCGGCGCGCAGGGCGGCGCCCAGCGGCTGGCCGGTATAGGCATCCAGGCCGCTGGGGCAGTCCAGCGCCAGCTTGGGGCAGGCCAGGGCGTTCAGCGCATGTATCAGCCGCTGCCAGCCTGCGTCCAGCGGCCGCGACAGCCCGATGCCGAACAAGCCGTCGATCAGCAGGGCCGGCGCCGGATAGTCATCCGGCAGGATTGGCCAGATGGCGAGGCCGGCCTGCTCCACCGCCAGGCGGGCCACGCGGCAGGCCGCGCTGGCCGGCGGCGACGGTTGCAGGACGTCCACCCGGTAGCCGCGCTGATACAGCGCCAGCGCGGCGTACAAGGCGTCGCCGCCGTTGTTGCCGGGGCCGGCGCACACCAGCAGGCGGGAGGAGGCGGGGAGGCCATGAACCACCCAATCGGCGGCGGCCTGCGCCGCGCGGCGCATCAGATCGAGCCCGGCGGCTTCGGCGGACTGCTCCAGTTGACGCAGCCCTTGCAGGCTGAGGATAGGGCCGCCGTCCATGCTTATTCTCCCCAGCGCGGCGTCAGCGTCTGCTCCACGCCCAATTGATCCAGCACGCGCGAGACGACGAAGTCCACCATGTCGTCCACGCTCTTGGGATGAGTATAGAAGCCGGGGGAGGGCGGCAGGATCACCACGCCCAGGCGCGCCAGTTCCAGCATGTTTTCCAGATGGATGGCCGATAGCGGCGTTTCGCGCGGCACCAGCACCAACTTGCGCTGCTCTTTGATGCAGACGTCGGCGGCGCGTTCGATCAGATTGTCGCTCATGCCGTGGCGGATGGCCGCCAGCGTGCCCATGGAGCACGGGCACACCACCATGGCGTCGGGTGGGTTGGAGCCGGAGGCGGCCGGCGCGAACCATTCCTCGCGGCCGTAAACTTCCAGCAGTTCCGGCGCGGCTGGATAGCGTTGCAGCAGCCAGGCTTTCATCTCCGCCGGGCGCGATGGCAGCGTCAGTTCCATTTCCTGCTTGGCCACGATCTGCGCGGCTTGGGAGTAGAGAACCCACACCCGGATGCCTGCGGCGAGCAGGGTTTCGATAAGGCGCAGGCCGTAGGGCAGGCCGGAGGCGCCGGTCAAGGCGACGGTGACGGTTTGGCGGCGGGACATCGGGCAGTCTCCAGGGGCGGGCGTTGCCGCCTGTCTCCTGTTCAGTGGTCGGGATGCAACTGGCGGTGGCGCACCAGCACTTGCTGGTCGGCGAAGGCGCGGGCCAGGCTTTCAATGATGAAGACAGAGCGGTGCTGGCCGCCGGTGCAGCCGACCGCCACCGTCAGATAGCTGCGGTTTTCCTTGCTGTAGCAGGGCAGCCACTTGGCGATCAGCGACTGGATGTCGGCGATCATGTCGGCCACTTCAGCGTGCTGGGCGAAGAAGTCGACGATGGGCTGATCGCGCCCGGTCAGCGGGCGCAGCAGCGGATCGTAATACGGATTCGGCAGGCAGCGGGCGTCGAAGACGAAATCGGCGTCCTGCGGCACCCCATGCTTGAAGCCGAAAGATTGGAAAATCAACGTCAGCCGGCTGCTGTCGGCGTCCACCAGTTCGCGTATCCAGCTGCGCAGCGCGTTGGCCGACAGTTCGCTGGTGTCGATGCGGGTGCCGAGTTCCTGCACGCCGCCCAGCATTTCCTGTTCGACCTGGATGCTCTCTTCCACGGTGATGCCGGAGCCGGCCAACGGGTGGCGGCGGCGGGTTTCGGAGAAGCGCTTGACCAGCGTGGCGGGCTTGGCTTCCAGAAACAGCAGGCGCACGTCTATGCCTTGGCCGCGCAGCTGCGTCACGACTTGCGGCAGCGCGCCCAGCGACGGGCCGGAGCGGGTATCGACGCTGATGGCGATGTCGCTGTAGCCGAACTCTTCATACATGGCCATGGCTTCCGGCAGCATATTGGCCGGCAGATTGTCCACGCAGTAAAAGCCGGAGTCTTCCAGCGCGCGCAAGGCCACGGATTTTCCGGAGCCGGACAGGCCGCTAATCAATATCAGGCGCATTTTCCTGGTCTCGCAAGAAATTGGTGTGTCGTTCGATGAACTCGCGGGTGCTGTCGATGCCGCGCAGCTGCAGGATGTAGTTGCGCACGGCGGCTTCCACCAGCACCGCCAGGTTGCGGCCGGCGGCCACCGGCAGCACCACTTTGCGCACGGTCACGCCTATGATGTCCTGGGTCTCGGACTGGATGTTCAGCCGGTCCAGCGCCTGCATGGCCTGGTCGTTGGCCTTCACCAGATGGATGATCAGTTTCAGCACCTTCTTGGGGCGGACGGCGGTCTCGCCGAAGATGGTGCGGATGTTCAGGATGCCCAGGCCGCGCACCTCGAGAAAGTCGCGCAGCAGCGGCGGGCAGCGGCCTTCCAGCGTGTCCGGGCCGATGCGGTACAGCTCCACCGCGTCGTCGGCGACCATGCCGTGGCCGCGCGAGATCAGCTCCAGCGCCAATTCGCTTTTGCCCATGGCCGAGTCGCCCATGATCAGCACGCCGATCTCGAACACGTCGAGGAATACGCCGTGCAGCACGGTGGACACCGCCAGCGCGCGCGCCAGATAGATGCGCAGCACGTCCATCAGGTACGGGCTTTCCAGCGTGCTGGTCATCAGCGGCACGTTGTGGCTGTGGCAGTAGTCGCGCAGCAGCCGCGGCACCGGCTGGCCGTTGGCCACCATCACCACCGACATGCTCTTGTGGAACAGCTGGTCCAGCGCGGTCTTGGCGGCCGACTGTTCCAACTTGTTCAGGTAGTCGACTTCCGCCAGGCCCAATACCTGGACGCGGTTGGGGTGGATGAAGTTCAGGTGGCCCACCAGCGCCAGCGTGGGGCGCTGGTCGTCGTTGCCGATGACGTTGTCGGAGCCGCCGGTGCCGGCGACCCAGGTCAGGTTCAGCTTCTGCTGATTTTCCTGATACAGGCGGCGTACGGTAATGCTAGGCATTAGGGGTCCAATCGCAGAGCTGCTGGTAGAGCTCGTCGCGCAATCCGATGCTCAGCATTTTCTCGCGCATCTGCCGGCTGGAGAACAATTGCGCCAATTCCGACAGCACCTGCAGATGCAGATCGGTGGCATGCTCCGGCACCAGCAGCACAAACAGGCACTGCACCGGCTTGCCGTCCGGCGCGTCGAACGGGATCGGGGCCTTCAGCCGGATGAACACGCCGGTGGCTTCCTTCAGGCCGCGCGCGCGGCCGTGCGGGATGGCGACGCCTTGGCCCAGCCCGGTGGAGCCGAGCTTCTCGCGGCTGAACAGGCTGTCGAAGATTTCGCTGCGGGCGATGCCGCGCGTGTTTTCCACCAGGAGACCGACCTGCTCGAACACCCGCTTCTTGCTGGAGACATCCAGATCCAGCAATACATGGTCCGGAGTCAGTATCTTGCCGATGAGATTCATATTGGATTATGCATGCGGCTCTTTGATAAACCCGGAATTCTACGTTGCCTTGATAGTACTGAAAACCGGCAAGCGCAAAGAAAAACGGGAACCGCCCGGTTCCCGTCCTTTTCAACTAGGCGTCACAGCGAGGGCTGCTGGACTTCGCCGGAGCTTTGCACGCGGTGTTCGGTCAGCTTTTCCTTGTGCTTCAGCACTTGGCGGTCCAGCTTGTCCATCAACAGGTCGATGGCGGCGTAGAGGTCGGCTTCGGTAGCCTCGATGTGGATGTCCTTGCCGGACATGTGCACATTGACTTCAGCCTTTTGAACCAGTTTGTCTACCGACAGGGTCACGGAGATGTCGATCACGTTGTCGACATGGCGGGTAATGCGCTCCAGTTTGTTCTCGATGTATTCGCGCAGCGACGGAGTGACTTCCAGGTGCAGGCCAGTTACTTTGAGGTTCATACCCTAGCTCCTTCTGGTGTTGACCGCCCGGGCGGGTTGTCGGGCGGCATTGTATTCTTGTGCAGGCCCTTACAGCGCCTTGCGCAGATTCACCGCCGGAATCTGCATGGCTTCACGATACTTGGCTACGGTGCGTCTGGCAACCTGTATTCCCTGCTTGGCCAGCGCGTCGGCGAGGGCGCTGTCCGACAGCGGCTTCGCCCGGTTTTCGCCTTCTATCATGCTGCGAATGTGGGCCTTGATGGCGGTGGCGGAACACTCGTCACCGCTTTCAGTCTCCAACGAACTGCCGAAGAAATACTTGAGCTCGAACAAACCTCGCGAACAAAGCAGGTATTTCTGGCTGGTGGAGCGGGATACGGTGGATTCGTGCAGGCCCAGCTCTTCCGCGATATCGCGCAGAATCAGCGGCCGCATCGCCACTTCGCCTTGTTCAAAGAACAACTGTTGACGCTCAACAATAGCTTCCGCCACTTTCAGGATGGTGTCAAACCGTTGCTGGATGTTCTTGACCAGCCAGCGGGCCTCCTGCAGCCGGGCGGACATCTCGCCGCCCTGGCCGCGGCTGTCGGCCAGCATGCGCTCGTACAGCTGGTTGACGCGCAAGCGCGGCACGGCCGAGCGGTTCAGCTCCGCCACCCAGCGTCCGCGCAGCTTGCGCACGCTGATGTCGGGGATCACGTAGTGGACATCGCCGTGATGGAAGCCGGTGGCCGGGTGCGGGTTGAGGCGGGCGATCAGCGCCTGCGCCGCGCGCAGTTCGGCGTCGTTGCAAGTCAGCAGCTTTTTCAGTTTGGCGTAGTCGCGGCCCCCCAGCAGCGCCAGATGTTCGCGCACGATGGCCAGGGCCAGCGCATGGCCTGATTCTGTTGTGGGCAGCCGTTGCAGCTGCAGTTGCAGCGATTCCGCCAGCGTGCGCGCGCCGACGCCGGCTGGGTCGAACTGCTGCAGCAGGGCGAGGCCTACGGCCAGCTCGTCGCTTTCCAGCTGCAGCTCCAGCGGCAGATGGCTGGCCAGCTCGTCCAGGCTTTGCGGCAGGTAGCCGTCGTCGTCCAGCTCCTCGATCAGCAGCCGCACGATGGCCTCGTCGCGGCGCGGCAAGGCGATCTCGCCCAGCTGCGCCAGCAGGTGCTCGCGCAGGCTGATCTGGCAGGGGACATTGAGCATCGGGTCGTAGTCGTCGTCGCCGCCGTGGCGGCTGCCTGCGCCCCAGTCCAGCAGCTCGGCCGCGCTGTCGTCGCGGCTGTCTGCCGCTTCGCTCTCCGTCGTTTCCCGCGTTTCCGCCGCCTCCGAGGGCGCGTCGCTGTCGCGCGGCTCGTCGCCGCGTTCCAGCAGCGGGTTGTCCAGCAGAAAGCGCTCCACCTCGGCCTGCAGGTCCAGCGTGGACAGCTGCAGCAGTTTGATCGACTGCTGCAGCTGCGGGGTCAGCGTCAGCTGTTGCGAAACCTTGAGCTGTAGTGCCTGCTTCATGGTTTACAGGTGGAAGTGTTCGCCAAGGTAAACCTTGCGCACCTTGTCGTTGTTGACCAGCTCCTCCGGCTGGCCGGAGGCCAGCACCGAGCCGTCGCTGATGATGTAGGCGCGGTCGCAGATGCGCAGCGTCTCACGGACGTTGTGGTCGGTGATCAGCACGCCGATGCCGCGCTCTTTCAGGAAGGAGATGATTTTCTGAATATCGATTACCGCGATCGGATCGACGCCGGCGAACGGTTCGTCCAGCAGGATGAAGCGCGGCCGGGTGGCCAGCACGCGGGCGATTTCCACGCGGCGCCGCTCGCCGCCGGACAGCGCCAGCGCGTTGCTGTCGCGCAGATGGCCGATGTTCAGGTCGTCCAGCAGCAGGTCCAGTTCCTTTTCCAGCTCCTTGCCCTTGAGGCCGGAGATTTCCAGGATGGCGGTGATGTTCTCCTCCACTGTCATGCGGCGGAAGATGGACGCCTCCTGCGGCAGATAGCCCAGGCCCAGCTGGGCGCGCTGGTGTATCGGATAATGGGTGATGGATTGTTCGTCCAGCCGGATGTCGCCATCGTCGGCGCCGATCAGGCCGACGATCATGTAGAAGCTGGTGGTCTTGCCGGCGCCGTTGGGGCCGAGCAGGCCGACGACTTCGCCGCTTTCGATATTCAGCGAGACATCCTTGACCACGGTGCGCTTCTTGAAGCGCTTTTTCAGCTTCGAGACGGTGAGAACGCTGTGCTTCATGGCTTGGCGGCTCCGCTGGCCGCCGGCTGCGAGGCCGTCTTTTTCGGCTGCAGGATCACCACGGAGCGGCCCTTGCCCGAGGCGGAGGCGCCGCCGCCGACCACTTCGAAGGTTTCTTCCAGCGTGTTGTAGCGGATGACGTTGCCGATGGACAGGTCGCCGTTGCGCTTGACGCGGGCATTGCCAGTCAGCACCACCAGGTGTTTGGCGCTGTCGTAGTCGAGCACGCTGCTTTGGCCCTCGACCCAGCCGCCGTCGCGGTCCATTTTCTGGCGGAAGGTGACGATGCGGCCGGTGGCGTGCATGGTCTGGTTGCCTTGTTTGTCCTGGGTGACGGTCAGTTGGTCGGCGTTCAGCCGCAGCGTGCCCTGGATCACCACCACATTGCCGTTGCAGATCGAGATGCCCTTGATCTGGTCCATGGTGCAGCCGTTGTCGCTGGTGATTTCGATCGGTTTGTCGCGGTCGGCCTGTTCGGCCTGGACCAAGGTGGAAGCGGCCAGCAGCATGCCGGCCAGCAGGATTCGGGTCTTATTTGGCATAGATGATCTTGGTTGTGGACAGCAGATTGAGCAGACCCAGCGGCTCCTGATAGGTGAAGCCGATGGAGTGGGCCACCGAGTTGCCCTGGGTGATCACGGACGGCGATTTGGAGCTGGCGTAGCGCTTGCCGGTGTCCACGAACATCGCGCTGCTCTGCAGCCGGGTTTCCGGCTGCTTGCTGTCTGCGGGTTTGATCAAAAGGACTTTTTTGTCGAAGAAAGCCTGCTGGTTCTTGTTGTTGTAGCGGCCAGTCTCGCCGATCACGTGGTACTGCAGCACGCCCGCATCGTATTGATACAGGTCCGGCTTCTCAAAAAACGCCTCAGGCTTGCCGGGGTACTGCCACATGCGGCTGGCGATCAGCTTGTCCAGCATTTTGCCGTGTTCGTCGTAGCGGGTGGCGATCAGATCCTCCGCCACATATTCCGGCTTGTCCGGGTCCAGCTCGCGATGACGGGTGTCCCAGCGCGAAACTTGGTCCAGCCACAGTGTCAGCATGGCGGTCAGGCCGATCAGCAGCACCGGGAACAAGCGGTGGGAACGCAGCAGGCGCATCATGCCAGGTATTCCTCGACAATGGCGTCGAAGGTGCCTTGCGCCTGCATGATCAGCTCCACCAGCTCGCGCACCGCGCCATGGCCGCCGGGGTTGCCGGTGACGTAATGGCAGTGCTGGCGCACCTGCGGCGGCGCTTCCGGCACCGCCACCGCCAGGCCGACGCGAGTCAGGATGGGCAGGTCGATCAGGTCGTCGCCGATGAAGGCGCATTCCTCGGCTTTGAAGCCGGTTTTCTGCAGCAGGTCGGCCAGCGCGACTTTCTTGTCGTGCACGCCGCCGTAGTAGTGGTCGATCTTCAGCGCGCGGGCGCGGTGTTCCACGCAGCGGTCGGCGCGGCCGGAAATGATGGCCAGTTGCACGCCGGTGCGGCTGAGCAGGCGCAGGCCTAATCCATCCTGCACGTAGAACGATTTGCTCTCTTCGCCCTGAGCGTTGTAGTAGATGCGGCCGTCGGTCATGACGCCATCCACATCCATGATCAGCAGTTTCACCTTGCGGGCCTGCTCGGCAATCATACGCATACTTATGTCCTGTAAGCCGTCCGCCATGGGGCGAGCGGCGGAATCAGAATACTCCGGCGCGCAGCAGGTCGTGCATGTGCAGCACGCCCGCCAGCTTGCCGGCATTATCCACCACGGCCAGGCTGGTGATCTGTTTTTCCTTCATCACGAAGCCGGCTTCGGCCGCCAGCTTGTCCTGATGAATGGTGCGCGGGTTGGCGCTCATCACTTCGTCTATTTTCAGACGGTAGACGTCGGCGGCTCTTTCCAGCGTGCGGCGCAGGTCGCCGTCGGTGTAGATGCCGAGCAGCGTGTTGTCCGCGGCGCAGATGGTGATCATGCCGAGGCGCTTCTGCGACATCTCCAACAGCGCGTCCTTCAGCAGGGTGCCCGGCGCGACGCGCGGCAGATCATCGCCGCCGTGCATCAGGTCGCGCACATGCACCAGCAGACGGCGGCCCAGGCTGCCGCCGGGGTGGGACAGCGCGAAGTCGCTCTGGCCGAAGCCGCGCACCTCCATCAGCGTGACCGCCAGCGCATCGCCCAGCGCCACCTGCACCGTAGTGCTGGTGGTGGGCGCCAGGTTCAGCGGGCAGGCTTCCCTTTCCACATGGGTATGCAGCAGGATGTCCGCGGCCTGGGACAGAGACGATTCGGCGCGTCCGGTGATGGCGATCAGCTTGCTGCCCTTCAGCTTGAGCGCCGGCAGCAGCGACACCACTTCGGCGGACTCGCCGGAATTGGACAGCGCGATGACCACATCGTCGCCGGTGATCATGCCCAGGTCGCCGTGGGCGGCTTCGGCGGGATGGACGAAAAAGGCCGGCGTGCCGGTGCTGGCCAGCGTGGCGGCTATCTTGCGCGCCACATGGCCGGACTTGCCCATGCCGGTGACGATCACGCGGCCCTTGCCGGCAAGAATGATTTCAACGGCGGCCAGGAAGTCGCCGTTCAGACGCTCGGCCAGCGTGCTCAGCGCCGCAGCCTCGGTTTGCAGGACTTCGCGCGCCATTTCCAGGCGGCGGGTGTCTTGTATTTTTTCCATAAGGCAAAAGTATATCAAAGGTTATAATCGATTGACGCGCGCGCTGGTGCAACTTTTGCTTGGGCGCGTCGTTTTTCGTCGCTTCCTTCCCCTGCCACCACCGCTGGAGACCCCGCCGCCAATGCATTCCATGGCCCCCATCGTTCTTGTTTTGTTGGCCGCCGTGTTGGTGGTGACCTTGTGCCGCAGCCTGAGGGTGCCGGCGATGCTCGGCTATCTGGTGGTGGGCTTTCTCGCCGGTCCCGGCGTGATGAAACTGATTCCCGAGGGCGAGGAAACCGCCTTTCTCGGCGAGATCGGCATCGTGTTCATGATGTTCACGATAGGCCTGGAGTTTTCGCTACCCAAGTTGAAGGCGATGCGTCAGCTGGTATTCGGCGTCGGCCTGGCCCAGGTGGCCGTCACCATGCTGCTGGTGGCGCTGGCGATAGGCTGGATCACCGGCAGCCCCTTGATCGGCCTGGCGACGGGCGGCGCGCTGGCGATGTCGTCCACCGCCATCGTCAGCAAGCTGCTGGCCGAAAGACTGGAATTGAACCAGCCGCATGGCCAGCTGGCGATAGGGGTGCTGCTGTTTCAGGACATCGCGGTGGTGCCGCTGCTGATCCTGCTGCCGGCCTTCGCCGGCGGCAGCGACACGATGTGGCTGGACCTGGCCAAGGCCGGCGGCAAGATCGTGGTGGTGCTGGCGCTGTTGCTGTTTTTCGGCCAGCGGCTGGTGCGGCCGTGGTTCCATCTGGTGGCGCGGCAGCGTTCCGGCGAGCTGTTCATGATCAATGTGCTGCTGGTGACGCTGGGCGTGGCGTGGCTGACCGAGCTGTCCGGCCTCAGCCTGGCGCTGGGCGCCTTCGTCGCCGGCATGCTGATTTCGGAAACCGAATACCGCTACCAGGTGGAAGAGGACATCAAACCGTTCCGCGACATCCTGCTTGGCTTCTTCTTCATCACCGTGGGCATGCGGCTGGAGCTGCCCATTCTGTTCGATCACCTGGGCGTGGTGCTGCTGTTGCTGGTGCTGCTGCTGCCCTTGAAGCTGGGCGTGGTGTTCGGCCTTGGGCGTTTGTTCGGCCACCGCTCCAACGACGCGATGCGCGCCGCGCTGGCCTTGGCGCAGGGCGGCGAATTCGGTTTCGTGCTGCTGGCCTTGGCCATGAACTTGAAGCTGGTGCCGATTCCGGCAGCTCAGGCGGCGATCGCGGCCATCCTGATCTCCATGCTGATTGCGCCCTTCCTCATCATGCATGGCGAACGCATCACCCGGCGCCTGATCAAGCAGGACTGGATGCTGCAGTCGCTGGACCTGCATCAGATGCTGGTGGCCAGCATGAGCAAGAACGAGCACGTGCTGATCTGCGGCTACGGCCGCAGTGGCCAGGCGCTGGCCCGGCTGCTGGAAGCCGAGAACATCAATATGTTCGCGCTGGACATGGACCCGGAGCGGGTGCGCGAAGCCGGCGAGGCCGGCGACCAAGTCGTGTTCGGCGATGCCGGCAAGAAAGAAGTGTTGATCGCGGCCGGCCTGATGCGGGCCAAGGTGGTGGTGGTGACGTTTGCCGATACCCACGCCGCCTTGCGCATTCTGCACGCGGTGCGAGAGGTGCGGCCGGAGTTGCCGGTCATTGTGCGCACCGTGGATGACAGTGAAATGGATGTGCTGCGCCAGGCTGGCGCGGACGAGGTGGTGGCCGAGGTGATGGAGGGCAGCCTGATGCTCGCCTCGCAGGCCCTGCTGGAAGCCGGCGTGCCGCCCAGCCGTGTGCTGCGGCGCATCCGCGCGGTGCGCGAGGAGCGCTACGATCTGTTCCGCGGCTTCTTCCGCGGCGCCAGCGACGAGGTGGAGAGCCTGGAGGAGGCGATGGTGCCGCGCTTGCTCAGCGTGCAAGTGTGCGGCGGCGCCTTCGCCATCGGCCAGCCGCTGGGCGCGCTGCGGCTGGAGGATGCCGGGGTCGAGGTGAAGGCGGTGCGGCGCCAGCGGACGCGGCGCACCGATTTCGATGACAGCTTTGAACTGCAGGCCGACGATATCCTGGTCTTGCTGGGCACGCCTGAGCAGCTGGCGTTGGCGGAGTCGCGCATTCTGCAGGGCGAGTGAGCCGCAGCCGCGTATGGCATCGATGAAACGAAAAAGCCCCGTATGTTACGGGGCTTTGTCTTGCGCGCAGGCTGCGCCGCTTACGGCAGGATGGTGGTGATCTGCTTCTGCAACTGCTGCTTCAACGCCTGCTGCTTCTCGCCTTCGGTCTTCTTGCCCTTGACCAGGGCATTGAAGTCCAGGGCGTACACTGGGGCGTTGATCGGCCCGGTGATCTTCAGCGGCACATTGACGCCCTTCAGCCGCGCAAACTCCTGCGGATTGGCCTGCACATCCATCGCGTAGTCGACAATGCTCTGTTTCAGGTCCAGTTTGCCGCCGCCCTTGACATTGACCAGCTGCGAGGCGAGCTTCAGGTCCTGGCTGCGCGCCACGCCCTTGTCCAGCTTGAAGCTGGTGGACAGGGTGGAGAAGGTGGTCTTCTGGTCGTTCTGCGCCGCGCTGTTCCATTCCTTTAATTCCGCCGGCAGATTCTTCAATGCCGCCACCAGGTCGATGCCGGTCAGCGCGCCGTTGTTCAGGCTGAAGGCGGCGTCGCCGCTGAGGGTGTTGCGCAGCTCGGCGAAGGATTTGCCGTCGGCGCTGATGTCGATCTGGCCATTGCCCTTGCCGTCCAGCCGGCCAAAGTTGAACAAGTCCACCAGCAGCGGGCGGATCTTCATGCCCTGCAGCGTTTGCTTCACCGCCAGATGCGGCACGTCGCGCCGGCTCAGCGAGGCATCGCCCTGCAGCCGGCCGTCGTAGATGTCGGCCGACATCTGGTCCAGCTCGAAGGCGCGCGGATTGATGCGGACATTGCTGCTGATGTGGTTGATGCGGAAGCGGCCCATTTCCAGCTCGCCGATGGCGATCTTGCCGTTCAGGTCGAAGAAATCCAGCCAGTCCAGCGGGATCTCGTTGGTGTTCTGGAAGATGGCCACCGGATCGCCCTGGGTTTCCGGCAGGTAGCGGTTCAGGTCCAGTTTGCCGATGGACAGCATGGCCTCGTGCCGCGGCCGGATCAGGCCGTATTGGCTGAGCGTGGCGGAAACATCGGAGCCGTCCAGCTTGCCGCCGACCCGCAGGTTGAAGCGCGGTTCGTCGATATCGCCGTCCAGCATGCCGTCCATGCTGGCCACCAGTTGGCCGCGCGGCAGCGCCGGCGTGGTGATGGTGCTGGTCAGCTTCAAGGGCTGCATGCGCAGCTGGCTCAGCCCGGCCAGCGACAGCGGCGCGTTCAGTTTGACGTTGACCTTGGTGGAGCCGGCCAGCCAGTTGAACTCGCCGTTCAGCTTGTCGGCGTACAGCCCGCCCTCGCTCAGCTTCAGATTGTCCAACGCGGCTTGCAGCTGGTATTCGCTGCGGGCGTAGCTCAGCTTGGCGCTGAGGCTGCCGGACGGCATGGTCAGCTCATGCAGGCTGGCGTTGACCTGCGGCAGCGTCAGTTTGACTTCGCTGGTCGGACGGTCGCTGTTGAAGCTGACCGTGACGTCGTTGCCGGTGGCCTGCAGCGAGGCGAAATTGAATTTGTAGGCGCCGGCGATGCCGAGCTTGGTTTCGCCCAGCCCCTGGATGTTGCTGATGGCCACGGCGTCCAGTTCCGGCAGGCTGACTTGGTCGTCCTGAATGGTCAGCGGCGTGTTCAGCGCCAGCCGCACCGGGCGCTTGTCGTCATCCAGCACGGCGCCGGCGCTCACTTTCGCGGTGCTGCGCAGGCCATCGGCGTCCACGCTGATGCTGGAGAGGCGCTTGTCGGTATGCGTCATCTGGTCGGACAGCAGCAGCGTGCCTTCGCGGATGCGCAATTGGTCCAGCTTGAAGCTGTAGCCGTTCTGGTTATGGCGCTGAAACAGGTCGGCGATGTTCAACTGCCCATCCAGGCCTCGGCTGATGCTGGCGCTGGGGCCGTACAACTCGACTCCCTTGATTTCGCGGTTGCCCAGCAACAACGGCATCCAGGCCAGCGACACGCGCAGCATTTCCACGCGGGCAAAGACGTCGGGCTTGCCGGCTTCGCTGATGCTGATGCGCTCGATATCGAGTCCGGGGGAGGGGAATACATTCGGGGTGATGCGGCCTTCAATGCGCACGGTGCGGCCGCTGTCCTGCAGGGCCCGGGTGAGGTTGCCGCGCACCGCGGCTTCGTCGAACTGCCAGTAGATCAGGGCGCGGATCAGCACCAGCGCGGACACCACGGCCAGCAGACCGTAGGTCGAGATTCTTAGCCACAGCCGGCCTGAGTTCCATTTCATCTGATTTCGCTCGGATAGGCTATGCATGCGGGATTGGTCGTGAGGAATGGGAGGGCGCTGGAGCGGGTGAAGGGAATCGAACCCTCGTCGTAAGCTTGGGAAGCTTCTGCTCTACCATTGAGCTACACCCGCGCGCTTCGCTAGAGCACCCGAATTTAGCGGGTTTCGCCGGGGTTGGCAAGGTTTTGCGGCGCAGCAAATCCAGTCGCCGTAGCGGATTTTGAAGTGGTTATTGATTTTGGTTTGCTAAGTGATTGATGCGCAAAGATTCATGCGGAATGGCTGACCAGTGTCAGTGGGTTTTGTGCGGGCCTGCTGGCTCCAGCAAAGCGCCGACCATTTTGGCCAGCAGTTCGCGCGCGTATGACCTGATTGCGCAGTTCCTCCGCCGATGGCTGGTTGTAGAGGTCGAAGACGTCCTTCAGCTCGAAGTCCATCGTCGTGGCCATCTTCTCCAGCGGTTCTTATGATTTTTTTGCATAGTCCCTGTTCAATGCTAATGACGTTCACATTGAAGCGTTAGCTTATCAGTTTGACCCCGAATGTGATGGATTCCTGTCATAACGCTGTCATCGTCTTTTGAAAAAATGGTTCGGATAATTATTTAAAAGCATACTGTTTAAACATTAACAATCTTTTGCGTTGGGCAGGCCATGAGTATACGTAATAGGATTCTCTTGCTGGTATCGGTCAGCTTCTTGTCCATCCTCGCCGTCGGCGGCTATGCGGTATGGAAATCGCATGCCAATGCCGCGGCCGTCAAATCGGTGACCGAGGGCGAGGTGCCCAGCGCGCTGGCCTCGGCCGACCTGCTCTCATCGTTGAAGGACGTGCAGCTGGGCATGATGACCTTCCTGCAAGCCTCCGACGCCAATCTGCAGTCCCAGGCCAAGGAGCTGCTGGCCGCCAGCGAGAAGGCGCTGCGGTCGCAACTGGCGTTGCAGAGGAGCATGGCCAGCAGCCCCACCCAGCGCGGTCTGGCCGATCAGGCGCAGGAGGTGTACGACAACTACGTCGGCGCCATCAACGATACCATCAAGTTCAAGCAGGGCGGACAGAGCGACCTGGCCGACGCCACCTACGCCGGCGGCGTGCTGCAATACCATGACAATCTGCAGCAGATCGTCACCACGCTGCGGGTGGAGAAAAACCGCAACAAGGACGAGGCGATCCTGACGCTGAACCGCAACCTGTCCGGCGCCGCGATGACGCTGACGCTGGTGACGGTGGCGACGCTGCTGGCGCTGGGCGCGCTGGGTTGGCTGCTGTACCGCCAGATCGTGCTGCCGATCCGCCACATGCAGGACACCATGAGCGAGATCGCCGACAGCCAGGACTTTTCGCGCCGGGTGCCGGTGGCGCGCGAGGACGAGATCGGCAAGTCCATCGTCGCCTTCAACAGCATGGTGGCGCGCATCGAGGAGAGCAGCGCCCTGGTGCGGCAGAAGAGCAACGACATCCAGGCCATGCTGCAGAACATCCCGCAAGGCATTCTCACCATCGTCGACGGCATGGCGGTGCATCACGAGTACTCCGCCCATCTGGAATCCATCCTGGGACACGGCAACATCGCTGGCCGCAACATCATGGATGTGCTGTTCGCCGACGGCAAGCTGGGCGCCGACGCGCTGTCGCAGGTGGAGGCCGCCATCGCCTCCTGCCTGGGCGAGGACAGCATGAATTTCGAATTCAACCGCCACTTGCTGGTGGGCGAGCTGGAACGCCAGGGCAAGGTGCTGGATCTGAGCTGGTCGGTTATCGTGGACGAGCAGGACCGCGTGGAGCGGCTGATGCTGTGCGTGCGCGACGTGACCGAGCTGAAGACCCTGGCCGCCGAGGCCAACGAGCAGAAGCGCGAGCTGGCCATCATCGGCGAGATCCTGGCGGTGAGCCAGGACAAGTTCCACGACTTCATTGCCGGCGCTGTGCGCTTCATCGGCGAGTCCGAGCAGTTGATCCGCCAGTATCCCAACGGCGACCGCGAGGCCATCAATCAGCTGTTCCGCAATCTGCACACCATCAAGGGCAACGCCCGCACCTACGGCTTGTCGCAGCTGACCGACATCGTGCACCAGGCTGAGCAGAGCTACGAGCTTTTGCGTCAACCCAAGCCGGAAATCGTCTGGGACCAGACCCAACTGCTGCGCGAGCTGGAAGCGGTGCGCGACAGCGTAGAGCACTACGCCCGCGTCAACGAGGTGAGCCTGGGCCGCAAGGGGCCGGGCCGGGTGGGCGGCGCCGATTTCCTGCTGGTGGACCGCGATCAGGTGCGCGAGATGCTGCAACGGCTGGAAACCGTCAACACTGGCAATCTGCACGAGCTGATTTCCGTCCACAACAGCGTGCGCCATGTGTTGAGCCGCATGGGCACGGAGCCGGTAACGGAAATCCTGGCCGGCGTGCTCGATTCGCTGCCCTCGCTGGCGCATGAGCTGGGCAAGGACGTGCCGCAGGTGCGGGTGCGCGACAACGGCTATGTGCTGCGCAACCAGGCCTCCGCCACCCTGAAGAATGTGTTCATGCACCTGATGCGCAACGCGCTGGATCACGGCCTGGAAGCCCCGGACGAGCGCGTGGCGCTGGGCAAGAGCCCCCAGGGCGCCATCGTGCTCGACTTGCGTGTGGCCGACGGCCGCTTGGAGCTGGCGCTGGCGGACGACGGACGCGGGCTGGCTTTGGGGCGCATCCGCGAACGCGCGCTGCAGCAGGGGCTGATCGCCGCCGATGCCGAGCTCAGCGACGAAGAGACCGCCCAGCTGATCTTCCGCCCCGGCTTTTCCACCGCGGCCAAGCTGACCGCCGTGTCCGGCCGCGGCGTGGGCATGGACGCCGTGCAGTCCTTCGTCAAGCGGGAGCAGGGCAGGATAGAGCTGCGTTTCCTCGACAACGAGCGCGGCATGGACTTCCGCCGCTTCGAGACGGTGGTGGTGTTGCCGGACAGCCTGGCGGTGGCGGTGGAGCCGCGCGCGGCCATCAGCGATGTGGCGCACGTTGCCGCTGAAAACGCCCTGAATCCGGTGTGAGCGCAGCGATGACCGATACCCTGCAAACCTGCCTGCGCACCAAGATGCTGGTGCTGGATGACGGCCAGACCTATTCCGGCCGCCTGAAGCACTTCTGCCGCGACAATGAACTGATCTGCATCCGGCCGCAAAAAGCCGGCGCGGACAACGTGATGGCCATCTTGCGCTCCAATGTGGACTTGGGCGGCATCATGCTGTTCGAATACTACGGAGGCCGCAAGGCCGGGCTGGAGCTGGCGCGGCAGATCCACGCCGCGCGGCCGGAACTGCCGATTTTCCTGCGCCGCGAGCAGACGCCCAGCCTGGCCGGCCTGTCCGAACGCGACGCGCTGCGTTTTTGCTGCGGCTATACCCTGAACGATCTGCATATTCTCAGCGACGCGCTAGCTTCGTCCATCTTCAGCCGCATCTATCCCAACCCGCTGGTGCGCGGCATCACCGAGATGAGCCGCGACGCGCTGGCGCTGCTGTTTCCGCGCTGCGAGGTGACGGTGCAGGCGCCGTTCCTGGCGGTGAAGGACCGCCTGGTCTACGGCGAGATGTTCACGCTGATCGCCATCGAAAGCAGCTGGTGCCGCGGCTACATGATGCTGCAGGCCGAGGAGGCGCCGCTGATGGCGCTGCTGGAGCCAGAGGGCGATGCCGAGCCCGATTTCCGCCAGCTCAATGCCGCATTGGGCGAGGCCACCAATCTGATCTGGGGTTCGTTCAAGAACCGTTACGCCGGCAATGGCGCGCAGCATCCGGCGCTGCTGACCCAGGTGCCCATCATCGTCAACCACCAGCGGCGTTATATCTCCTTCGGCTCGGAGGATCCGCAGCTGTGCATCAAGTACCAGCTGCGCGACCGCGACGCCGCCGACGGGCATGAGGTCACGCTGGTGCAGCGCTTCGTATTCAACCTGTGCTGGTCTCCGGACGAGTTTCAGGAAACACCTAGTGTCGAATCGCTGGTGGAATCCGGCGAGCTCGAACTGTTTTGAAACCCAATGATAAAGAGGAAGTGAAATGGCTCAAGTTCTGATGGTGGATGACTCCAGCACCGTGCGCAATGAAGTGGCGGATTTCCTGAAGGCCAACGGCATCGCCGTGGTGACCGCGGTGGACGGCAAGGACGGTCTGGACAAGTTGCGCGCCCATCCCGGCATCAAGCTGGTGGTCAGCGACGTCAACATGCCCAATATGGACGGCCTGACCATGGCCGAGAAAATCCGCAGCGAGCTGAAAAACGCCGCGGTCAACGTGATCATGCTCACTACCGAGAACAGCCCGGCAATGAAGGAACGCGGCAAGGCGGCCGGCGTCAAGGGCTGGATCGTCAAGCCGTTCAACGGCGCGGCCGTGTTGCCTACCTTCAAGAAGCTGGTGACCGGCTGAGCCACGCCGCCGCGCGGACGCGGTACGGAAAGAACGAGATGGACGCAGTAAGCATGATCGCCTTTGTCTGCGCCGGCCTGTGCCTGGCGCTATCGGTCGTGGTTGGCGCGCTGGCTTGGCGCGCCGCCGGACGCCATCGCTTGCAACTGAGCGAGCGCGATGCCCGCATCGCCGAACTGGAGCGGCTGGAGCCTCCGGAGCGGGTGGCGGAGCGTTACCGGCAGCAGCTGGAGGCGGCCGAGGCAGCGCATGGCCGCAAGCTGGATGAGATGAAGGCGCAGTTGGCGCAACGGGAGGCGGAGGCGCAGCTCCTGGCGGAAGCCGCGCGCGAATCGGCGCGGCGCGAATCCCGCGACGAGGCCTTGCAGGCGCTGCAAAGCGTGCGCGCCGAAATGCGCCAGGAGCAGGCGACTCTGGCCGGCGACGTGGAGCTGCTGCTGGGGCTGGTGCAGACCATAGAGCGCTGGCACGAGGAAATGCAGGCCATTCTGGTCAATAACCGCCGCCTGAAAGAACAGAACGAAGACTTCTCCACCATCGTCAAAAACGTGGTGATGCTGGCGCTGAACGCCTCCATCGAGGCCGCGCGCGCCGGTGAATACGGCCGCGGCTTCTCGGTGGTGGCCGACGGCGTGCGCCAGTTGGCCAGCAACGCCGCCGATCTGTCAGGCGAATACAAGAAGAATCTGGAGCGCAACGACCTGGTGACCACCACCACCTTCCAGGATTTGCAGGCCTGCGGCAATATGATCCGCACCGCGGTGTTCGGCCTCAAGGCCTCCAGCGAGCGCATCCTGGCCAAGCTGGAAAGCGGGGAGACGGTATGATCAGCGCCGCCGCGGTGGAGTCGCTGGAAAAGATTTGCGAGCAGGCGCTGCGCGAGGGCTGCGGCGTCGGCGAGGACGGCCCTTGCGTGGTGTCGGCGCTGGGCGAGCAGCTGCCGCGACTGGATATCGTCGGCGACGAACTGATGCTGCTGAATATTTCCTCCTACCATTTCCGTTTCGCCATGCTGTTCCAGTTTGCCGACGATGCCGCGATGAAGGACAGGTTGGCGCGCTGGGTGCGCAGCAGTTCTCCGCTGACGGCGGCCGCGCTGCGCGACGCGCACGGCGAGCTGGCCAATATGATTTGCGGCGCGGTCAACCGGGCGCTGTGCGCCGTCTTTCGCCATGTCGGCATGTCCACGCCGCTGGGGGTGGGCGCCAGCAGCCTGCAGCATCTGGAACTGCTGAACAGCGCCTTGCGCCGCAGCTGGCGGGTGGACATGGGCGGCGGCGCGCATTTTTGGCTGACCGCATGCCTGACCCTGTCGAGCGGCGCCAGCCTGGATTTCCGCTACCAGCCGCCGACGGCGGCGGTGGCGGAGAGCGTGGGCGAGCTGGAGTTGTTCTAAAAACCGTTCATCAACGCCCTGATCCGGTGTTGCGCTTGCTGCGCGCAGCGGATATGCGACGATAGGTAATCAAGCAAACAGCCCGCGCAGGAACTCCTCCGCCAGCATGCGCGCCTCCGGCAGGTTGTACAGCGTATGCGGCGCATTCGGCAGCAGAACCAGCCGCGCCTTGGGCATGTCCGCCAGTGCGCGCCGGCTGTCGCCATCGACTTGGCGGCCGCGGTTGTATTGGCTGTCGCGGCCGAAGAACGGATCGGTGTCCGACAGCAGATTCAGCAGCGGGCAGTCGGCATCAAAGCCATTGTCCGCTTTCTCCACAAAGTAATTGTCCTCGCAGCTCCAGCCATAGAGGATGCGGCCGGCGAATTCCTGGCCGCGCCAACGGGCCGCGGCCACGCCGCCCTCGCTGCTGCCGGCCAAGGCCAGCCGCTGGCTGTCCACCCATGGCAGTTGCGGCAGCGCCGCCACTGCCATGGCGATCTCTTCTTGCCGCAGCGCGTGCACCGCCTCGTATTGCTCCACTGGAGCTGGACTTTGATAGCGCGGACGCTGGGGACGGGCGAAGCTGTCCGGCGCCAGCGTGGCGATGCCCAGGGTGTCGCTGGCCCAGCGCTGAAACGCCAGCGTCTGTTCATTCAGGCCGGAGGAGCCGTGCAGGAACAACAGCAGCGGCAGCGGTTGGCCTGGTCTTGCTGGCGGAAGCGCCGCCAGCCTGCCTTGCCAGGGCGCGTCGCCGCAGACGCCGGCGGGCAGCGTCAGCATCGCTTGGCTTATCGGTTCAGGCAGGTAGGCGGAGTCAGTGCGGGACATGGCCTTGGTTTGGGGGAGGAGGCGCAATCGATTGTGCCTGCCGCCCTGCGCGGCGGCAACGGGCTCAGTCTTCTTCGGGCCGCAGCCAGACGGATTTGAAATCGAACCAGCCCATGCTGTTGAGACGAAAGTCCTCGATCTGGCCCGGCCCTTTCAGCCGCAGCCAGTTGTGGAACAGCGGCAGGATCCAGTGTTGGCGCACCGTCTGCGCCGACAGGCTGGCCGCGCTGTGTTCGCCGCCGCGCCAGCCGCGCAGCCAGTCCGTCAGCGGCAGCGTTGTTTCCAGGCAGCGCCGCAGCAGCGGCGTGCCCAGCAGCCAGGCCGGCACGGCGTAATCCGTGCCGCTGCTGAAGTTGACGGTGCCCAGCCACAGGTCCGTTTCGGCCAGTCCCAATTCCCAATCGCTATAGCGATGGACCGCGCACTCCAGCGCGATGCCGTGCGCGGCGAGGCAACGCGCGATGGCGTCCGCGATCTGGCGGTATTCCGGATGCTGTTCGTAATAGGCCAGCCGCAGCCGCGTCAAAGGCGGGGCGGGCGGGACAGGCTCGGGCTGGACGTGGTGCCAGCGCGGCAGCAGGCCGGAAGCGGCCACCCAGTACTGCCGGGTGGCCGGCGGCGTCTGCTGCATGATGGCCAGCGGCGACAGCGCCTGGGCCAGCCACAGGCGCACGGCATCATCGCGCATGGCCGGGGAGCGGCCATCGCACAACAGATAGTAGACGCCGGTTTCCAGCGCCATCTCGGTTTGCTCCTCCACCGGCAGGGGATTGATTTCCACCGTCAGATTGCAGGTTTCCTGCACCTTCAGCGACAGCTGGTCTCCGAGCTGCGGCATCATCCAGATATCGACTTGGTCCAGCAGCGCGCGGAAGCCGAAATAATCGTCGAAGGCTTGCAGCGACAGCCGGTGCGCGTCGTTGACGGCCACGCGGTACGGGCCGGTGCCGACCGGGCGGGAGGCGAAATCCGGCAGCGCGGCGTGGTCCGCCGGCAGGATCAGCGCGGCCGGGTCCGCCAGCAGCCAGGGCAGCCACGGGTCCGGCTCCGACAGCTCCAGCGCGATGCTTTGCGGCGACAGGCGGCGCACGCCGCGCAGATGGGCGAACAGCGGCTGCGCGCGCAGCCGCGCCACGCTGGCGGCGATGTCGTCCTGGCGCAGCTCGCGGCCATCATGCCAGCGCACGCGTGGCCGCAGATGGAAATGCCACTCTAGATCAGAATAGGGTTCCCAGTGGTGCGCCAAGTCACCCTCTATTTCCCCTTTTTCCTCATTCAGCCGGGTCAGGCCGTTGAAGATCTGGCTGACCAGATGGCGTTCGGAACGCCTGAGCGGCGTGCCGGGATGCAGATTAGGCATCGGCCGGTAGTAGGGCACGCCCAGCACCTGGCGGTCTGCGCTCCAGCGCCGTCCCAGCCTCGACAGCAGCAATGGCGCCAGTTGCTGCGGATCGTCGCCCAGCAGGGCGACGGCCTGCTCCACCTTGCCTTGTTCCAGCAGCTGCGAGGCTTGCTGTTGCTGCAGTTGGCCGATATCGCGCAAAAAGCGCAACGCCGAGCGCTGGCCGCGTCCCGAGCGGGCGCTCCACTCCAGCCAGCCCAGCGCCTGCATCTGGGCCAGCAGGCTGCGCATGTGGCGGCGGGTGCAGCACAGCAGGTCGGCCAGCTGCTGCAGCGACACGGCGCAGGCTTGACCTTCCAGGCCGCGATGCAGGCGGCTGTATTGTTGCAACAGGCGGTTAGGGCTCATAAAGAGGAAATTTGTAGTAAAAAGTCAGCAATTTTTTGTTCACGTTATTGGCGTGACAATACGGTCTCCCACGCAAGGAGTCCAGCATGAAAACCGAACCAATGTCAGATTTCTTTCCGCAATATCTGAGCCGCCAGCGCCGCTTGTTCGGCATTGATCCCTCTGAGGCCATGGCGCAATTGAGCGAGGTGATGCAGTGGCAGGAGGGGACGGGAAAAAAAGCGGCCGGGGATGAGGCCCGGCCGGCAAGGGAGGAACTGGAGAGGAAACATGCCGGCCCGCCGTCTAGCGAGCCGGGCAAGGCTTACTGCAAGTAAGGCAGATACGGCGCTTCGTCGCGGATGGCGTAGGTTTTGCCGTTCAGTCCCACCGTATAGTGGCTGGGGCCGGAAATCGGCAGGTAGTACACCACGTCCAGCGTCACGCTCTGTCCCGGCGCCAGGGTCTGCCAGGTGGGCAGTTTCACCGATACGCGGTTGAAATCGCCCTTCAGGCCGCCGATATTGCTGCCGCTGTGACCCACGCTGATCACCTTGAGGCCGAAGCCGGACTGGTCGGCGATATTGGCCGGGGCCGAGGTCGGCACGTCGAACTGGAACTCGGTGCCGCCGGGCAGCGTGGTTTTGGAGCGGTTTACGATGGTCAGCTTGGGGTTGATCGGATAGTTGTTGTCGCCCAGCGCGAAATTGCCCAGGCTGAAGCCGACGTCTATGGCTGCGGTCGGAGCGGGAGCGGCGTTCGCGCGCTTGGCGTTCACCTTGGCCGGCTGGCTGAAGGTGTTGTACAGCAGGTTGGTCAGCGTATTGCCGATGTAGTACTCGCCCTGGCCGTTGTTGCGCTGCGCGTTCCAGTCGTAGTCGCCGGCCAGTTCCCAGAACATGACGCCGCCGATATTGTTGGCGTCGATCCAGGCTGCCTTTTGCGCGATGGACTGCTCATCCTCGGTGGACAGGAACACGTTCTTGCTGGCGTTCCACAGCCACGGCGCGGCCAGCGCGGCGTTGTAGTTGCGCTGGTAAGTGCCGATGAGCTGGTTGATCGGCTGGGTGACGTCGATGCCGTAGGACGCGAGATAGCTGCCGGCGATGCCTTTCTCCAGGTTCTTAGCGTGCCACATCGGGTTTGAGCCGCCCGGGATCTCCTTGCCCTTGTCGTCCAGGTCGTGCCAGATATTGTCTATGCCCACCGCGCCGTCGCCGCATTCGGTGAGACCGGTTGGGCAGTTGCTGCCCACCGCGCTGCCCCACAAGCCGTTGCTGCCGCCCGTCACGTTTTTCCAGCCGCGGGTGTAATAAGGCACGCCCATATTGACGCGAGAGGCCGGCAGGCCGCCGCGGTAGTAGTGGTAGGCCCAGTCGGTGTTGAGGTAGCCGATATTGCCGTATTGCGCGGTGCCGTAGACGTTCCAGAACGAGAGTTCGGCATCCTTGCCGTCGTCGTACAGCGCGGCGTTGGGGCCGACGAAGCGGTTCCACGAGCCGTGCAGGTCATACGACATCACGTTGACGAAGTCCAGATACTTCAGGCCGGGGAAGGTTTCCATGCCGCGCAGCAGGTAGCCGGAGGCCGGCACTGCGGCGGTGATCTGGTAGTAGTGGCCGTCCTGGGCGGCTGCGCGGTCCAACCGGTCGCGCAGCGTCTGCAGCAGCGCGACGTAGCCCTTGCTCAAGGAGCCGAGGCGGGCGTTGGAGAAGCTCCAGTCCAGCGGGTTGCCGGCGTTGCTCATCGAGGTTGGGTATTCGAAGTCGATGTCCACGCCGTCAAAGCCGTATTTGCGCAGGAAGGCGACGGCGGAATCGGCAAAAGCATTGATGCCGGCCTGGTTGACGCTGCCGTCGGCGTTGACCGTCATGCTGTAGAAGCCCCCGCTGGCCACGCGCTTGCCGCTGGCGTCGAAGTAGCCGCCGGTTTCGGCCCAGCCGCCCACCGAGATCAGCGTTTTCACGCCCGGGAATTTGCGCTTGTACTGGGTCAGCAGGTTGAAATGGCCTTTGTACGGCAGGCTAGCGTCCATCTCGGCGCCGGCTACGCCGGGCCAGGTCATGTCGGTGGCCGGGTTGCCCGGCGCGCTGTCGTTGACCGACAACTGGTTGTTGCCATCCACATGGGCGAAGGCATAGTTGATGTGGGTGAGTTTGCCCCAGGGGATATTGTTGACCAGATAGGCCGGGCTGCCGTCCTTGCCGGTGCGCCAACTGGTGAAGTAACCGATGATGCGGCGGCGGCTGCCGTTGGCCAGCTGTTCCGCGCCGCCTTGCTTGTAGGCGGCGCAATAGGGCACATCCACGCTGGGGGTCTGCGCCAGCGCCTCCGGGCGACACAGCGCGTTGCCGGTGGGAGCGGGCACCTGCACCAGCGGCGGATCGACGGGAGGCGGATTGCCGCCGCCGCACTGCCCGATCAGCTGCCAGGGGCTTGCATCGCCGCTCGTCGGGGTATTGCCCTGAGTCCACCACTTGGCTTGCCAGGTCTGGTTCTGGTAGCTGACGCGCTGCCCGCCGTTGTAAACCGTTGCGGCGTTCCAGGCGGGATCGGTACAGCTGTTGTCAGCGGTTTTCACTGATCCGGTTGCTTGTGCCTGCGGCCAGGGCGCGTCGCCGCTAAGCGCGGCATGGCCGGCCAGTAGCGCGGCGCCTCCGACGGCGCCCAAGGCCAGACTGCTTTTTACCAACATTAGGGTTTTGCTCACTCTATTCTCCTTTGTCTAAGACGACGCCAAACCGGATGTTCTAATTTGTATTTAAGTGGTATTGACAGGTGGACTCTAGTTGGTATGGATTGAGAATGCCCCTGTACTTTTTAACAGTCTGGCCTGGCATGGGAAATCGGCTGCCAACCGTTGCGCCGCAGCAGGGGGCTCGGGTGTGAAATGTATATAAAGCAAGCATTTTGGATGTTTTGACGACTTTGTTTGAGGCGGCAGACGATGGGGCAGGGGTGTGGAAAGGCAGGGTGGTGGGTGGGGCGGCAAGCAAGGAAGCCTGCTTGGAGACGGATGATATTTGGGTCCACATTAATACCAGTTGCGCCGCTGGCCAAACCGCGAAGAGCATGCGAGCCAAGGCGCGCCGATACGGCAAGCAGATGCCGCGCAGGGGCAGGAGGCAGTGTTGAAGGGCGCCGGAGTCTGCGCCCTTGCAGGGTAGGTTCAGCGCGCTGGTTTGATCGGGTGTTTAGGCGCAGGCAGCAGGCCCTGGCTCAGCAAGTGCCAGCCGAGCCATAGCAAAACCAGGATGCCGATCAGCGCCGCCGCGCCGACCAGTAGCCGCAGCGCAGGGCTGAGGCGGTTTTTTGCGCTGAAGTCCTCCGCGTCGGCGTTTTCCGCAGCGATGGCTTCCGGCGCAGCCATTGCCGCGATATCCAGCGGGACGGGTTGCGCTGCCGGCGGCGGGACAGGCTCGATGGCGGCATGGGACACCGGCTCCAAACAGTCTTCAGTGGCTGGAGCCGCGGTGGCTTGCGGCTGAATGTTGGCCTCTCCCAGCAGCGCCAGGCGGCGGGTCAGGGGTTCAAACGGCCGCCACGGCGGCATGGGTGGCAGCTTGGGGCGCTGCTCGCGGATGATGCGGCTTTCCAGCAGCACGAACAAGGCGCCCAGCAACGGCACCACCAGTTGCAGCGCCGGCGCCTGCGCGGCGACCCAGTCGCCCCACAGCGCATCGCTTACCGCCAAGCTGCCGGCCAGCCAGCCCAGCGCCGCCGCGCCGGCCGGGATCAGCAGCGGATAGTCGTCCATCAGCCGCGCCAGCAACAGGCTGCCGTACATCAGCAGGGGCACGCTGAGCATCAGGCCGAATAGCAGAAACCACACGCTGCCTTGCGCGGCGGCGGCCAGCGCCACCACATTGTCCAGGCTCAGCGCCAGATCGGCGCCGACCACCAGCATCACCGCATTCCACAATTGCTGGCTGTGCCCGGCTTGTTCCGCCAGCTGCGATCCATCGTCGCCGTCGGTTTCGCCCAGCAGCAGCTGCATGGCGATGACCAGCAGGATGACGGCGCCGATCAGCTTCAGCATGGGCACCATCAGCAGCACGCCGGTCAGCGCCGCCAGCAACAGCCGCAGCGCGATGGCGAAGCCGGTGCCCCACATGACGGCGCGGCGGCGCAGCGCCGGCGGCAGCGAGCGGCAGGCCAGCGCGATCACCAGCGCGTTGTCGCCGCTGAGAATCAGGTCGAGGAAGGTCACCTGAAAGGTCAGGCCAAAGGCGTGGGCGAGGCTGTCGGGTTCCATTTCTATCCTTTAGCCCAGGCTGCCGACGATGCCGGCGTAGAGGCTGAAGCCAGCCACCGGCAGCAAGAGCGCCGCCAGCGCCAGCCGGTAGCGCCGGCTCAGCTGCAGCGCCGGCGGCAGCTCGCGGCAGGCCAGCCAGTACAGGCCGGCCAGCATGACCGGCAGCAGCAGCGCGTTGGCCACCGAGGTGGCGATGGACAGCTTGACCAGATTCACGCCGGACGACACCAGCGCGCCGGTGACGATCAGCATGGCGGCGAAACTGCCGTAGAACCAGGGCGCCTCCAGCGGGTGCTTTTCCAGCGATTCGCGTTTGCCGGCCAGCTCGCCCAGCGTCCAGGCGCTGGTGAGGCACACCACGATGGTGGCGACCAGCGCGCCGCCGGACAGGGCCAGCGCGAACAGCAGCTTGCCGCCGGTGGGGCCGAGCAGGCGGGTGAAGCCGCCGGCGATCTGCGGGATGGTGTCCAGGGTTGCGCCGCCGGCGCCGTTGCCGAAGGCCACCGCGGCGGCGATCAGGATGCCGGCGGTGATGACTTGGCACAGAATGGCGCCCAGCAGCGTGTCCAGCCGCGCCGGCTTCAGGTCATCCAGCGTCAGGCCCTTGTCCAGCATGGCCGACTGTTGGTAGCACAGCGTCCACGGCATGATGCAGGTGCCGATATTGGCGGCGGCGAGCAGCAGGTAGTCATGGTTGGCCAGCGGCAGCTGGCTGAGCTGCGCCAGCATTTGTCCTGGCACGGGGCGGGCCAGCCACGCTTCGGCCAGGAAGGCCAGCTCGAACACGCCCAGGCCGATGGCGATGCGCTCCACCGAGCGGTAGCTGCCGGTGCACACCATGATGAAAATCAGCGCGCACAAGAGCCCTATGCTGCGCCAGACCGGAATGCCGAAGATTTGGGCGATGCCGGCCAGGCCGCTCAATTGGGTGGCCAACGCCCCCAGGCAGCTGGTCAGCAGCAGGGCTGCGGAGGCCCGTTCGGCGCGGCGTCCCCAGCGCCGGCGCACCAGTTCGCCGTAGCTCTTGCCGGTGCCCAGCGCCAACCGTATCGTCAGCTCCTGCGCCATGTACAGCACGGGAATCAACAGCAGGAGCAGCGGCAGCATGCGGTAGCCCCAGTGCGCGCCGCTCTGCGCGGCGGCGATCACGCTGCCGGTTTCGGTGTCGGCCAGCATCACCACCAGGCCGGGGCCGACGGCCGCCAGCAGGCGGCGCAAGCGGCGTAGAGTGCTGGGTTGCAGCGCCATGCTGGCTTCGCTCATGGTTTGGCGCCCGCGGGGCCGTTTTTCAGGTCATGCAGCAGCGCCGAATCCGGCGACAGCACCAGCACTGGAGCGGACTCCGCCAGCGACTGGCGATAGGTCTGCAGCGAGCGGTAGAACTTGTAGAACTTGGGATCGCGGCTGAAGGCCTGGGCCAGGATGCGGCCGGCTTCGGCGTCGGCCTCGCCGTGGGTGATGGCGCTCTGGCGCTGCGCCTCGGACAGGATCACAGTGCGGTCGCGGTCGGCCTTGGCCTGGATCTGCTGCGCCCATTCCGCGCCCTGGGCGCGCAATTCCTTGGCTTCCTGCTGGCGAGCCGACTTCATCCGGTCGTAGATGGCCTGGCTGGTTTCCAGGGGCAGGTCGGCGCGGTGCAGCTGCACCTCGGTGACTTCCAGCCCCATCGGTCGGGCGCGTTCCATCACTTCCTGCTGGATGCGTTCGACAATGCCGCGGCGGCGCGGCGACAGCAGGTCGGTCAGCGGCGCCTTGCCCAGCTCGCGCCGCAGCGAGGTGCTGACCAGCTGCGTCAGCTGGGCGCGGGCCTGCTCCTCGGTGCGCAGCGCCTGGTAGAAGCGCAGGGTGTCGGCGATGCGATAGCGGGTATAGGTTTCCACTTCCAGCCGCTTCTCGTCGCCCAGAATGATCTGCTCCGGCGGCGGAGCCAGTATTTGCAGACGGGTATCGTAATACTGCACGCTATCAATCAGCGGCAGCTTGAATTTCAGCCCCGGCTCGCCGTCCACATTGACCGGCGCGCCCAAGCGCACCACCAGCGCCTTCTGCCCCTCGTTCAAAGTGTATTGCGCCGACAAGGCCAGCCATACGGCGGCAATGCCGGCCACCCAGCCTATCCCGCGCCATTGCTTGTCCATCAGCGGTTCTCCTTGCCGGGCTTGGCTTTGTCTTGCAATTGCAGCAGCGGCAGCACGCCGCTGCCGTTCTTGCCGCTGCCGTCTATCACCACCTTGCTGGCCTTTTTCAGCATCTCGTCCATGCTTTCCAAATACAGGCGCCAGGCGGTGACGTCCTTGGCCTGGGCGTAGGTCTGGTACACCGAATCGAAGCGCTTGGCCTCGCCCTGCGCCAGATTGACCACCTGGCTGCGATAGGCCTCGGCCTCTTGGCGGATGCGCTCCGCCTCGCCGCGCGCCTTGGGCAGGATGTCGTTGCTGTAGGCCTGCGCCTCGTTGCGGGCGCGCTCCTGGTCGGCGCGGGCGCGCTGCACGTCGTTGAAGGCGTCGATCACCGCCGCCGGCGGGTCCACCCGCTGCAGTTGCACCTGGGTGATCAGGATGCCGGCTTGCTGGGCATCCAGCCTTTGCTGGATCAAGCCGCGGGCCTCCTCGGCCACCTGCTGGCGGCGGTTGGACATCGCCGCCTGAATCGGGGTGTGCGAGAGCACCTCGCGCAAGGCGCCCTCGGCGGTGATGCGCAACGCCTCTTCCGGCTTGCTGGTGCGGAACAGGAACTGGCCGGCGTCCTTGATGCGCCAGAATACCGCGCAATCGGCCTCGACGATGTTTTCGTCGCCGGTCAGCATTTGTTTCTCGCGCGGGTCGGCCGCGTCCGGCGGCGAGCCTTCGTACAGATTGGCCAGCTTCAGTTGCTTGATCTGGGTGGCCTTGGGCAACTGCACGGTTTCGATCGGCCACGGCAGGTGGTAGTGCAGACCGGCCGAAGTGGTGTCGGTCCAGCGGCCGAAGCGCTGCACCACGCCTTGCTCATCGGGCTGCACGCGATAGATGCCCGAAGCCAGCCAGATGATGGCGGCCATGCCGGATAGCAGCGCCAGCCCCTTGCCGCGCATGCCCAGCAGTTCAAGCGTGTAGTCCAGACGCTGGCGAATGGCGCCGAATGTCGAATCCGCGGCATGGGTTTCCTGGGGCGGGAGCGGGCTGGGCATGTGAGGATCCTGGTTTTTGACCTTGTTGCTAAGCGGGTTAACGCAGTCGATGCGGCTTGGATGACATCTGTTGCCAATTTAGCCCATTGCAGATGCGTCCAGGCGGCAACCATAGCAAACCCGGCTTATCCATATTGCATCGAATTGTTTGCAAGACATATGCTGTGGTGGGCAGATGGCTGGCGGATGGCGCCGGCGGCACCGTTGCCCATTTATCGGGATGATGGCATGCAAGCGTTGAAGGGATGGATATGGAAACTGGGCGTGGCCGCACTGGGCTTGATCGTATTGTTCAATATATTGGACAAGACCATATTGAGCTGGACCGTGATCAATCCCGGTTATACCGGCATCAAGATCAACCGTTTGGTCGACCGCGGCATCAGCAAGGAAAACGTGGTCACCGGCTTTGTGTTTTACAACCCCATCCAGAGCGTAGTAGTGGTGTACCCCACCTTCGTGCAGCGCGAGGTATGGACCCGGTCGGCTAGCGAGGGCAGTCCGGCCAACGAGGAGTTGAGTTTCAATACCAAGGATTCGGTGCCGGTGGCGATAGACGTGGCGGTGTCCTACCTGCTGCGCGCCGACAAGGTGCCGGAGTTCTATACCCGCTTCCGCGCCGACGACATCTCCAACTGGACGCACGGCTATCTGCGCGACACCGCCCGCAATATCGTGGTGGCCATCGGTTCCGAATACAGTTTTGACGATATCAACGGCGTCAAGAAGGAAGAGTTTCTGAACCGCGTGGCGGCGGAGTTGAACCGGCGCACGCAGCCGATAGGCGTGACCATCCAGCAATTCGGCCTGGTGGGCGCGCTGAGGCCGCCGCCGGAGCTGGCCAACGCGGTCAATGCCAAGACCAAGGCGATCCAGGACTCCATCCGCACCGAAAACGAAGTGCGCGCGGCCCAGGCCGAGGCAAGGAAAAAAGTGGCGATTGCCGAGGGCGAGGCGGCAGCCAACCGCGCGCTGGCCTCGTCGCTGGACGACAGGCTGCTGGCCTGGGAGAGGCTGAAGCTGCAGCGCGCCTACATCGATAAATGGAACGGCCAGATGCCTGGCGTGGTCAGCGGGGAGGGCGGCGGCATGCTGCTGAATATTCCGGCGCCTCCTGCCCAGAAATGAGGCGCTTTAGCTGAGGCAGGTCAAGCGCCCCGCGGGGATTTGCCTTTAGCATGGGGTCATGAGCCGGCGCGGCCAGCGCCGACACCCCACCCAGGAGGCTGCTGATGTTTCCCGAATACCGCGATCTGATTTCCCGCCTGAAGACAGAAGATGCCCGTTTCGCCAAGCTGTTCGACCTGCACAACCAGCTGGATCAGCAGATCAAGAATATGGAAGAACGGATTGTTTCCGCCACGCAGCAGGAAATTGAAGTGCTGAAGAAAGAAAAGCTGAAGCTGAAGGACGAGTTGTATGTCTTGTTGAAGTCGCATACGTCCTGATTGCCTCATCGCTTGCCCGCGTCGGATAAGCCGAAACCGTTGGTTTCGGCTTTTTTGCTGCACATTGGAACAGTTGGAGCTAAAACTATAAAACGATCATGCAGGGACGGGGACGCAACCATGCACTTCGACGAAGTTCACAGCAAGCATTTTGTCACCCTCAGCCGGACGCCGCAGCCGCATGTCCTGATGGAGCAGGCCTTGGTGGCCATGGGAGGCGGCGGCAACGACGGCATGAATTTCCGCAAGCAGGCGCTGGCGGCGGCGGGATGGAGCTATGACGGCCTGGTGCCGTTCGCCAAGCATCCCGATCATGCCGCCCAGGCCTTCAACAAACTGCGCCAGGCTTTCGCCAAGGCAGACACGCCGGAGCAGCTGTTGCAGGCTTTGGGAATAAATGAGGGCCTGATCTGACCCTTGCCAGGCTGGTGGTGGGCCACCATGTCTTTTACGATGGCGGCGCAACGCGCGCCGCCATTGTCTATTCGCATGCCAGTTTTGACTTACTGCTGCGGCTCCAGCAATTGGTGGCCGTAGGAGTTGTCTATGGTGCAGCGCCAGGCGCCATCGGTGTCCTGAGCGAAGACATAGGTGGCGTCGCGGGTGATTTCGTCCAGCTCGTCCGCCTTCAGCCGCGTTTTGGCCAGCGCCAGCGCGCTGGCGCCGCTGTGCAGGATGTGCACGGCGTCCTGGCTGACTTGCAGGCTGTGGTTGAAGTGGGCGGCGATGGCGATAAAGGCTTGCCGGATCTGCTCTTTGCCGCAGGCATTGAGTCCGGGGCGTATTACCAGTACCGCATCATCGGCGTAAAAATCCATGAGCCGGTCAAAGTCTTGCGCGTTGATTGCCGCGTCGGCGGCGGCGATCAGCTGGGCGACGGGATGATCTTGCATGGCGGCCTCCTCATGCGGTCGATATCGCCACTTTACGCCGGTTTGCGCGGTCCGGATATCCGGACCGCTGGGTAGCATCAGCGGCGCCTGAAACTCAGCAACAGCACATCGCGTATGCCGTCGCGGGAGGGGTCCAGTTGCGCGACCGGCGTCACCCCGTGCAGCACCCGTTCGTCGTTGATGAGAACCAGGTCCAGCGGGTCGGTCAGCGTGAACTCGGCAAGCGGCTCATGTTCCAAGTTGTACAGTTCGGTGGCGCCGTTTACCAGATTGTGGCGGCCCACCATCATGATCAACAGAAACTGCATGCCGTCGCGGTGTATGCCTTCCGGGGTGGGTTTGCCCGACAGACGGTTGCGCGCTTCGATCCGGTACTGGTGCGCCTCGATGTGCCACGGCGTGTATGGCGAGAGCTTGCCGAATACGCTGCAAGCGAGCTTTAGCACGGATTGCATGGTGTGGCCGAGCAGGATCTCGTTGCGTATCGGCTCGTAGTGGCGCGGCACGCCGCCGTTCAGCGGATTGTAGAAGCGGCTCTGGTAATGCGGCTGATGCGGCTCGGAGCGGGCGTGGCGCGCGCCGGGTTGGGCGCTGAGGGTGGCATGCAGCCGTTTGCGGTAGCGGCCGCCATCCGCCATGAATTTGTCCAGCTGCAAGTGGTTCCAGCTATCATGGAACGCTTCCCAGTCATCCAGCGCCGACGCATTGCCCTGTAATAGCAGCCGACGCGTCTGTTCTGCCGGAATCAGGCAGAAATCCTGGCGTGCCAGCCGTTGGCAAATCGGCTCGAGTAAGGCGTCATCATTCAGCATCGCAGGCTGCTGGGGCGAGTAAGATGCCGAGCTCATGCCATTGTCCTGTTTTGTCGATTTGCGGATTGTGCCCGGTTTTTTGAAAAAACAAAAATAAATATTTGTTATAAATTTTACATGCCAAATAGACTTGTTCAGTCCGCCGCCTGGCGGTTTCCCATCCACCTCAATCAAGGAGCAAGAGCAATCCATGACCCTGTTCGCCATCGCCCGTCGTTCCCTATTTGTCCGCCTCGTGCTGGCCCGGCCACGCTTGAGCGGGTCGGCGTTGTTCGGCCTGTTGGTCATCCTGATCCTGCCGCATGTCGTCGAGATGTACGACGTCACCCGCTACATCGTCGGCTGGAACGCCGGCGCCTGGCTGTACCTGGCCTTGGCCGGCGGCATGATGTTCGGGCCGCGCCGCCAGTCGGCGCGGCATTGGGCCAGACTGGAGGATGAGGGGCAGTGGCTGGTGCTGTTGCTGGTGTGCCTGGCGGCGGCAGCCAGCCTGAGCGCCATCGTGATGGAGTTGGCGGTGGTGAAGGACATGCGCGGTTGGCAGCGCGCAACCCATATCGGTTTGGCGGTGCTGACGCTGCTGTCGTCCTGGGCGTTTACCCATGTGATGTTCGCCTTGCACTATGCGCGGGCCTTTTATGCCGAGGAGGCGCGCGGCGGCTCCGGCGGCTTGGAGTTTCCGGGCACGGATCAGCCGGACTACAGCGATTTTCTGTATTTTGCCTTCATCATCGGCACATCGGGCCAGACCGCGGACGTCAGCTTCACCAGCTCTTGCCAGCGCCGCACCGGAACCGTGCATTGCGTGCTGGCTTTCTTCTTCAACGCCACCGTGCTGGCCTTGATGATCAATATCGCCGCCGGCTTGATCTGAATGGCAAACGCCACCGGATTGCGCCGGTGGCGTTTTGTCGGAAGCCGTTGAAAATCAGGCGGCGGGCGGCTCGGTGTCGATGAAGGACTGGCGTTGGTTCAGCCGCTGCAGCAGCGCGTCCAGGTTCGGATACGCGGCGCGCCATTGGATCTCCGGCGCGCGGAAGTCCAGATAAGCCAGGCAGCAGCCAACGGCGATATCGGCCAGGCTGTAGCCGTGGCTGGTGCACCACGGTTTCTCGCCCAGGTCTTCCGACAGCGTGGCCAAGCCGCGCAGAATCTTGCCGCGCTGGCGCTCCACCACTTCCTCCATCTGCTTTTCAGGCGGGCGGCGATGTTCCAGCACGATGGTCACCATGGCGTCGATGATGCCGTCCGCCAGCGCCTCCCAGCGCCGGGTATTGATGATCTGACGGTTGTCCTGCGGCAGCAGGCGCGACACCGGCGAGCTGTTTTCCAGATATTCGACTATCACCCGCGAGTCATACAGCGTGGAGCCGTCGTCCAGTTCCAGCACGGGCACCTTGCCCAGCGGGTTGTACTCCGGCACGCGGGTGTTGTCTCTCCAGGGCACATCTTCCTCGAGCGGGCAGTCGATTTTCTTTTCAGCCAGCACGATGCGCACCTTGCGGGCATAGGGGCTGGTCAAAGAGGCGATCAGTTTCATTTTCGGCGATGGAGAGATGACGGGGAGGTTGCCGGCCCCCGGGGCGGCCAGCACCTAACTGTAGCGCAAGCCGGCCGGGGCTGAAAGCCTTACTTGAGTTCCACCTTGCCGCTGACTTGCAGTTGCAGCTGGCTTTGGCCCGGTTGAAGGTCTGGCTGGGCGACATTGGCTTCGGCGCCGGCCATGGCCGCCTTCATCATCATGACCGGAGGCCTGAAACCGTGGTTTTGCTGGCCGATGTCCAGCTGCTGAATGTTGACCACGCTCTTGCCCAGGGCCTTGGCGGCGATCTCGGCCTGGCTCTTCAGGCTGGCGATGGCCTCCGGAATCATGCCTTGCTCGGCCTCGCGCCGCGCCAGATCGGATACGCCGAATTGCACGCCCTGCAACAGCATGGTTTGCTGCAGCTTGGCGATCAGTTCTGCCGCCTGGCTGAAGTTGCGGCTTTTCAGCTGGATTTCCGAACGGCCTTGCCAGCCATTGATCTTGCCGTTTTTGTCGTAGCTGGGCCAGGTGTTGTAGCTGCCGCTGGAAAGCTGGACTTCCTTGTATGTTTTACCCTGTGCCAGGCTGCTGGCGGTGATCTTGTTCAGCCTGTCCGCCAGGACTGCCGCTTGACTGTTGCTTTGTTGCACATACAGCGTGGCGGAGATCTCGTCGTTAGGGACTTCCCGCTGCGCATTGGCGGATAGATTGAGCTGGATGCCGTCGGCGGCGGCGAACGGCGCCGCGCCAGCCAACAGGCAGCACATCAGCATGGGTTTGATGCGGGATTTTTTCATTTCGGCTCCTGAGCGGATGGATGGCGGAAAGTAGACTCCGCTTCGATTCACTTGGCAAGCGGCGGTTCCATGCTGTGTGGCATTTTCATTGTCGATGAAAAATGCCAAACGGCCCCTAGGGGCCGTTTGGCAAGCCATGGCAGGCGGTCAGGCGATGTATTCGTAGCCCGGCAGCGTCAGGAATTCGACGAAGTCGTCCGAGGTGGTCAGCAGGTCGAACATCTTGGCCGCGTCGTCATACTGTTGCGTCCAGCGGCTGCCGTATTCGGCCTTCAGCTTGGCCACTTCCTGGGCTTGCAGCGCGCGGAACAGCTCGACTGTGACCTTGCGGCCGTCGTCCAGCACGCCCTTGGGCGAGCGTATCCATTGCCAGATCTGCGAGCGCGAAATCTCGGCGGTGGCGGCGTCCTCCATCAGGTTGTGGATGGGCACGCAGCCGTTGCCGGAAATCCAGGCGCCCAGGTACTGGATGCCGACGTTGATGTTCATGGCCAGGCCCGCTTCGGTGATCGGCGCTTCCGGCTGGAAATTCAACAGATCGGCGGCGCTTACCTGCACATCCGGGCGCTGCTTGGCGATCTGGTTGGGCGCGTCGCCCAGCACGGCGCTGAAAGCGGCGTCGGCGATAGGCACCAGGCCCGGGTGGGCCACCCAGCCGCCGTCGTAGCCGTCGGTGGCGTCGCGGTCCTTGTCCGCCTTGACGCCGGCCAGCGCCTTTTCATTGGCGGCGGCGTCGTTCTTGATCGGAATCAGCGCTGCCATGCCGCCGATGGCCGGAGCGTTGCGGTGGTGGCAGGTTTTCAGCAGCAGCAGCGCGTAGGCGCGCATGAAGGGCACGGTCATCGTGATCAGCGCGCGGTTGGCCAGGCAGAAGTCGCGGTTCTGCTTGAACTTCTTGATGCAGCTGAAGATGTAGTCCCAGCGGCCGGCATTCAGGCCGGCGGAGTGCTCGCGCAGCTCGTACAGGATTTCGTCCATTTCGAAGGCGGCGAGGATGGTCTCGATCAGCACGGTGGCCTTGATCGTCCCCTGCGGGACATTCAGCTCGTTCTGGGCGAACACGAACACATCGTTCCACAGCCGCGCTTCCAGATGGCTTTCCATCTTGGGCAGGTAGTAATAAGTGGCGCTGCCGTGTTCGCGCAGGTAATGGATGTTGTGGAAGAACGACAGGCCGAAGTCGAACAGGCTGCCGGACACGATCTCGCCGTCCACCTTGACGTGCTTTTCCATCAGATGCCAGCCGCGCGGACGCAGCAGCAGGGTGGCGATGCTGTCGTTCAGCCGGTACTGCTTGCCTTCCGGGCTTTGGTAGGAAATGGTCTTGCGATAGGCGTCGCGGACATTGATCTGGCCGGCGATCTGGTTGTCCCAGCTGGGGCAGTTGGAGTCCTCGAAGTCGGCCATGAAGCTCTTGGCGCCGGAGTTCAGCGCGTTGATCATCATTTTGCGCTCCACCGGGCCGGTGATTTCCACGCGGCGGTCCAAGAGGTCCGCCGGCAGCGGCGCGATTTTCCAGTCGCCGGCGCGCACGGCGGCGGTTTGGGGCAGGAAGTCCGGCAGCTTGCCGGCGTCCAGCTCCGCCTGGCGCGCCACGCGGGCGGCGATGCGCTCGCGGCGCGTGGACTCGAAGCGGCGGTGCAGCTTGGCGACGAATTCCAGCGCCTCCGGCGTGAGGATTTCGGCGTAAGCCGGAGTGATGTCGGCGAGGATTTCCACGCCCTGCGGAAGATTGGCTGCCATGCGCGCGCTCCTTGATGAGAGGGTAATGATGTGAGAATGCTGCAATGCAATGATTGACAGTCTATTCGGCGCGCGAGTAAAAAGAAATGGTGAGATTTGCACAACATTTTTTACTTTTAGGTAGCTAATGAGCGAGTTGAAGCAGCTGGAGACCTTTGTCGCCGTGGTGGGGCTGGGCAGCCTGTCGGCCGCGGCGCGGCAGCTGGGCGTGGTGCCGGCCATGGTGGGGCGGCGGCTGGACGCGCTGGAAGAAAGGCTGGGCGTGCGCCTCTTGGTGCGCACCACGCGCAACGTGGCGCCGACGCAGGAAGGCGAGGCGTTTTACGAGGACTGCCAGCGCATCCTGGCCGATTTGACAGAGGCCGAGGCCGCAGTGGCGTCCGGCAGCGGCAAGGCGCGCGGCCATCTGCGGCTGTCCGCGCCGGCTGGTTTCGGCCGCCGCCACGTGGCGCCGCACGTCGCGGCGTTTCAGCGCCTGCATCCGGAAGTGAAAGTCACCTTGGACCTGTCCGATCGATTGGTGGATTTGCAGCGCGATCGCATAGACTGCGCGATCCGCATCTCCGACCTGTCCGATTCCAGCCTGGTGGCCATCCGCCTGGCGGAAAACCGGCGCGTGGTGGTGGCGTCTCCTGAATATCTGGCCGCCCACGGCGCGCCGCGCGCGCTGGAGGATCTGCAGCGCCATCAGTGCCTGTCGCTGGGGGAAAGCCAGAGCCGCGGCTGGAGCTTTGCGGTCGACGGCAAACCGGTAAACCTGAAAGTGTCCGGCGCGCTGGAGTGCAACGACGGCGCAGTGCTGCACGACTGGGCGCTGCAGGGTCTGGGCCTGGCCTGGCGCTCGCTGTGGGAGGTCAAGGACGATCTGTCCGAAGGCCGGCTGGCGACGGTGCTAGACGATTTCTCGTCGCCGGACTACCCGGTGTACGCGGTGGTGCCGCAGCGCAAGCTGCTGCCGGCCAGGGTGCGCCATTTCATCGAGCACTTGAAGGCGGCCTACGCCGCGCCGGGCTATTGGGATTGAGGGCGGTTTGCCGCGCCGGGCGCGGCTTGCTAAGGTAGGGCCTCGCCGCGCAGGGGCCGCGCGCACAAGAAGACAAACAACGTGAACAAATACCATCAGATCTATTCCGACATCGTCGCCGACATCGACAACCGGCGTTACGCCCAGGGCGAGCGCATCCCATCCGAATCCGAGCTGATGCACAGCTACGACGCCAGCCGCGGCACCGTGCGCAAGGCGGTGGACATGCTGCAGGAGCGCGGCTATGTGCAGAAGATACACGGCAAGGGCATGTTCGTGCTCAAGCCGGGCAATATCGAATTCCAGCTCAGCGGCATCGTCAGCTTCCAGGAAATGAACGAGCGCATGGGGCGCAAGGTGGTCTCCCGCGTGGCGGAGCTGGCGGAACAGCCGGCCGACGCCGCGCTGGCCAAGGCCACCGGCCTGGCCGAGGGCACCGGCATAGTCAAGATCAAGCGGGTGCGCAATATCGACGGCGAGAATGTGATCCTGGACGTCAATCACTTCGTCGCCAGCCTGGTGCCCGGCCTGAACGAAGACATCGCCGCCGGCTCCATCTACCGCTACATCGAGCAGGAGCTGGGCCTGACCATCAGCTACGCCCAGCGCATCATCGAAGCCCAGCCCTGCAGCGACGACGACCGCCGCTACCTGGACCTGAACGGCATGGACCACGTCATCGTGGTCAAAAACCTGACCCACCTCTACGACGGCCGGCTGTTCGAGTACACCGAGTCGCGGCATCGATTGGACAAGTTCTATTTCACGGATATTGCCAGGCGCTAGTATTTTTCATTAGGGTTTGCGCGTGCTGGAGTGCCAATTGAATTTGGCCCGGTAACGTTTCAGTTAATGCTTCCTCCGGCGCGAGTGGACAAAATTTTTTGTAGCTTAATTCAGTCCAATGGTCGGCGATGTCGAATTGATCGGTGGTGGAGTCGTAGCTTTGTCCGGAGGTGCGATGGTAGACGTGGAGTTAGGCGTTTCATCATATTTCCGAGCTTCGGTACGGAGTATTTTACTCCCGAAACTCTCACTCTCCGGCATCGCGGACGGCATCGAGCCAATAATGCGGATTCACTTCGCGCAGTAGTTTGGATTGCCATGCGCCCAGCTTGCCGGGAACGGACACCGCAACTGCAACTTCCGGCCCCCAAAGGGCCAAACGCTCTTGGCAGACACCGCAAGGAGGAAGAATCAAAAATGGACGATCCGGTTGACTGCGAGAAACACACACAGAAGCCACTACCTGCTCTCCAAGCCGATAAGCCTCGCAAAACGCGCCGGTTTCATGACAAAGACTAACGGCATCATAGGGCGCTTGAAGCCCTACGCTGGTAAGAATGCGCCCAGCGTTGGTGCGAATGGCAGCGGCACCGGCATAGCCAGAAGGGAAACGTTGTAATGCCTGCTGTATTGCCGCATCCACGAGAGATTGGTCAACGCACATTATTTAATTGCTCGAATGCTTAATTAGCTACCCGAAATGCCGGGCGAAGTGTGATATTTTGGTGTGCAATAATTATGCCGTCAAGATTTTAATATTGAAATCATCATGACATCATGTATTTTGGACATCATTTGGGTCCCACCACGTACCCAGGATACTGCCATGATTTCGGCGACTCGGCGACTCGGCGACTCGGCGGAACTCCCGGCTTTGCCGGGATTCCGCCCTACGGCAGGCGGTTTTGTAGGGTGGATGCCCCGCAGGGGCGATCCACCGTTGATTGCAGAACAGATGAATGAGACCGGCCCGGCGCGGAGTGATCCGCCCGGGCCTTCTCTTTGCCGCTGTCGCGAAATGGCGGCAGTCGGTTTGACTTTTCGCAAACTCGTACATACGAGTGTTGACCAACTTGTATGTACGAGTTAACTTGCCCTCGGTTGCCATGCAGACAATCACCACAAACAGGCGGATTTCGGGCATCGTGAATAGACGCTGACCCGCCGCCGCAACAAGGGACAGGGAGGGATGATGAGTCACAACTATCAAGCGATCGCCGCGCAGATACTGCAAAACATCGGCGGCGCGGCCAATATCCGCCAGGCGGCGCACTGCCTCACCCGGCTGCGCATCTCTTTGCACGACGAATCCAAGGTGAACGGCGATGCGCTGCGCCAGGTGGCACTGGTGAAGGGCCACTTCAGCAATGCCGGGGTGTTCCAGATCGTGATCGGCGCCGGCGACGTGGACCGCGTCTACGCCGAGATGGTGAGGCAGGGCGGCGTGGCGCGCGCCACCATCGCCGACGTCAAGGCCAGCGGCGACGCCAAGCAGAACCGGCTGCAGCAGCTGGTCAAGGTGTTCTCGGACGTGTTCATGCCGATATTGCCGGCCATCGTCATCGCCGGCCTGCTGATGGGCGCCAACAATCTCTTGGGCGCCAAGGGCATGTTCATCGCGGACAAGAGCCTGCTGGACGCCTATCCGGGCCTGTCCGGGCTATGGGGCCTGATCAATATGATGGCCAACACCTCCTTCGTGTTCTTGCCGGCGCTGGTGGGCTGGTCGGCCGCCAAGCGCTTCGGCGGCAGCGAGATTCTCGGCATCGTGCTGGGCCTGCTGCTGGTGCATCCGGACTTGCTGAATGCCTGGAATTACGGCAAGGCGGCGGCCGGGCTGGACGGCGCGTCGGTGCCTTACTTTGATCTGTTTGGCCTGCATATTGAGAAGGTGGGCTACCAGGGCCAGATCCTGCCCATCCTGGCCGCTGCCTGGGTGATGTGCCGCGTCGAGCTGTGGCTGAGGTCCCGGGTGCCCAACGCGGTGCAACTCTTGGTGGTGCCCATCGTCACCATCGCGGTCAGCGGCTTCCTGGCGCTGGCGGTGATCGGCCCCTTGGCGCGCCACCTGGGCATTGCCGTCACCGACGCGCTGGTTTATGTGTTCAACCTGGCGCCGTGGCTGGGCGCTGCGCTGTTCGGCGCGCTGTACGCGCCGCTGGTGCTGACTGGCATGCACCATATGTTCATCGCGGTGGACCTGCAGCTGATCTCCAGCCAGGGCGGCACCTTCATCTGGCCGATGATCGCGCTGTCCAATATCGCCCAGGGCAGCGCCGCGCTGGCGATGTTCTGGCTGGCGAGGAACGCCAACGACAAGAATATGGCGTCCACCTCGGCGATATCTGCCTTCTTCGGCATCACTGAGCCGGCGATGTTCGGCGTCAATCTGCGCTACAAGCTGCCGTTCTACGCGGCGCTGGCCGGTTCGGCCTGCGCGGCGGTGTTGATCAGCCTGGGCCACGTCAAGGCGTCGGCGATCGGCGTCGGCGGCCTGCCGGCCTTCATCTCCATCATTCCGCAGCACATCCCGCTGTTCCTGGCGGGCACCGTGCTGGCGCTGGCGCTGCCCTTCGGCCTGACCTGGCTGCTGGCGCGCCGCCAGTTGACGGCGGCTGCCCAAGAGGAGGCTGCGCAGCATGCTTAAGGACATGAAACAGGCGGTGGTGTACCAGATCTACCCCAAGAGTTTTTGCAGCCACCGCAACCAGCCCACCGGCGACCTGTTGGGCGTGGTGGACCGGCTGGACTACCTGGCCTGGCTGGGGGTGGACTACCTGTGGCTGACGCCGTTCTACCGCTCGCCGCAAAACGACAACGGCTACGACGTCAGCGACTACTACCGCATCGACCCGGCCTACGGCAGCATGGAAGACTTCGAGTTGCTGTTGGCCGAGGCCAGGCGGCGCGGCATCGGCGTGATGCTGGACATCGTGGTCAACCACACTTCCACCGAGCACGCCTGGTTCCTGGAGGCGCTCAAGGGCAGGGACAACCCGTACCGCGACTTCTACATCTGGCGCGACGCGCCGAACAACTGGCAGTCCAAGTTCGGCGGCAGCGCCTGGGAGAAGGACGAAGCCAGCGGCCAGTACTATCTGCATCTGTTCGACAAGACCCAGGCCGACCTCAACTGGGACAACCTGGCGCTGCGCCAGGCGGTGTTCGAGATGGTGCGTTTCTGGCGCGACAAGGGCGTGGCCGGCTTCCGGCTGGACGTGATCAACCTGATCTCCAAGGACCCGGCCTTTTCCGAGGATGACAGCGACGGTCGCCACTTCTACACCGACGGCCCGCGCGTGCATGAGTATCTGCAGGAAATGCACCGCGAGGTGTTCGCCGGCCATGACTTGCTGACCGTGGGCGAGATGTCATCCACCTCGCTGGAGCACTGCATCGCCTACAGCCGGCCGGACCGGCGCGAGTTGAGCATGACCTTCAACTTCCACCATTTGAAAGTCGATTATCCAGACGGGCAAAAATGGCGGCCGGGCCAGGTGGACTTCATCGCGCTCAAGCGCATCCTGTCCGCCTGGCAAACCGGCATGCACGCCGGCGGCGGCTGGAACGCGCTGTTCTGGTGCAACCACGACCAGCCGCGCGCTTTATCGCGCTTTGGCGACGACGGCCGCTATCGGACCGAATCCGCCAAGATGCTGGCCACCGCGCTGCATGGCCTGCAGGGCACGCCGTATATCTACCAGGGCGAGGAGATAGCCATGGCTGATCCGGGCTTTGCCGACATCAGCCAGCTGCGCGATGTGGAAAGCCTCAACGCCTACCGCCAGCTGTTGGAGGAAGGCTTCAGCGACGGCGAGGCGATGGCGGTGATACGCCAGCGCTCGCGCGACAACGCCCGCACGCCCATGCAGTGGGACGACGGTCCGCACGCCGGCTTTAGCGCAGCCGAACCCTGGATAGCGGTGGCGCCGGATGCCGGCAGCGTCAACGTCGCCACCGCCATCGGCGACCCCAACTCCGCCGTGCATCACTACCGGCGGCTGATCCAGCTGCGCAAGCAGTATCGGGTGTTCGCCGACGGCGATTACCGCTGTCTGACGCCGGATCATCCCAACCTGTGGGTTTACACCCGCCGCTGCGCTGACGAAATGCTGCTGGTGATCAGCCACTTCGGCGCCGACAACATCCATTACCTGCCGCCGCAGGACGTGGTGCCGGAGGGGTGGATGCTGCAGCTCTTGCTGTCCAACTATCCGCCGCAGGCCGTCGGCCAGCTCAAGCCCTGGCATTCGCTGCTGTACCGCGCGACGCCGCCGGCTTCCCCGTAACGCTTTCCTAAAGCCTTGCCCCGCCATGCCAGCCATCAGGCCGGCAGGGCGGCGCTTTGCCCGCGCGCGGGCCTTCATCCACACAAGGAGACGATAATGAGGACGAAAACGATCAATTGGCTATGGATCTTGCTGCCGCTGGCCTGGCATATCCAGGCGCGGGCCGACGACGCCCCGGCGCCGCAGATCAGCGCCGAGCAACTGAGCGGCGCGGTGAAAAAGGCGCTGGACGACATGGGTTTCCAGTTTGACGGCTATCTGCGCAGCGGCTTCTACGGCAGCGCCGGCGACAATCGGCCCAAGGGCCAGTACCAGCTGGGCGGGGACTTGCAGCACTACCGCCTGGGCAATGAGGGCGATACCTATATCGAGTTCGGCGTCGGCAAGAAATGGACGCTGGGCAACGGCGTGAGCTGGGGCGCCTATGTGATGCCCACCATCTACAACGGCAAGACCAGCGCGTCTCAGGTCTACGGCTATATCAGCGGGTTGGACTTCGCGCCCAACCTGACGCTGTGGGCCGGCCAGCGTTATCACCGCATCCAGGACATCCACATCCTGGACAACTGGCTGATGCAGGATGGCGACAACTACGGCGCCGGCGTGGACGGCATCGCCGTGGGCCAGGCCAGGCTGAACCTGTCCGTTTCCTCGTCCGGCAGCTACGCCAACGACAACGCCTCGCTCAACAACGCGCGCCGCGCCAACTTCCAGCTGAGCGGCATAGCAAGCAATCCCGGCGGCAAGCTGACGCTGACCGGCGCGGCGATAGGCGGCGATTTCGCCATCGGCAAGCCGGGCGCGGCGCTGGGGCTGTTGCACAATCAGAAGGATTTCCTGGTTACTGGCCTCAATAACTCGCTGTTTCTGCAAACCTCAACCGGCCATGCCTCGCTGTCTGGCCAGTTCTACAACCTCGACAGCAATGGCGCGGCGCAGGCCGGCGCGCGGCAGAGCCGCATCGCCGATGTGTTGGACTGGCAGCGCGGGCGCTTCGGCGGCCAGGCGGTGCTGGGCTGGCAGACGGTGGCGCCGGACCGCGCCGCCAAATACCGCGACGCCACGCTGGGCGGGCGCTTGTCGTATGGCGTGATGGCCAACGTCAAGCTGCTGACCGAGATCGGCCTGACCAGCCGCGATACGGACAATCAGCCGCAGCAGCGGCTGAACAAGGCGACGCTGGCGGTGGCTTTTTCGCCGAATACCGACTTCTGGACCCGTCCCGAGCTGAGGGTGTACGCCAGTCATTTCGCTTGGAACGACGCGGCGGCGCAGGCCAATCTGAGCGGCTTTGCCGCCGGCAGCCGCACCCACGCCACGACGCTGGGCGTGCAGATCGAGGCTTGGTGGTGAGCTGGTCAGCATCCTGAAGTTTTTGCAGTGCCGCGGCGAAAGTTGCGGCACTTTGCGTTTTTGCGGCAGTCTGAAGCCGATACGGTTTCGTGTCGGGAGAGAGTATGAGGTGGGTTCTGCTTGGCGGCATGCTGGCCGCGTGTCTATGCGCGGGCTTGGCCTCGGCTGATGGCGTGGCCGCCTCCGCGCCAGCTCCGGCCGCGGCGAACGGGGTCCGTTTGGAGTGCCTGCCGTCCGGCGACGCGGTGGGCGGTTGGCGCGACTGGGTGGCCACGCGTCTGGCCTTGCGCGGGCTGGAAGAGAACCCGCGCGGCGAGTGGCGGCTGTGTTTCACCGAAAGCCAGGAGCAGCAATGGGTGACGCAGCCTACAGACTGGCGCTACGACGGCTATTGGCGCGATCCGCCTTATCGCCTGGAAACCTGGCCGGTGTTGAATCTGGCGGTGCGCGCTGCGGACGGCGCCGTGGTGTGGAGCGGGCGCGAGCGGCTGGGCGGCGGCGACAATGCGCGCGAGCGGTTGGAAGCCGCGGCGCGCAGGCTGCTGGACAGGATGTCGCTGCCGCAGCAATAAAATTAATGAATGCCGAATGGCTGGATTTTGGCCATTGCCGTTTTCCCGTATTGTGGCAATAGGCCCCTGCTGTAGTATCGGATGCCTTCGTTGACATGGCCTGCGCATAGACAGGGCAGCGGCGGAGGGACAAATCAGATCACTTTACAGCCTAATCCGAGCATGAGGCGCCCGCCTGGACAGCGGGCGTCTCGTCGTTTCAGCGCGATGCGCTTTGCGCGCGCGCCGACCGGTGCCGGCCAAAATACGGGATAGTAGACAATGAGTTTGATGCGCAAGAAGAGCGTCCAGGGCATGCTGGCCACCGCTCAGACTTCGCGCGGGCTGCGAAAAGAGCTCTCCGCGTTTGACCTTACCATGTTGGGCATCGGCGCCATCATCGGCACTGGCATTTTCGTGCTGACCGGCACCGGCGCCACCATCGCCGGCCCCGGGCTGGTGCTGTCCTTCGTCATCAGCGCCTTCGCCTGCGGCTTTGCCGCGCTGTGCTATGCCGAATTCGCCTCCATGCTGCCGATTTCCGGCTCCACCTACACTTATGCCTACGCCACGCTGGGCGAACTGATCGCCTGGATCATAGGCTGGGACCTGCTGCTGGAATACCTGCTGGCTTCGTCCGCGGTATCGGTTGGCTGGTCTGGCTATTTCCAGAGCCTGCTGTCCGGCTTCGGCGTGACGCTGCCGCAGGCGCTGACCGCCGCCGCCGGCTCGGTGCCGGGCAAGGACACGCTGTTCAATCTGCCGGCCTTCTGTATCGCGATGCTGATCACCGCGCTCTTGGCCTTCGGCATCAAGGAATCCAAGCGCGTCAACAATGTGGTGGTGCTGATCAAGGTGGGCGTGGTGCTGCTGTTCATCGCCATCGGCGTTTGGCACGTCAAGCCAGTCAACTGGCAGCCGGCGCTGCCGTTCGGCTTCTCCGGCGTGTTCCATGGCGCGGCCATCGTGTTCTTCAGCTTCATCGGCTTTGATGCCGTGACCTGCGCGGCCGAGGAAGTGAAGAACCCGGCCAAGGACATTCCGCGCGGCGTGATCTGGTCGCTGGCGGTGTGCTCGCTGCTGTACGTGGTGGTGGCCGCCATCATGACCGGCATCGTGCCTTATCTGCAGTTTGCCGGCGTCGATCACCCGGTATCGCTGGCGCTGCAGGTGGCCAAGCTGGACTGGTTCGCCGGCTTTGTGGACCTGGGCGCCATCCTGGGCATGATGACCGTGATCCTGGTGATGACCTATGGCCAGACGCGCATCCTGTTTGCGATGAGCCGTGACGGCCTGTTGCCCAAGATCTTCTCCGAAGTGAATCCGAAGTACGGCACCCCGTACAAGGCCACCTGGCTGATCGGCACCATCATCGCGCTGCTGGCCGGCCTGGTGCCGCTGCACACGCTGGCCGAGCTGGTGAATATCGGCACGCTGGCCGCCTTCGCCTTGATCGCGCTGTCGGTCATCGTACTGCGCAAGCGCGAGCCGGACCTGCCGCGCAAGTTCGTCTGCCCGGCCGTGCCCACCATTCCGGGCCTGGCCATCCTGTTCTGCGGCTTCCTGATGACGCAGCTGTCGCTGCTGACCTGGACCTGCTTCGCCGCCTGGCTGGCCATTGGCCTGGTGGTGTACTTCGGTTACTCGCGGCGCAATTCGCTGCTGCACAATCCGGCCTGAGCCCGGTTTCTGCATGACAAACGGCCCGCCTTTGCGCGGGCCGTTTTTGCTTCGGACGTTTGGATGGCTGCGATCAGCCGCGCCACTTAGCGGCGACGGCGGCTACCCGCTGGCCATAGGCTTTGGCGGTATCGAGATCGCCTTGCGGGATTTCGTCCACGCTGGCATCGGCTGGCGATTGCACCAGTACCCCGGCGGAGCCGCCCAAGTTGTTGATGTCGGTGCGGCTGGCGGCCTTGGTGTTGCTGGGCAGAATGCCCAGGCTGACCCAGATGCCGCCGTGTTGCGAGGCCAAGGTTTGCAGATAGATCAGCGTGACCTGTTTGTCGCCGTTGAGGCTGGCGCTATTGGTGAAGCCGCCGAAGACCTTGTCCTGCCACGCTCGGGTAAACCAGGCTTTCGAGCTGGCGTCGGCGAATTTCTTGAACTGCCAGCTCGGGCCGCCCATATAGGTGGGGGTGCCAAAGATGATGGCGTCGGCTGCGGCCAGCGCGTCCCAGCCGCCTTCCGGCAAATTGCCTTCGGCATCGATGGCGATGAGCTGGGCCGATGCGCCCGACGCGACCGCCTCGGCGACTTTCTGGGTATGGCCGTAGCCGGAGTGGTAGACAACGACAATCTTGGACATGGCGGGTTTTCCTTGGCAGGGTCGAAATGGCAGCTCAGTATGCCCCGGTCAGAGGCATCTGAAACAGAGCGCGCGGATGAATTCTTTGTTTCGCGGGAAGAAATGATTGTTGCGAAGCGTTTTGCGGCCGGCTCTGCTAAGCGTTGCGTTGGGCGGAAATGAAAAACGCCGCCCACTGAAGAGTGGACGGCGTAGCGTGGCGATGGCTGCGCGATCAGTCGGTGCGCAGCGCGATGAACAGCATCGCGTCGCCGCGTTTGACCAGCAGCGCGGCGTGGCCGCCGGAGTTGGCCAGCGCTTTCTCGAACGCGGTGATGCTGGTGACGTCGTTCTGGTTCAGGCCCATGATGATGTCGCCGGGCTGCAGGCCGGAACGGGCGGCCGGGCCTTGCGCCTTCTGGATCAGCAGGCCGCCGCGGATGCCCAGGTCGGCGCGCTGCTCCGCCGTCAGCTCGGACAGCGTCAGGCCCAGCTTGCCGAACTGATAGCCTTGCGGCGTGTTGTCATTGGCTGGCTTGGCATTGCCTTCGGTGTCCGGGGTCTGTTCCACCAGGGTGGCTTCCAGACTCTTCTCGAAGCCCTTGCGCCACACCACCAGCTTGATCTTGGTGCCGGGTCCGAGCGCGCCCACCAGCATCGGCAGGTCTTTGGAGCTGTCGATGACCTGGGTGTTCAGCTTCAGGATGATGTCGCCCGGCATCAGGCCGGCCTTGGCGGCCGGTCCCTTCGGATCCACCCGCACCACCAGCGCGCCGGATGGGCGCGGCAGGCCGAACGATTGCGCCAGCTCCTGCGTGACTTCCTGGATATTGATGCCCAGTTGGCCGCGGCTGACCTTGCCCTTGGTTTTCAGTTGGTCGGCCACTTGCATCGCCAGATCGATCGGAATGGCGAAGGAAATGCCCATGAAGCCGCCGGAGCGGCTGTAAATCTGCGAATTGATGCCGACGACTTCGCCGCGCAGATTGAACAGCGGTCCGCCCGAGTTGCCGGGATTGATCGCCACGTCGGTCTGGATGAACGGAACCAGCGTCTCGTCGGGCAGGCTGCGGCCCTTGGCGGAGACGATGCCGGCGGTGACGGTGTTGTCGAAGCCGAACGGCGCGCCGATGGCGGCCACCCATTCGCCGACCTTCAGGTCGGACGGGTTGCCTATCTTGGCCACCGGCAGGTCCGCCGCCGCCACTTTCAGCAAGGCCACGTCGCTGCGCTTGTCCAGGCCCACCAGCTTGGCGCGCAGCTCGCGCTTGTCGGTCAGCGTGACGCGAATCTGCCGGCCATCGGCCACCACGTGGGCATTGGTCAGGATATAGCCGTCGCTGCTGATGATGAAGCCGGAGCCGTAGGACACGCTGTCTTCCTGCGGCTGTTCTTGCTGCGGGGAGGGCGGCATGAAGCGGCGGAAGAAATCATACAGCGGGTCGTCTTCCGGAACCGGGAGTTGAGGATGGCTGCTGGGCTGCGTCGAGACGGAAGCGTCGCGCGCCGCCTGGATATTGACCACCGCCGGCCCGTCGCGGGTGACCAGCTGGGTGAAGTCGGGCAATAGCATGGCCACGCGGCCATCCTGCTGGGCGGGAATGGCAACGGGAGCGGGTTGGCTGCTGCCTTTGACAAACTGCTCGATTCTGTCGCAGCCGGACAGTAACGACGCCGCGAGCAGGGCGCCGGCCATGATGCGGAGACTGTTGGTCACGGGCGATCCTTTTGGGCTGATGCGGGAAGGTAAATGGGGGCGGCTACGCGTTTTTGCAATCCGCTTATTGTCATGGGCGCCCAGTTTCTCTCTCCATTTTTATCATAACGGTTTTGCCGGATATTCGCAGAGGTCCGCGATGACGCAGTGCTGGCATTCCGGCTTGCGGGCCTTGCATATGTAGCGTCCATGCAGAATCAGCCAATGATGCGCGTCCAGTTTGAATTCGGCCGGCACGAACTTGATCAGTTTGTCTTCCACCTCGCGCACATCCTTGCCCGGCGCGATGCGGGTGCGATTGGAAACCCGGAAAATATGGGTGTCCACCGCGATGGTGGGCTGGCCAAAGGCGGTGTTGAGCACCACATTGGCCGTCTTGCGGCCCACGCCGGGCAGCGCTTCCAGCGCTTCGCGCGTTTGCGGCACCTCGCCGCCGTGCTTTTCCAGCAGGATGCGGCAGGTGGCGATCACATTCTTGGCCTTGGTCTTGTAGAGGCCTATGGTCTTGATGAAGTCGGCCAGGCCTTCTTCGCCCAGCGCCAGCATGGCTGCCGGGGTGTTGGCCACCGGATACAGCCGGCGAGTGGCCTTGTTGACGCCGACATCCGTTGCCTGCGCCGACAGCAGCACCGAGATCAGCAGCTCGAACGGCGTGCTGTATTCCAGCTCGGTGGTCGGGTGCGGGGTGGCCTCGCGCAGGCGTCGGAAGATTTCCAGGCGTTTGGCGGCGTTCACTCTTTATCCTTATCGGCTTCCTGTTGCGCCGCTTTCATCGCGGCGGCGCGTTCCATCGCGGCGCGGATCACCGCCATTTTATCGGAGGAGGCGGTGGCGGCTACCGGCGCCTGCTGCTTGGCGCGCTCCATGGCTTTGCGGATCAGTTCGTTCTTGTCCACGACTTCGGCAGCCGGCGCGGCGGCTGCGTTCTGCGCCGCAGTAGGAGCGGACGCAGCCGGAATGGCGGCGCGTTCGGCCAGCCGCTTCGCCTTGTCCGCCGCATCGCGCGCCTTGCGCACCTGGCGGGCATCGTAGCGCTGGCGGGCCAGGGCGGCGCGCGCCATCACCCGTTCGCGTTTGCCGTCGTCGGGATCGGCCACCGGCACCAGATCGATGCAATCCACCGGACAGGGCGCCAGGCATAGTTCGCAGCCGGTGCATTCGTCGGCGATCACGGTGTGCATCTGCTTGGCCGCGCCGACGATGGCATCGACCGGACAGGCCTGGATGCACAGCGTACAGCCTATGCAGCTGTCTTCGCGTATCACCGCCAGCGCGCGCGGCTTGGGCTGCGGCCCGGCAGGGTCGAACGGGATGACCGGCTGATTCAGCAGCGCCGCCAGCGCCCGCACGCCGTCCTCGCCGCCCGGCGGGCAGCGGTTGATCGGGTCGCGGCCTTCCGCCAGCGCCTCGGCGTACGGGCGGCAGCCGGCGTGGCTGCACTGACCGCACTGGGTCTGGGGCAGGAGGGCGTCGATCCGGTCGACGAGTGTGATGACGGCCATGCTACGGATTCCGCTTCAAAAATCATTAATTATCAATGTTAAGAGCTTTTGCTTCAACTCCCGCAATGCGCGGACGCTTTCTTATGCGATGGCGGTTTCTTCAGGCATGCGCTCCGCCAGACTGTCCAGCAGGATGCGGCGCAGCTGCTCCGCGGCATCGGGCAGCGGCGTTTGCGTCCGCAGCAGCGCCAGTTCCAGCCGCGGCAGCGACGGCAATCCGCACTCCGCGGGAGACAGGGGACGTAAATCCGAAGGCAGACCCAGAGCCGTGCGGACGCTGATGCCCAAGCCGGCGCGCACCGCGGACCACAGGCCGGCCAGGCTGCTGCCGCTGACGGCGATGCGCCAGGGCTGGCCGGCCTGGTCCAGCGCGTCGCAGGCCAGGCGCCGCACCAGGCAAGGCGGGTCGAACAGGACCAGCGGCAAGGGCCGTCGGTCCGTGCGGGGCGGCTGGCTGGAGGCGGCGATCCAGTGCAGCGGAATCTGCCCCAGCTGGTCTTGATGAGGCCAGGGCGAACCGTCGCCCCATAGCAGGGCCAGGTCCAGCTGGCCGGCTTGCAGCGCGCGCTGCAGTTCCAAGCTGCGTCCCACTCGAACCTCGACATGCACTTCCGGGCAGGCGCGGGCGAAGCGGCCCAGCGCTTGTGGGAGCATGCCCTCGCCGAAATCCTCGGCCAGCCCCAGCCGCACGCTGCCGGCCAACTCCGCGCCGCGCACCGCCTGCACGGCCTCGTCATTCAGCTCCAGCAAGCGGCGGGCATAGGACAGCAAAACCTCGCCGGCCGGGGTCGGCTCCAGCCCGCGTCCGTTCTTTTGCAGGATGGGAACGCCGGCTTGTTCCTCCAGTTTTTTCAGCTGGGCGCTGACAGCGGAAGTGGAGCGATGCAGCCGCTCCGCCGCGCGGGCGAAACTGCCCAGTTCCACGCCACTGGCGAAGCTTTGCAGCGCGTCCAGGTCGAGCAGGGGTTTACGCATGAATCATCCTGAATTTTGGGATGGATGGTAAAAATATATGCGATTTTCAGCATTGATGACCAGGGCTACAGTGAGCGCATGTCTTTCACCACGCAGGAGCCAGTCATGTTTTCCGCAACTGAAGCCTTGTCTCGCCTCGCGCCCAAGCTGGACCAACTGACGCGCGAAGTCCTGTTCGACGATGTTTGGCAGCGCGGCGCATTGTCGCCGCGCGAGCGCAGCCTGATCACTCTCGCCGCCGTGCTGGGCCAGGCCCGTCCGCACGCGCTGGAATTTCACCTGAGACGCGGGCTGGACAACGGCTTAAGCGCAGAGGCATTGGGCGAGCTGCTGACTCATCTTGCCTTTTATGTCGGTTGGCCGTCCGCCACCGCCGCGCTGGAGCAGCTGGATGCCGTTCTGGCCGATCAGACAAGATAAGGAGAGCCTCATGCCCTATGCCCGCATTTCCCTGCTCAAGGGCAAGCCGCCGCAGTACCTGCGCGCCTTGGCCGACGGCATTCATCAAGCCATGGTGGAATGCTTTGCCGTGCCGCCGGCCGACCGTTTCCAGCTGATCCACCTGAATGAGCCGGGCGAAATGATCTTCGACCGCGACTACGCAGGCGGGCCGCGTTCAGATGATTTTGCGATGGTGGCCATCCAGACCGGCCGGCCGCGCACGGCAGCAGCCAAGGCTGCCCTGTTTGCGCGGATGGCGGAGATACTGGCCGAATCGCCTGGCTTGGCCCCGGCTGACCTGCTGGTGGTGATTGCTGACGGCGAGATGGACAACTGGTCGTTCAGCCATGGCCGCCAAGCCTCGACATTGAGCCGACAGGAGCTGCAATCATGCTGACCATGCAATATCGCATCGTTTTACCGACTGATTATCCGATGGAAATCATCGAGCGCCGCATCGCCGAGCGCGGCCATCTGACCGACGGGCTGTCGGGATTGGCGTTCAAGGCCTACCTGTATGCGATCAAGGGCGAGCCGGGCGCTGCTGCCAATGCCTATGCGCCGTTTTATCTGTGGCGGACGGCGGAGGGCATGCGCGACTTCCTGTCCGGCCCCGGTTTCGCCGCGCTGAGCGAATCGTTTGGCCGGCCTGTTGTGAATGGCGCCGTGGCCTGGTTCGGCGAGTGCAAAAGCGCTGCGACGCAAGCTGGCTTTGCCGTAATCGAGCGCCTGCCGTTGACTGCAGAAGAAGGATTGACTGCCCGGCGCGCGGCCGAGGCGGACTGGGGGCAAACGCAACTGCTCGATTCGAACACGGTGACGGCGGCAAGCGCTTTCGATCCGGCCGAGTGGTCGCTCACGCGCATCGTGCTGATGCGCGAGGCTCCGGGCAATCTGGAACCTGGTTGCGAGCTTTACCGTGTGGGTCGGGTATCGCTGGGCGCAACGTGATGTGCGTAGGGCAGATGCCCCGCTTGCGGGGCGATCTGCCACTGATTGACATCATCAATGACGGAACGCCCTCCGGGCTTCCGCTCGAACAATCAGATCGGCACAAACAGCGACAGCCAGGCGTTCCAGCCAGACGTGCGGTTGTAGGCGTCGAATTCGTCGTAGGCTTTCAGGTTGGCGTACCACTTCTGCTGGCCCACTTTGAAGAAATAGCCCAGCTGCGGGCCGAGGCCGGCGACGCGCGCTTTGTAATCTTTTTTGCCTAGTCCCGGCGCGCTGTCGTTTTCCAGCTGATGGTAGGCGTAGCCGACCAGGCCGATGTGGAAGTCTTCGTTCAGAAACTGCGATAGCGAGACATCCAGGTGGGCATCGTTGCCGTTCTTGTAGTCGGTGTCCGGGTTCTTCTGATTGAATGTCAGCCCCAGCACGGCGGAAAATTCGGTGCCGCTTTTTTCGTTGAGATAGGTGTAGCCGCCGCCGCCGTCGTAAGACCAGTGGTTCAGCCCCAGGTTGGCGTTGCGGTTGGGATCGTAGGCGCCGACCGGCACGCCGATGGTGGCGTAGGCCAGGTAGTTGTGGTTGCCGCGATTCCATTTCAGCGTCGCCATCGGGTATAGATCGCCGAAGCCGTCGTGGACGTCATCGCTGCTCTGCGAGCGCGTTCTGCCGTGCACGGTGGTGGTGGATTGGCTGGCGTAGGCTTCGGCGCGGCCATAGTAGCCGGTCATCGAGACCGCCAGCTGCGCGCCGGCTACCGGCGTGGCGAAGGTGTAAGTCGGCGCGACAAACAGCAAATCATTCGGCGTGCTTTGCAGGCTAGCGGAGACCGTGCCTTTTTTGTTGCGCTTGACGCTCTCGGAGCTGGCTTTGCCGTGATAGGCGCTGAAGCTCCAGGACCAGCCCGGGTCGTTTTGCACGGCGGCGAAAGTGCCGATCTGGCCGGGTAGCCAGAAACTGACGCCGTTTTCATCAGCGCGGGCCGGCATGGACAGGGCGAGGCAAGCGGCTGCGGCCAAAGCGGCAACGCTGAGGGCGGGGATTCGGGCTGGCGTGTTCATCTTTATTCTCATCGACGGTGCCTGATGGTCAGGTCTGTAACTGATTTGGATCATCGCAGATAAATATGACGCCGGCCAGCGGCGGCGCGCTGCCGGATCGCTTTACTTCGGTGGTATGCTATTTGATTTTTATTGATCTGCAGTCTGGGCGAGATGATCAGAGGGATGAGGATGAGCATTCGGCTGTTGCCGCCGCAAGCGGAGGACGCAGAGGCGCTGCTGGCTTTCGAGCTGAGCAATCGTACCTATTTCGAGCACTGGATCAATGCGCGGCCTGAGGCTTATTACCGGCTGGACGCGGTGCGGGATGCGATAGACGCCGCGGCGGGGGAGGCCAAGGCCGATGCCGGGTATCAGTATCTGATCTGGCGAGGCGATGAGATTGTCGGCCGCATCAATCTGCGCGGAGTGGAGCGGCGATATTTCCACAAGGCGGAGCTGGGCTACCACATAGGCGAAGCGCATGCCGGACAAGGTATCGCCAGCCAGGCTTTGGCCGCCCTGCGCGAGCTGGCCTTCGGCGAACTTGGTCTGGCCAGGATGGAGGCCACGGTGCGGCCGGCCAATCCTGGCTCGCTCAAGGTGCTGCAGCGCAATGGCTTTACGGTGTTTGGCAAGGCCGAGAAGAGCATGCTGCTGCATGGACAATGGCATGATCTGTGGCATATGGCGTGTCGTTCGCCGCGGATTCGTTTTCAATAAACCGTAAACTTTATTGGCCACGGAACCACACGGACAAGGTCCATGCATGCTTGCGCGGCGGGCATTCCGCTGCATTTTGGCAACGGGCAAGGCGCTCATCGCGCTGTTGGCGAGCGGCTGGCTGTCTGCCTTCTATTTCCGGGTTTTTCCTGTGTTTCCGTGGCGCTGATGTTTTTAAAAGAAAAAAGGCCGTCGCGCGGGCGACGGCCAATCAGGCTCTCCTCGGGTATTACAGCGGCTGCTGCAGCTGCGCCAGGATCTGCGGATTTTCCAGCGTGGACACGTCCTGGGTGATCTCCTCGCCCTTGGCGATGGAACGCAGCAGGCGGCGCATGATCTTGCCGGAGCGGGTCTTGGGCAGGTTTTCGCCGAAGCGGATGTCGTCCGGCTGCGCGATCTTGCCGATCTCGTGCGCCACCCAGTTTTTCAGTTCGGCCGCCACGGTTTTGGCGGCGTCGCCCTGCGGGCGCGGCCCTTTCAGCACCACGAAGGCCACCACCGCCTCGCCTTTCACATCATGCGGCTTGCCGACCACCGCGGCTTCCGCCACCAGCGGGTTGGCCACCAGCGCCGATTCGATCTCCATGGTGCCCAAGCGGTGGCCGGACACGTTCAGCACGTCGTCGATGCGGCCCATGATCCAGAAATAGCCGCTCTCGTCGCGGTGGGCGGAATCGCCGGCCAGGTAGTATTTGCCGTCGAATTCATCCGGGAAGTAGGTCTTTTTGAAGCGGTCCGGGTCGTTCCAGATGGTGCGCACCAGGCTGGGGAAGGGCTTCTTGATCACCAGGAAGCCGCCGCGGCCCGGTTCCACCTGGGCGCCGGATTCGTCCACGATATCGGCGATGATGCCGGGCAAGGGCAGGGTGCAGGAGCCCGGCTTGGTGGGCACCGCGCCCGGCAGCGGCGCGATCATCGCGGAGCCGGTTTCGGTCTGCCACCAGGTGTCGACGATGGGGCAGCGGCCGCCGCCCACGGTTTCGTAATACCAGATCCAGGCTTCGGGGTTGATCGGCTCGCCGACGGTGCCCAGCACGCGCAAGGACGACAGATCGTACTGTTTGGGCAGGTCGGCGCCCAGCTTGATCAGCGAGCGGATCGCCGTCGGCGCGGTATAAAAGATGGAAACCTTGTGCTGCTCGATCATTTTCCAGAAGCGGCCCGCGTCCGGGTAGGTGGGCACGCCTTCGAAGATGACCTGGGTGGCGGCATTGGCCAGCGGGCCGTAGCAGACATAGCTGTGGCCGGTGATCCAGCCTACGTCGGCGGTGCACCAGTACACGTCGTTGGGTTTGTAGTCGAACACCCAGCGGAAGCTGTTCATCGCGCCCAGCAGGTAGCCGGCGGTGCTGTGCTGGATGCCCTTGGGCTTGCCGGTGGAGCCGGAGGTGTAGAGGATGAACAGCGGGTCTTCTGCGTTCATCCATTCCGGTTCGCAGGTTTCGCTCTGGCCTTCGATCAGCTTGTGCCACCATACGTCGCGGCCATCGGTCCAGTTGGCGCCGCCGTTGGTGCGCTGGTAGACCACCACGTGCTTGACCGATTCGGCGCCTTCCAGCGCCAGCGCCTCGTCCACGGTGGGTTTCAGCGGCACGTTCTTGCCGCCGCGCTTGCCTTCGTTGGCGGTGATGACCACCGTCGCGCCGGCGTCCTGGATGCGGTCGCGCACCGCGCCGGCGGAGAAGCCGCCAAACACCACGGAGTGGATGGCGCCGATGCGGGCGCAGGCCTGCATGGCCACCACCGCCTCAATGCCCATCGGCATGTACACCACCACGCGATCGCCCTTCTTGACGCCCAGGCTTTTCAGGCCGTTGGCGAATTGGCAGACGCGGCGGTGCAGCTCGGCATAGGTGATGCGGGTGACGTCGCCGTCGTCGGCTTCAAAGATGATGGCGATCTTGTTGGCGTTGGCGGCCAGGTGGCGGTCCAGGCAGTTGTAGGACGCGTTCAGCACCCCATCCTCGAACCATTTGAAGAACGGCGCCTGGCTGTCGTCCAGCACGCGGGAGAACGGCTTCTTCCAGGTGATCAGTTCGCGCGCCAGATCCCCCCAGAACGACAGGTAGTGATCGTCGGCCTGTTCGCACAGGGCGTTGTAGGCCTCCATGCCGCTGATCGTCGCCTTGCGGCGGAACTCGTCCGACGGGGCGAAGCTGCGGGTTTCCTTGAGGATGGAATCTAGCGTCGACATGTATTTCTCCAGAGTCTTTGATGTTGTCGCCGCGCGCCGTGAAGACGCGCGGCCTGTCTATGATATTGACATTTAGTGCTTGCTGGCGCCACTGGCGCCGATGCCTGTCATCGCCCGCACGTACTGGGCGTCGAACTTGGCCTTTTCATCCGCGGCTTGCTTGGACGTATCCAGCACCGAGATCAGCCAGGTGGCGACGAAAGCCAGGGTCATCGAGAAGATGGCCGGGTTCTTGTACGGGAAGACGGCATGTTCATGCTTCAGCACCTCCACCCATACCGTCGGTCCCAGCACGATCAGCACCACGGCGCTGAGCAGGCCGATCAGGCCGCCGATGACCGCGCCGCGCGTGGTCAGCCCCTTCCAGAACATCGACAGGAACAGCACCGGGAAGTTTGCCGAGGCGGCGATGGAAAAGGCCAGGCCCACCATGAAGGCGATATTCTGCTTCTCGAACACCAGGCCCAGCACGATGGCCACCACGCCCAGCACCACGGTGGTGATCTTGGAGACGCGGATCTCGTCGGCCTCGTTGGCCTTGCCGTGCTTGAACACGCTGGCGTACAGATCGTGCGACACCGCGCTGGCGCCGGACAGCGCCAGGCCGGACACCACCGCCAGGATGGTGGCGAAGGCCACGGCGGAGATGAAGCCGAGGAAAATGTTGCCGCCAACGGCGTCCGCCAGATGGATGGCTGCCATATTGCTGCCGCCTATCAGCTGATGCACGGCCTTGCCGTCCTTCATCACCGTTTCCATCATCCCAGGCTGATTCAGCACCAGCATGATGGCGCCGAAGCCGATGATGAAGGTGAGGATGTAGAAGTAGCCGATGAAGCCGGTGGCGAAGAACACCGACTTGCGCGCCTCCTTGGCGTCGGCGACGGTGAAGAAGCGCATCAGGATGTGCGGCAGGCCGGCGGTGCCGAACATCAGCGCCAGGCCCAGTGAGATGGAGTCTATCGGATCGGCCTTGCCCGGCGACATGATGGCGATGCCCTTGCTGTGCGCGGCGACGGCTTTCTCGAACATCAGTTCCGGGTTGAAGCCGACCGTGGCCAGCACCATCAACGCCATGAAGGTGGCGCCGGCCAGCAGCAGCACGGCCTTGATGATCTGCACCCAGGTGGTGGCCAGCATGCCGCCGAACAGCACGTAGCACACCATCAGCACGCCCACCATCAGCACGGCCGAGCCATAGCTCATGCCGAACAAGAGCTGGATCAGCTTGCCGGCGCCCACCATCTGCGCGATCAAATACATCGCTACCACCACCAGCGTGGACAGCGCGGCGAAGCTGCGCACCGGTCCTTGCTGCAGGCGGTAGGACGCCACATCGGCGAAGGTGTACTTGCCAAGGTTGCGCAGCCGCTCCGCCACCAGGAACAGGATGATGGGCCAGCCCACCAGGAAGCCCATGGAGTAGATCAGGCCGTCGTAGCCCTTGTCGAACACCAGGGCGGAAATGCCCAGGAAGGACGCCGCCGACATGTAGTCGCCGGCGATGGCCAGACCGTTCTGAAAACCGGTGATGCCGCCGCCTGCGGCGTAGAAGTCGCTGGCCGACTTGGTGCGGCGCGCCGCCCAGTAGGTGATGCCCAGCGTGAAGGCGACGAACAGGAAGAACATGATGATGGCGTGCCAGTTGGTGGCCTGCTGCTTGACATCGCCTTCTATCGCGCCCGCCGCCAAGGCCAGCGTGGGCAGCAGGGCCGCCGTACAGGCGGCCAGGGAGAGTTTGCGTGGCTGCATTATCGGGACTCCTCGACGATCTGTTGGGTCAGCGGGTCGAACTCGCGGTTGGCGCGGCGCACGTAGATGCCGGTCAGCACGAAGGCGGACAGGATGATGCAGATGCCCACCGGGATGCCCACCGTCATGGTGGCGCCTGCATACAGCGGCTTGCCCAGCAAGGACGGGTCGAAAGCCAATACCAGAATGTAGCCGTAATAAATGGCCAGCATGACGATGGCCAGGGTCCAGCCGAGGCTGGTTTTCTTGTGGACCAGTTCCAAGTACTTCGGATTGGACTGGATCTTCTTCAGAGTCTCCTCATTCATGACATCCTCCTTTGGGGGTGTGCTGCGCTTGAAGGGGCGCTGATCCAAACATACGAGAGGACGGCGGCGGTAATCTAATCGTATTTTTTGATGCGGTAAATTTGTCGCACCGATGATGGCTTGGGAAATATTATGAAAATCAATAGTATGTAGTGGAATTTTTGCTCGAATTTACGCTGTTTGCGCTGCTTGTCATAATGACGCCGGGTTGTTTGTTGCGGTTGGGGGAGAGGGGCAATCAGTTGGATATGGCGCGGGGGTTGGCTGAGGTAAGCAGCTGACTCGAGGCTGGGGCGGAGATGGCGGCAGGGCAGCGACAACTATATGACCGGGAGGCAGTGGCGCGTTCAGGCTGAGCCTGAACCGACCGGCCGCATGCCAAGTCAGCCGCGCGGGGGCGTCGTTTTGGGAACGAAGCGCATGCAGGCCTGGCCGGAGGCCTCCTGCACATCGAGGCAGGGCAGGCGTTTGCTGGAAAAGCCCATCGCCCGGCAGCCGTAGGGGAAGCTGGGATGGTAGGTGACGAAGTAGTACTGGCAGCGCCGGCACAGCAACGCGCCGCGCGCAGGGCGGGAATCTGGCATGACGGCTAGGCAAAATGACGAACCCGCCCAGCTTAGCAGCGGACGGGGGGACTGTGGCGATTATTCGCTGGCTAGGGTCAGGCCGTTGCGGTGACAGGCGTCAGGAACAGCGCCTGCTCGGCAAGACGGCGTTTTTGCAAGCCGGGCAACACCTGGCCACCGGCCTTGTCCCACAGCGGGAACTGTCCAGCCGCGCCCTGGTAGTCGCCCTGGTTCAGCAAGCGCAGCAGGGTGGAGCTTTGCAGATTGCCCAGGCCCAGGTTGTAACTGAAGCTGATCAGCGCATCGAACTGGTTCTGGTTGATGGCCGCCTTGACCAGATTGGACACGCCCTGTTCAAAGCGTTGCAAGTCCTGGCTCAGCAACTGCGTAGCCTGGCTGTCGCTGATGCTCAGGCCCGCCCGGACATCGGGCCCGGTGTGGCCATAGCCTATGGTCCAGATGCCGACCGAGTCCTGATAGGCGGTCAGCCGCAGCCCTTCGAATTGCTGGATCAGCTGGATGCCGTTGCTGCTGGTTTGCATGAAGTAGTCTCCTTTATCTGCAGATAGGGTAGGGGGCGAGCGCCATGACAGTTGGCGCAGGTGTCGCTGCGGCCGCGTCGAGCGGGAAATGGCGGCTTGGAAATCTGTTTGGTATTTTTAATTTTATTGGCAATGCGTGGATGTCAAGATATGAACTGGACTGCCGCTATTTTGGCAGTGAGAGAATCTATTGTTTATTAATGAGAAACAATAAATTTGTTTAGCCGGGCTATTTCGTGAAATGAAAACCGCTTACATTGAGCATCGTCCGTCGGCTGCCATGCAGCTTTGACTTTCCAGCAGAGGCTTCCATGTCCCAAACGCGCTACACCTCCACCGCCATCTTCCTGCACTGGCTGATGGCCATCATGCTGCTCTGCCTGTTCGGCGTCGGCTTCTACATGCATGGCCTGCCGCTGTCGCCGTTCAAGCTGAAGATTTATTCCTGGCACAAATGGGCTGGCGTCACGGTGTTTTTGCTGGTTTGGCTGCGCCTGATCTGGCGCTTTGGACACCGGCCGCCCGCGCTGCCGACCAGCATGGGCACGGCGATGCGGGCGTTGGCGCATGTCGGTCACCTGGTGCTGTATCTGCTGATGATCGCCATCCCGCTGTCCGGCTGGCTGATGAGCTCGGCCAAGGGCGTGCAGACGGTCTATTTCGGCGTGCTGCCGCTGCCGGATCTGATTGCGCCAAACCAAGAGCTGGGACATCGCCTCGGCGCGGTCCACACCGCGTTGAATTACCTGCTGGCGGCGACGGTGCTGGGCCATGCGGCCGCCGCCCTGAAACATCATCTGCTAGACAAGGACGATGTGCTGAGCCGCATGCTGCCGTGGCGCGCGCGTTCCTGACCCTTACCCGGAGAACCGAACATGAAAATCCAATCCCTTGCGCTGTCCTTGCTCATGGGCAGCGTCTTGGCTGCGCCTTTGGCCGCCAGCGCGGCGGCTTACACCGCCATCCAGCAGGACAAGAGCCATATCGCCTTCGGCTATAAGCAGATGGGCGTGGGCATGCAAGGCCAGTTCAAGAAATTCTCCGCCGTGCTGAATTTTGATCCGGCCAAGCCGGCCGCATCCAAGGCTGAGCTGACGGTGGACATCGCCAGCATCGACACCGGATCGGCCGAGGCCAATGACCAAGTGTCTGACAAGGACTGGTTCAATACCAAGCAGTATCCGACCGCCCGCTTCGTGTCCGGCGCCATCAAGCCGCTGGGCGGCAACCGCTTCCAGGTGGACGGCAAGCTGACCATCAAGGGCCGTACCCAGGCTGTCAGCACCGTGGCCACCATGACGCCGCAGGGCGCGATGGCGGCTTTTGATGGCGCGCTGAACATCAAGCGGGCCGACTTCGCCATCGGCGAGGGCGACTGGAAGGACTTCGGCACCGTCGCCAATGAAATCCAGATCAAGTTCCACCTGCTGGCGCGCGCCAAATAAGCGCGGCCGCTTTCAACCAAGGAAAGAAGCCATGAATAAACTGACTCGCCTCACTCTGGCCGCCGTGGCCTTCGCCGGCTTCAGCAGCGCCGCGCTGGCCGCGCCGGAAACCTACGTCATCGACGGCACCCACACCTTCCCGCGTTTTTCCTACAGCCACTTCGGCTTTTCCACCCAGCTGAGCCGTTTCGACAAAACCAGCGGCAAGATCGTGTTGGACAAGGAAGCCAAGACCGGCTCCGTCGACGTCACCATCGACATGAAATCGGTGGACACCGGCTACCCGGTGTTCAACGGCCACATCCAGGGCGCGGACTTCTTCGATACCGCCCAGTATCCGACCGCCACCTTCAAGTCCACCAAGGTGTTGTTCGACGGCGACAAGCCGACTGCCGTGGAAGGCAATCTGACCATCAAAGGCGTGACCAAGCCGGTGACGCTGACGCTGAGCAGCTTCCTGCAGCAGCCGCACCCGATGCTGAAGAAGGACGCCATCGGCGCCAATGCCAGCACCGTGGTCAAGCGCAGCGAATTCAACGCCGGCAAGTACGCGCCTTACGTCGGCGACGAAGTGACCATCACCATCGCCGTGGAAGCCATCCACGAATAAATCGTCTTGCCGGTTTGGGACGGGAACGGCCGCGCTTTGCCAAGCGCGGCCGTTTTGTTTGGCTCATTCAGTTTGATCTCCACCAGACCAGCCTCTGGCGTTGCTTGCAACGGACCCCGCCGTCCGCGGGGCCGAGTCCATGCTTGGCAGTGTGGAACGGGTGATTCTCTGGATAATCTTGTCATTTTTGAATTGACTATCTCGTAATTTCGAGCAATTGGCGGGATCAAAACTAGCTTGGGTATTCACCGTATCTTTGTGTCGTGATTGGTCGCGGAAACCTGATATTTGGAACAGGGTATGGCTATCTGAGGTTTGTCTGCTGTCTGCAAAGACTTTTTACTGACATGATTGCCTGATAAATTCCCATTTGTCATTTAAATTGACGGGCTGTTTGTACATGGATGCAGGCCTTTCCCATGCTGGCTCTTGGGAAGTGCTTTTGCAGTCAATTGTTATTCATTTGGCATGATTATGCATGAGATTGCTGCTTTACAAAATCACAATCCTGTCGGGAGCCTAGAACAGGATGCGACGACACGCGGACTGGCGCCGAGGCAAGCTTCCTTGAGCGATGCGGGAGGCTTGGCGCGCTTGTTCCAGCTGACTTATGGCGATACCAGCCATCCTTGTCAGCAGGAACAGTTCATTCGCGATGGCATTGCATCCGGCTGGATGCACTGGCAGCTCGTTGAGTGGGGAGATGGCATTGGCGCCTGCGTTTGTTTGGCGATCTATCCATGGAACCATTCCCGGGAGGTATGTTTTGGCGCGGTGCTACCGTCGCTGCGACAGATGGGGATCGTTTCCTCGCTTTGTCGCCTATGCCTGGAGAGCGTGTCGCCCAAGGTCGGCGAATTGGGGTTCTGCACGCTGCGTCAGCCGGTTTCTCTGCGCGCGGTGCGGAAATTCCTGACGACTGTTTTGCTTGGCCACGATGGCGGTCCCAACACCGTGGCCGGCGTGCGCGAATACCACCTGTTGGCGATGCACCCCCCATACTACGAACCGTTTCCTCACGTCGCGCCCAATGTGCAGGCCATTCTGGCTTCGGCCTTTGTTCGAGAGCGGCTGTACGCCCCGCTGGGGTTGCGGATGCTGCCCGGCGTTTATCCGGCAACCAGTTTTACAGGACATGAGTGCGCTGAATGCGACGGAGCGTTTCATTTTTCCCGAGACGATGCCATCCAGGCGCTGTTCATCGGCACGTATCGGGGCGAGCAGCCCGTTGAGGCCGCGTTGCGTGCTTTTCTCATCGAACAGGGCGATGTGCGTTATGTCAGCGCAAGAGTGCTGGCGGACAAGACTACGTTGATCGCCAGCATGCTGCGCATGGGTTTCGAGATCGCCGCCTATCTGCCTGCCTGGCATTGGGAAAATGGCATGCGCTTCGATTGCCTGCTGCTGGTGTGGCGCGACTTTGATGCCCAGCCGCTGGTCCACGGCTTTGCCGAGGAAGTGGCCGAGCTCGATCAAGCCTGGATCACGCTGGCTGCTGCTTTATTGCAGGATGTTCCGGCACTCCGCGAGCCGAAGCCGCTGCGCGCTGGCGCTACTATCTGACGAAAGGAAGGGCCGATGCAGAAACAACAATGGTTGGCGGTGCGCCAGCGTTTTCCCAATGGCCCCAAAGGGCCGTGGACCATTCTGCTGTGGCTGACCGACATCGCCGTCATCGGAGGTGCCTGGGAAGCATGGAACGCTGAGTCGCTGGCGCCCAGACTGATCGCGCTTCCGCTTGCGGCGCTGGCGCTGATGCAGCTGTACCTGATCATGCATGAGGCTTGTCACGGCGTGGTGTCGCAGAACCGTTTCGTCAATGGATGTGTGGGCCACGTATGTTCCTGGTTCATCGGCTTGCCGTATCTGGTGCGCCGGCAGAACCACCTGGCTCATCATGCCTGGACCGCGCATTCGGTCAACGACCCGGAAAATCGGGGAATGATTGAACGGTTTGCGGTGATGACCGAACGGGAAGCGCGACGGCTGGAACGGATGTGGAAATGGTGGATCCCCATGATTGCGCTGAACCACTTCATCGCTCATTGGCTGGCGCCGTTCCGCGCGCGGCCTGCGCCGGGTAATCGGGTCTGGCAGCAACGTCTCTTCAACTGCCTGTACGCGGCCGCTTATGCGGTGCTGATCGTCGTGGCCAGCCAACATCAGATGCTGGGGAAGTTAGCCGGATTCTATCTGCCGATCTGGTTGTTCCTGCTACTGATGGTGGAGTTGCTGAATCTGCCGCACCATGCCGAAGCGCCGATTCTAGCCGCGGATCATCCTGGGTTAAAATTATGGGAGCAGGATGCCTACACGCATGATTGCGCGCATGTGCCTTTGTGGTCGCGTTTTGTCATTCTGAACTTCAATCTGCACATTACTCACCATGCCTTTCCCTGGCTACCCTGGCATCAGTTGGCACAGGCCAACGCCATGGTGGTGGCGATGAATGAGGACTCCCCGCCGGAGCGGGTCAGCGAGTTGGCTTTTTCCTTGCGCAACCGCCGCCGGCCATTGCTTAGCCTGATGGGGCATTTCTTCGACAAACGGAATGCGCCGCAGGCGACCACCACCACGCGCATGGGCCAAGCCGCCGGAGGTTCAGGCGGATGAGGGGTGCCTGGCTAGTTGGCGGCGCTGCCAGAACGGCCACTCCGCCCAGCGCGTTTCCAGGGCATAGTGTTGGCGCCGCTCCGCAAGATAGCGGCGAAAGCTGTCGTTGGCGCGTTGCGTGTAGTGGCGCGCTGCGGCCAGGTCGCCATCCAGCATGCCGGCTATGGCCGGCGCCGCGGCCAAGGCGTCGCTGAGCGCGCCGCTGATTCCGGACGAGGTCAAGGGGTCCAGTCCCATCAGCGCATCGCCGACGCAGATCCAGTTCGGTCCGGCGGCACGGGCGACGCAGCCGCTGTGCGCGGCGAAGGCGTGCAGCGGCGCGGCCCGCAGTGGCGGCGGCAGCCGTTCCGACAGCAAGCGGGTGGCGCGCCAGGCGGCCATAAAATTGTCGGCGTGGTCCAGGCGTTGCTCGCGCGCCAGATCCTGATCCGTCATCAAGGCAACGAGCGCGCGTCCGTCCGGCAGCGCGGTGGCGTACCACCAACCGTGGGGGCTGGACTCCACCAGCGAATATCCGCTCAAGCCGCCGGCGGTTTCGACATGGCAGGCCAGCGCCTGCAGCCGGTCCAGCCGATGGCGGGCTACGCCCAGTCTGGCGGCCAGCGGCGAGCGCCGTCCGCCGGCATCGACCAGCGCGCGCGCGCGAACCTCCCCCATGCCGCGCACCTGCACCTTCCATCCATCTTCATCCGGCGCAATGCCGTCCACGCCCGATTGGCCTAGAAAGGCGACGCCGCGCGCCATCGCTTCCTGCTGCAGCATGCGGTCGAAGGCGCTGCGGTCAAGGTGCCAGCCGTGGCCGCGCCCGCGAAACAGGAAGTGGTCCAGTTGCGGCTGGTCGCTGCCCCACAGCGCCAGGTTGCCGTGGTAGGGGCTGTGGCCCGCGAGGTCGATCCGCATGTCCAGCCGCTGCAGCAGGCCCGCCACGTCAGGCGTGGCGGACTCGCCGATGCGGAACGGCTGCGCCAGCGGCCGGTCGGCCAGCAGCGTCTCGACCCCAAGGCGCTGCAAGGCCAGGGCGACGGCGCAGCCGGCCGGACCGGCGCCGGCGATCAGCACGTCATAGCGTTTAGCGGACATTGGGCGGCGGCAGGTCTTCCGGGTTGAACGGCCGCGGCAGCGCGCGCTCCACTTCGACAAAGCGCCGTTCGCCGTCCACCTGCTTTTCCATGATGAAGCCCAGGCCGGACCAGTATTTCACCATCTCGATGTCTTCGGCGAAGCTGATGTAGTCGCTGGCCATCTGGTCGTAGTCGGTGCCTATCCATGGCACTTGCTTGCCGGTTTCCTGATCCGGCGCCGGCGGCGGCGAAGCCTGCATGGTCCTGGGCTGAGGTCGCGGCTCCAGGTAGACGTATTCCGGCCGCTGCGCCGGCCACCACCAGAGCGTGCGGCCATCAATCGGCTGCGACGAGCATTCGTTGAAGTCCGCTTGCCACGGGATGGCCATATAGCGCGTGAGGTCGCCCGGCTCCATGCCGCGCTGGAGGTCGAAATCCAGGCTTAACGGGCCTTGCGGCACAAAGTGGTTTCGGATGCGGAACGGCTCGCGGTAGATGGCCGGATTGCGCGAGATCCAGGTCATCTCGATGCCGGGAGAGAAGGGACCGCCCACGCAGTTTTCCAGCACGGCGCGGGTCAGGCTGTCGGCCGTGGCGTCCTCCTCCACAACCCGGTTGACGAAACAGCCGGCCACCCACTGCTGCAACATGAAGTATTGGGTGTCGGTCAGCCGCATGTATTTGCTGGTGGCGGTGCTGGGCACCAGGCAGTTGTCGCCGGCCAGATAGGGCATCATCGTCGCGCCGTTGGCGCTGAGGATGTCGTTTTCCTGGCTGGGCGGGCGGATGAAGTCCAGGATGTACTGGCGGAAGCCGCGGAAAGCCTCGTCGCCCAGGCCGTCGGCGCCGGTGGCGCCGAGCATGCCGAAGTCGAACTGGTGAGGTTTGGGCGGTATCGCCGATACCCAGGGCATATAGGTGGCGCGCTCCAGCAGCGGACGGATTTCGGTGTGGAAATTGGGCAGGAAGCCGCTTTTGCCGGACTTCCAGAAACCGTTCTGGTAGATCTCCGGATAGTGGCCGCTGCGCACCATGGCGTCGAAGATGGTGTCGTACAAGGTCACCAGATTCGGGACTTCCGGCGCGTACTTCGGCGGGGCCACCAGCACATGAGCGGGCAGGGCTTCGATCACCGTGCCGTCGTTGAACTCGATGACGGCGCTGACCGGGCCGTCCGAGGTGTCGTCCCACCAGCCGTCGTTATTGGCATAGTCGGTGATGGTGGCGTCGGGGTCGGCGGAGCCGGAGATGCCGTAGCCGCCCAGCACCAGCAGCCGGCCATCCTGGTCGGTGCGCAGTTCGCCCAGCGTGTCGATCGAATCCTTCATCGGGTACAGCGGGCTGGGCGGGAAATGGGCGCCTTGGTAGTCGGCCGGCACGGTGTGCCTGCTGAACTGTACGCCCTGTTGCCCGCGGCCGGCGATCTGGCGCGGACCGACGTCGATCAGCAGGGTGTGGCGGTCGGCCACCTGAGGGTTGCGCAAGGGGTGGTTCGAGGCGTAGCCGTCCTCGCCCTCGGCCGGCACGAAGGTGTACCAGCTGGGTTTCTTGTTGGCCAGGTGGGCAGTCCAGCGGATGGTTTTGATTCCGGCGCTGGACAGCGTCAACGGTTCGCTGACGCCGTTCTCCACCTTATATACCTGAAAGCGCGCCGCCTGCCGGCACAGCCGGCCCTGCTCGTCGCGGAAGTCCTGCTGCGTGAACGGCTTGCCGTCCGGCATGATGGGCAGGCCGCAGTAGCGGTCCGGTTCGATGTAGAACTTTTCCGGCGCGTTGCCGACGCGGGCGATGCCGATGGCGGGGTAGATCCGATACTCGATCATGGTGCCTCCAGGAGCTTAGGCGTGTTGGGCGTGAACGGCGGCGATCAGCTGGTTGACATTGGCGCGCACGCCGGCCAGCGTTTGCTCCAGCGTTTGGCGCTCGTCCGGGTCCGATACCTGCTGTCCCACCGTCTTGACGGCCTGTTGCAGGCGATTGGCGAAGTCCTGCAGATTGCTGCCAGGCTGGTACAGGTAGGTGGGGGCGCCATTGGGGCCGACACTGCTGTTGGTATCCTTGTGCAGCGGCGTATTCATCAGCCGGCGCGCCAGATTAGGCATGGCCTGGTGCATCAGCGGCAGCGCCAGCGTGAAGAAGGTGTCGTTGGCGTGGCCGGCGCGCGCGGCGAAGCTGTGCTCCATCGCATCCAGCATCAGGCTGTAGGCGATGTCGAACAGTTCGGCCAGCTCGATCGCCACCGGATTGGTGAAGTCGCTGCGCTTGGGGTTGGACACGATGGGGTAGCTGTCCGGAAAGCTGTCCTTGTCCAGCGACACGGTGCGGAATTTCTTGAAGTGCGACATCTCGTACGGGGTGCCGATGATGGGGCCGTAGGTGCCGTCGGTGCGCTCGCCATAGGTGTTGTAGGTGGCCCACGGCTCGATCGGAATCATGGATTGCGATTCGGGCACGCTGCCTTCGCCCTGCTGCACGATCTGCCGCACCCCGAGCTTGGCGCTGGCCAGATCCGTCACTTGTATCGGCGTGCCGCCGAACTTGCCCAGATAGATATCGGTGCGCTGGCAGGCATCCGGGTTTTGCTGGAACAGCGGTTGGGCGCCCTGGTACGCCTCCAGTCCGTCTTCCAGCGCGTCATACAGCTGGGCGATGTAGCTGTAGTTGTTGCCGCGGGCCGGGGCGTGCGGCGGCGCCGGCGTCTCGATGGCGGTGAAGGTGTCGTTGAATACCTGCGGCGAGGCGCGGCACAAGCCGATGAAAGGCGTGGTATTGGGATTGGCGTGCGGCAGATAACAGGGATAGGTTGGCGCGTAGACGCCGGTCATTTTAGGCCTGCCGCCGATGGCCACCATCAGGTTGGCGGCCTGATTGATGTGGAACATTTCCTCCATCATCACGCTGCGCAGCAACTGGTAAGCCTTGCAGTTCGGGTCGCTGATGGAGTAAAGGGCGGTCAGATACGGCGGGATGGTGGTCATTTCCACCATGATCGCCAGTTGGGCCATGTCCTGCAGCGGTTTGCGGCTGTCGCCGCAGGCTTTGTCCTCGGCGCTGAGCTGGCCGCTGACGCGGTCGAACAGCATGCCGAACGGTTTTTTGGAGTCGGCCTGGATAGTCATGTTGCCTCCGCGAGTGGTGATGGGCGCGCGACAAGCGGCGCGCGCCTTCCTGCGTTCAGCGCTTGATCAGCGTGGCGACGGATATGTGCGGCCAGACGATGCCGTCGAATACCAGCAGCACGGTCTGCGTGTACTGAAGCTGCAGGAACTGGCTGCCGTCCGGGCGCTGCACGGTTTCGATCCAGAAGATCGAATTCATCTCCGTGGCGTTGGCGTTGACCACAATGAAGGGGATGTTGACGACGGCGCCGACGTTCTTGGAGCTCACCGGCAGATTGGTGGTATTGACGATCTTCAGTCCTTGCTCCGCCTGCTGGCTCAGCACGTTGACCAAGGCCTGGTTGGGGTTTTGCATGTCGAAGCCCGGGGGGAACTGGCCGTTCAAATACGGGTCGATGTAGCCCAGCGGCGGCTGCGGGGTGCCTGGCAGCAGAGTGGGCAGCGGGCTGACGGGGGCGATGACGGGGGCGCGGGCCTCGCTGGAGGACTGGCCTTGCGCCAGCAGGGCGTCGCCATGCGGAATGGTGGCCTGGCGCACGATGGTGGACGGCGCGTCCGGATCGCTGGTGGGCGGCACATTCAGCCACAGGCCCGGCTCTGTATGGATGCCCTCGTCGGTGGCGGCGTCGTTGACCTGCTGCAGATACGTGAGGCCGTACAGGAAGATGTCGTCCTGTTTCGAGCCGCGATTGGGAATCGGGCCGCCGATGGGTGTGAAAGTCAGGGTTTCCTTGGTGGTGTTGACGATCAGACGGAAGATTTGCTTGTTCTGGAAGTCCGGTACGGCGATCAAGTTATAGCCATGTCCCACCCAGGTGCCGGGTAGTTCGGCGAGCGGCCCCAGATTGTGTTGGGCTTGTTTGATTGGTGTGGCGGCGCGTTGCAGCAGATTCATGTATCCACTCTCCCACGTAAATGTGCGGACGGTAGTGCCCTTCAGGCGAACGATTCCCCTTGCGATTGATTCATGCCGTATAGGTGTTATTACTTATCCATGCTGGCACAATGGAATATTTGGCATGTGCTGGTTATAGATAGGGCAGAGGCGATGTCAAGACGCGCGCAACGCGGCGGCCAGCCGCCAAGTCCGGCAGTCAGCATTTCTACCTGTAGCCGGGCCTAGGGGCTGTTGGCGTTTGGTGAGCGGTCGCGCCGGGATGCGTTTTGCGCCGAATCGAGGCGTTTCGCGCGCCGCATAGTCATTCTCTGCCAGCGCGGAACAACGAAGAGTCGGCGCGAAAGGCGCCCGGCCCTGCGGGTTTGGCCGCTTTGGGCCGGAAGCCACGTTGCCCAGCCCTTGCATAGAATGACTATGCGGCGGACTGTGCGCCTTGCTTCCGGCCCAAATCGGCGCAAACGCGATCCACTCACCAAACGTCAACAGCCCCTAGGGGCCGCCGCCTATGCTGCAGGAATCTGGCGGCCGGGCGCGGTTTCCGTTCACAACGATGGAGAGAATGATGGCGAATCCTATCGACAGCCCGGCGCTTGACGATTCTTACGTGGTGGCGGAAGAAGATCCGCCGGTCGCTAACCATCGCAAGGTCGGGCGGCGCATCGGCGCGGCGATCATCCTGCTCAGCCTGACTTTGTCGCTGGCGATGGGCGTCGGTTTGAAATTGCCGTTGATCCTGGCATTGCTCGCCGGCGGGTTGACCCTGTTCGTGGTGATGCTGGCGGCCACGCCGTATCTGCGTTTCATCGACCACGGCTGGTGGACGCGCTACGAGGAATTCGGCAACCAGCTATGGGGAAATGCCTTGTCCCAGTATCTGTGGCACTTCTGGCACCGGCGGGCCGAGGCGACGGGCGCGCTGGCGCGAGGACAGGCAGGGACGGACGTTCAGCAGCAGGCGAGGGCGGCCGGGCTGTTCGACGCGATTTATCGCGAACAATATGGGCCGGATGCCTTCATGGTGCCGTTGACGCTATTGTTGTTCGTGGTGTTTTTCGAGGCCAATTACGTGGTGTTGTTTCCATTGAAGGAAATGCTGCCGGGCGGCCATCCCTTGACGGGTTACCTGGCGCAGTTCGGCCACTTTGAACTGCAGGCCGGTGCGATGAGCGGCGCGTACATGTTTGTGGTGGGCGATGCGGTGAACAGCGTGCGCAAGCGTTGTCTGAATGTGTCCGACGTCTATTGGTACGTGCTGCGCATGCTGCTGGCGGTGCCCATCGCGTATTCGATCACGCTGGCGCTGCCGGCCAGCGCGGCGGTGGGCGTGGCTTTTGCGCTCGGGGCTCTGCCGATAGACAGCATCATCAAGCTGCTGCGCCGGCTGGTGAACAGCAAGCTGAGTACCAACGAAACCGATCAACCGGATCCCTTGCTCTCGCTGGATGGCGTGACGCCTGCCATCGCGAGCCAATTGGAGGCGGAAGGGGTGTCATCGATTGACCAGCTGCTGGACATGGACCCGGTTTTGCTTGCCATTCATACCGGTTTGCCGTTTCGCTTCATTCTGCGTCTGATGTCGCAAGCCATTGTGCGCAGGCATCTGGGCGACGCCGCTTTTGAGCTGGCGCCGATGGGGCTGGCTGACGCGATTTCCATTGCCCGCCTGGTGCAGGAACTGCAAACCGCGCGGACGCAGGGGCAAACGGACTGCCCTGCGGACAAAGTGGTGGACGGCGCCTGCCAGTTGCTGCAGTCGGTTTCCAAAGCCGCTTGGCCGGACAGACAGGCGGTGGAATTCGTATTCGGCAATATCGCGGCTTATGCCTATACCGGACTGCTGATGTCCGCCGGTGGCGACAGCTCGGTCCCTGCCTGAGCAAGCGTTTTCACAGCAAGGGCATGATCCGTCGCAACGCTTCCTCCAGCAAGGCTGGCGGACAGCCAAAGTTCAGCCTGAGCCAACCGGGGCTGCCGAAATCCCGGCCATCGCTGAGGCCGACCCCCAGCCGCTCGAATTCCGGCAACGGGTTGTCCGGATGGATCGCGCGGGCATCGCACCAGGCTAGGTAGGTGGCTTCCGGTGGAATCAACGGCAGGCGGCTGTCGGCGAAAGCCTGCGCCAGCCGGTCGCGGTTGCGCCGCAGCGTGCCCAGCAGCGCCTGCCGCCATGATTCGCCATCCCGGTAGGCGGCTTCCGCCGCGACATAAGCGAGCGCGCCCACCGGCGGCACCAGATGCGACATCTCGCGGCGGAAGCGGCTGCGCAGCGTTCTATCCGGAATGACGGCGAAGGCGCAGCCCAGGCCGGCCAGGTTCCAGGTTTTGGACGGCGACATCAAGGTGATGGTGCGCGCGGCGAAGTCGGGATCGACAGCGGCGAGCGGACGATGGCGCCGCGGCGCCAGAATCAGATCGCAATGGATTTCGTCCGAACAGATGATCAGCTCGTGCCGCTTGGCCAGAGCGATCAGCGCCTTCAATTCGTCCTCGTCCCAGCAACGGCCGGTGGGGTTGTGCGGATGGCTCAGCAACAGCAGCTTCGCGCCCGGCGCCGCGCGCTCCATCGCGGGCCAGTCCCATTGCCAGCGGCCATCGCCGATGAGCAAGGGGATGGCGCGGAGCGCGCGTGAGGCTTCTTGCGGCACCCTGAGGAAGGGGGGATAGATAGGCGTCGTGGTCAATACGGCATCGGCGGGGGCGCCAACCGCGCGGCACGACACATTCAGCGCCGGCACCAGGCCGGGCAGCCAGACCAGCCATTCCGGCTGGATGGCCCAGCCATAATGCGCCATGAGATGCGCTTGCGCCGCCTCGACAAGCGAGGCCGGAACATGGGTATAGCCGAACACGCCGTGGTCTATCCGCTGATGCAGGGCGCGCAGGATGGCGGGCGCGGCGGCGAAGTCCATGTCGGCCACCCACATCGGCAGGATGTCGCGCCCGGCGTATTTGTCCCATTTTTCGCTGGCGGTGCCGCGGCGGTCTATGAGGTGATCGAAATCCATGGCGGTAACCGACTCTCCCGGAGAAACGGTTGAATGGATTCCATCATATCCCACAGGGCCTGATCCGGGCTGCGTTTCAGCCGCGAGTCAGGCCGATTCTGAGCTGGCGAGGACTGACGCCCAGCAACTGGCGGCATAGCCGGGTGAGGGCGCTCTGGTCGGAGAAGCCGCAAGCCGTGGCGATGTCCGCCAGAGGCCGACGGCTGTGTCGAATGGCGTGGCTGGCCGCATCCATGCGGGTTCGGCGGATGAAGTCGCCGGTACTGAGTTGAAACACGCGTTTCATGCGCCGATCCAGCTGACCGATGCTGAGGCCGGATAGTTCGCACAGCTCGTCCAGATGCAGCGGGCGGTGGTAGTGGGTCTGGATGTGGTCTACACAGGAGGCGAAGCGCTCATCGAGCAGTTTTTCCCGGGTCAGATCGGCCAGATCTTTCGAAATGCAGACCAGGCCGAGCAGTCGTCCATCCGGATGTTGCAGCGGCTGCTTGCTGGTCAGGCACCAGCCGTGGGCGCCGTCGGGGTAGACGGTCAGGTCAAGCCGGTTGCGCAGCGGCGCCCGCTCGGCGTAGAGCGAGCGGTCTTGCGCGTGGTAGCGGTCTGCCATGACGCTGGGAAACAGCTCGTGCGCGGTGCGGCCTTCCGCCTGGCAACGGTTGCGCAGCGCGCAGCGCAATACGCAGCCTTCACTGAGCGCAAGGTAGCGGCTGTTCAAGTCTTTGATCGCGAATACGACATCGGGCAGGTGGTCGAACAGCGATGCCATTGTGCGGGCGGCGGGCAGCTCGCTGATCAGAAATGGCTGTTGAAGGGACATGTGCATGTTGTGACGATCCTTGCGCAAGGCCGCCTGGCGGCGGCGTGGTGGCGATGCCATCCCGGTGCCAATTATTTACTTGGCATTTACATGGATAACATGGATCAACTTCATGCATTTTGCAAGAAAGCCGCGGCGAGGGCTGCGCCGCGGCTGATTGGATTATTCGTAACTGGCGTTGACGCTGACGCTGGCAAACGGCTGCTTCGCCTGAAGCGTCAGATAATACCAATGCCCGCTTTGCGGGGCGGGGATGGCGACGGACTCCTCATTGCCGATGCTGGCCGAGGCGTAGTCATAGCTGGCCGGTGTCGGGTAGCGGTCTTTGGCGACATAAAGATCCACGTCTCCCGTGCCGCCGCTGGTCCATAGCCGCAGATTGCGCGCGCCGGCCGGCAGCAGAATGGTGGCGTAGGCGGCGCCGGCGGCGGATGCGGTGATCGAGCAGTTCTTGCCCAGCCGGTTCGGATAGCCTTCATTGCATGGCGGCAGGCTGGAGGCCGGGGGCAGCGGCGGCTGGCCGGCCGTGGTGGCGGTTTGCGCCCAGGCGGTGAACTCACCGTCGTAGCGGTTGCCGATCTGCCGCATCAATCCCATATAGCCGCCCGCGTAGTCGCCTTTGCGCCACAGCGGCAGCATGGCGTCGATATCGGCGCGGTGCCGCTCGAACATGAAGCGGGTGGCCATATAGCCCCAGCGGTAGGCGCGGGTGACATAGTCCGGCATGTCGTAGGTGTTGCCGAAAATCTGGCTCAGCTTGTAGTTGCCGGTCTTGGCGACGTCGATGGCGGTCTGGTTGTCGTTGCGCAAGGAGAGATATTCGGCCAGCCCCTCTATCCACCATACGGTCGGCTGCTGCGTAGCGGCGGCGAAGTCGCCGTACATGTCGAAGCGGCCGTCCAGGTAGTGGATGTATTCATGCTCCAGATTCCACACTTTGAACACCGGGCGCAGCCACGAGGCCTCGTGGGCGATGAAGCGGGCCTGGTTGTTCGGATCGGCCGGATTGCCTTCCAGATACATGCCGCCGTTGTCGGTGGAGATGCCGTAAATCACGCCGGCGTACTTGGAGTAATTGTCGTAGTCGTCGAATACCACCACCTCCAGCGAGGTGCTGTTGTCGTTGGCCACCGGCTGGTTATGCGTCTGCAGCATCTGGTGGAAGTACGATTCCTCCTTCTGCAGCAGCGCGCACGACGATTGCATCTGGTCCGCGGTCATTTCCTGCGCCCGGATATGGATGGTGGGGCTGCAGGTGTAGCGGTTGACCAGGATGGCGTCGGCCAGCCTGGTTTCGAAGCCGCAGGTGCCGTACTCGGCGCAGTTGTTGTTGTCGTAGTACTTCACCGCTTCCGCCGCCGCCAGCCACATCTCGTTGTCGGCGCCGGTCATGCTGCTGCCGGCCAGAATGGTCTTGGCCTGCGGCTTGATCGATGGCAGCAGCGCCGGGTACTGCATGAAGCGCAGCCCCTCGCGGGTGGCGTCGCCCAGCTGGAAGGCGCTTTCGGTGCCGATCAGGCTGGTTTTGTCTGCCAGCACGAACTGAGTCAGCGCCGCCGCATAGCTGCCGTCACTCTGCAGCAGCGGCAAGGCATTGGCGCGGCCATGGGCGTAGAACAGCACGGTCAGCGCACCAGTGAAGCCGCGGCTGGCCGAACTTTCCCGCAGGGCGAGCGCGGCATTGGGATTGGCCGCGCTGTTGGTGTAGCGCTGGATGATGGCGCGTATCGAGGGCAGGTAATAGGCCTCATCCGCCATATTGGTGATCAGCGTCATCACTTCATTGGCGGTGGTGGGCGCCTGGGCGTTGGCGGCGAACAGCGCGGCGCCATCCGTCAGCTGACGGATGCCGGGACGCAGCAAGGATTGAAGGTTGGGGTCGAGCGCCGGCAGCGTGCCGGTGCTGGCCAGATAGTAGCCGGCGCGCAGGTACAAGGTGAGATTCACCAGCGCCATCGACGAGGCGTCATAGGCTGCCGCCTCCTGGATGAAGCGGCTGGCCGCCGCGTTGAGATTCGAGGACGTGAAGATCGTAGATGCCAGGTTCTTATCCAGCGCAAACAGGCCGTAAGCGCAGGTGTAGTCGGGCAGGGTGGCCAGGTAGTTGGCCAGATCGGCGCCGCTGTGGCTGGCCAGCGCGTTCATGTCCTGGCACTGCGGCGTGGCGGCGTGGCGGATCAGTTTCTTCAGCGGCCGGCCGATCACGGTGCGGTTGTCTTGCAGGCGATAGCGGGCTTGGAAGTCAGTTGGCGGACGATGCTGCCACAGCCGCGGCGCGGCCGGTTGTCGGACTTGTATTTTCGCTTGGTGCGGCATTTTGTACGGCTTGGGCGAGGCCTGGGCAGGCGTCGCCAGCGCGGCGGCCAAGGCGATGCACAGCGCGGCAAGTGAGATGCTTCGCATGTTTTGTCTCCGGAAAATCAGGGCGTTTCCCTGACCCGAAAATCATGCCTAGTGTCCTTGCGCATTTCTTGCCGAGTCTTTCCGCCGCCGCGCGCAGATTTGCCAAATGCGTTCCGGCCCGAGAGGCGATCAGCGGTAAGCGCTTCCCTTTGTCTGCTGAAGGCGCTCACTGCAGCCGCTTGCCGTTGGACCGGAGGCTGCAAATCTTGGCGTTTCTCGATTTGGTTGGACTTGGGCCTGAGCGAAAGCCATCGGAGGGCGTTCGCGTGCGCGATGAGGAGTTTGCTGGGGTAGCCGGCATTGCCGGCCGAAATTCAAGCCGGTGGAGGACTAAGGTCGGTTGACGTTTGCTGTGTGGATCGCGTTTGGGTTCCGCCCAACCCATAGGGTCGGGCGCTGGTCGCGACCGCTCAGCAAACGTCAATGACCCTTAACGCGCTCAGGCCAGGTCGGTGATGACCAGCTTGGCGATGTTGAAATAGATCACCAGGCCTGTGCCGTCGATGAAGGTGGCGATGAAGGGCGCGGACACCACGGCCGGGTCGATGCGAATCTTCTTCAGCAGCATCGGAATGATGGACGACACGATGGCGCTCCATACCGTGATGGCGAACAACGTCAAACACACCACTATCGCCACTTCATGGCCGACGCCCAGCATCCAGGCGCGGAGCAAGCCCACCATGCCTATCGCCAGCGCGATCATGAACGAGGTGGTGACTTCCTTGCGCAGCACGGTGCCCAGATTGCGCAGTCCCACTTCGCCCACCGCCATGGCGCGCACCAGGGTGGAGGTGATCTGCGTGCCGCTGTTGCCGCCGGTGCCGATCAGCAGCGGAATGAAGAAGGCCAGCGCGATCACCGCCTCCAGTTGTTCCTCGAATACCTGCAGGATGGTGCTGGTGTAGGCTTCGGCGGCGAACAGCAGCAGCAGCCAAGGCAGGCGCTTCTTCCACAGGCCCCATGGGCTGGTGCTCAGATACGGCGTGTCCAGCGGCAGGCTGGCGCCTTGGCGCTGGGCGTCGTCGGTGCCTTCATCGCGGATCAAGGCGGCGATTTCGCGCTCATACAACGCACCCACCAGCTTGCCGCCGCGAACCACCGGCACGATGTCCAGGGTTCTTTCGGTCAGTTCCGGCGCGATATCCCGGCGCAACTGGCCGGGTTCGACCGAGTAGTCAGGCGCCAGCATCATGGTGGAAACAAGGCGCTGTTCGTCCTGCTCGGTCAGCAGCGCCTTCAGCGACAGCCGGCCATGCAGAAAGCCGCTGTCATCGGTGACAAAGACCTGCGCCGGAACATCGTTCTCGTGCAACTGGCTCAGGATATGGCCGCGGGCGCGGCCGACCGACATGCCTGGTCTGAGCGTGATCAGCGAGGCGCTCATATACGATGCGACGGTTTCTTTCAAATCAATATCCGCTCGTGGTGCGGCGGCGTGGATGTGGCTTGCGACGTAAGTCATGTAGGAATTCCCCGTTTAGCTGTTTAAACCGCAAACAGTTCTCAATGGGGGCGACAACCAGGAGGCGAGTGCAGGAAGCGATCTCCGCGTCTAGGTTTTGGCACTATGCAACGTATCCTGCCAGGGAAGTCACTTTGGGCTAAACCTTAATCCGATAAAGCCTGTCCTAACCTTGGGCGTCTCTCGACGTCGTCAGATCAGTGACCTGTGTTTGCATAGGAGCCTCGCCGAACGAGATACTGCATCTTTTCGATGAGTTGGGCGCCGGCCAGTCTTTGGGAGACGGGCGCGGCATCCGCCTGGCCGGCCCGCTTGGGCGTCAGCCAGACAGGTCTGAGCCAGGATTGTCGCTTTTGTTCCATATTTTTTCGTTTTTCTTATAATAAATATCATTATCATAAACAAGAAGCGCGCCAATCTGCCGTGGGCATGCCGCATATTGCGGCCGCAGGCAGGCGTGAGTCATGGCTGCGGATGGCAAGGGCTTGCCAGCGCAATAAAGCCGTCCCACAGCCGTGCTATGCTGTGCCGGTCGCGCAACCCAGCCGCGGCCCGCGATCGTGCCCGCGCAATCGGCACTGCGTTCTGGAACCACCTATGAGCAAGAGCATCATTTCCGACATGGATGGCGTGATCTATCGGGGCAAGCAGTTGATCCCCGGCGCGCGCGAGTTCATCCAGCGCCTGATCGACACCCAAACCCCCTTTCTGTTTTTGACCAACAACGCGGAGCAGACGCCGCTGGATCTGCGGCTGAAGCTGGAAGGCTTGGGCATCGTCGGGCTGACCGAGGACAACTTCATCACCAGCGCGATGGCGACGGCGATGTTTCTGAAGAGCCAGACCCGCAAAGCCATGCCCACTGCCTACGTGGTGGGCGGCGCCGGCCTGATCAACGAGCTGTACAATGTGGGTTTCTCGATTTCGGAATCGCACCCGGACTACGTGGTGGTGGCCAAGTCGCAAACCTTCAGCTTCGAGCAGATCAAAAAAGCCGTGCGCTTCATCGACCAAGGCGCCAAGTTCATCGGCACCAACCCGGACATGATCGATCCGATCGAGGGCGGCTACGAGCCGGCCGCCGGCACCTTGCTGGCCGCCATCGAGGCCGCCACCGGCAAGAAGCCTTATATCGTCGGCAAGCCCAACTCCCTGATGATGCTGCTGGCCACCCGCAAGCTCGGCGTCCATCCGGAAGAGGCGGTGATGATAGGCGACCGCATGGATACCGACATCGTCGGTGGCCTGGAGGCCGGCATGTGCACCGCGCTGGTGTTGTCCGGCGTCTCCACCCGCGAATCGATGGAGCAGTTTCCGTATCAGCCGGACTATGTGTTCGACAGCGTGGCGGACATCGATCCGCATGCGTTGTAGCCGATTCGGCGCATTGGTTTGATGCTTGCATGGCAGAGACGTCGCACCGCGCGTTCTCTGCCTGCTGCCTGGCGCTAGCTGCAGGCGACGAAGGCCACGAATACGCCGTACAAGCCGCTGACGGCCATCAGCGCGCGGCTATCCACCGCGCCGCGCCGGAACAGCAGCCATAGGAAAGCGATAGCCAGCGAGGTAATCACGCCGGAGGCCAGCAACGGGCCATCGAAGAGCCAGGGCGTGAAGAACATGCCCAGCGCGCTGGGGATGGTGGCCTGTATCATCATCGCGCCGGAGATGTTGGCCAGCGCCAGGCGTTCCTTGCCCTGGCGCACCCAGATCAGGGCATTCATGGTTTCCGGCAGCTCCGTCGCGACAGGGCTGAGCAGCAGCGCCACCAGATGGGGCGACCATCCCATGAGCGTGCCGATGGCTTCGAGCTGGGCGACGAACAGATGCGACGCGAAGCCGATGACCGCCAAGGCCAGCAGGGTTTGCAGCCCGGCCCAGGCCAGCGAGGGCTGGCTGCTGCGCGGGCGGATTTTCAGCGGCTCCAGCGTTTCCTCGTCCTCCGCGGTATCGGCATCGCGGATTTCGCGCCAGACATAGAGGGCGTAAGCGGCCAGAAACAGCACGCCCAGCCAGGGCTTGATGGCGAAGGCGACCAGGCCGAGCGCCACCTTGACCACAAACACGGCCAGGAAGGCGGCCTGGTCGCGGCTAAGCCGGGCATGGTCCACCCGCACCTGGTGCGAGTCCCGAACCAGGCGTTTGCGGTTGAGCAGCAGGGCAAAGCCGACCACGGCATAGGCCAGGGTGGCCAGAACCAGCGGCCCGCCCATTGCGGCGCCTACGCCAAGATCCTTCTGCGCGGGCGTGTCTCCAAACACCACGGCCATGAAGGTGACGGCGCTTTCCGGCAGCGCGGTGCCGAAGGCCGCCAGCACCGAGCCGACAGCGGTGGCGCCGAGCTTCATGCCGCGGCCAACCCATTCAATGCCATTGACGAAATATTCGCAGGCGAGATAGATCGCTACGGCGGACAGGAAAAACAGGACAAGAGTGAGAAACATGGAACGGTCCGGCCGGGCAAGCAAGATTCCAATGGCGCGGCAATGCGGCTTGCCCGGCTGGCAAAGCGCATTGCGGCCAAAGGTCTCGCCGGGCTCACGCTGCTGTTGCAGCGGCTGACCACGCCATGAGACAGCTGCCTCAAGTTTGTTGACGTGGTCTTCCCAGCGGGGACGCTGGGAATGGCTACTCCCCAATGACTACAGCGGGCGATGTTACCAGCTTGAGGCCATCCTGTCTCCTGTTGGGCGCTGTGTCGGAACGCCCGGCTTTGCCAGGCGCATACGCCATCAAGCCGAGGTTTCACTGTTTTGCGCGGGCCGCCTGATTGCCCTGGACTGACGCGGCGTTGTCGCGGATGGGCGGGCGTTTTTCCCGATATCCCCCAGCCTGATCGGTCGCGGGAAAACAACTCGGACAGGCTTTAAGTGCTTTCGCTTACGCCAATGCCTGGGTACTTCTATAGTGAATCATTCTGGCGTGGGAGGGATGGCTATGCGAGCGCGGCTCAAGGTCGCCCACAAACTGGTGCTGTTGATTGCGCCGCTGGTGCTGGCGCTGTTCATCGCGGCGCTTGGCTATGCCTGGCATCAACGCCTGCTGTTGCAGGAGTTGAACCGGGATCAGTCGCTGGCGGAAAACATCGCGCTGGCAGGCGACCTGATCCATGACCTGCAGGCGGAGCGCGGGCTGAGCTATGGCTATCTGAACCTGCATCAGCCGCTGCCCGCGCCACTGAGCCAAGCCAGGGCGGCGGCGGACGATGTGCTGCAGCGTCTGCAACGGCAGCCGCGCGCCGACATGTCCAATGAACTGCGCGCTTATCTCGACAACGCCGTGCCGCGCCAGGACGCCTTGGCGCAATTGCGGCGCGACATCGATGCCCGCCATATCTCTCCCGATCCGGCTTTTCTGCGCTATTCCGACATGATCGAACAGCTGTCCCGCATCGTCGCGCTGTTCCACGCCAACACGCAGCAAGTGCAGGCCTTGGTGCTGCAATGGTCGGCGGTGAATTGCCAGAAAGAATACACCGGCCGCGCGCGCGGGCTGATCACCGGGGTGCTGACGGTGGGCAGTTTCAGCATCACCAATTTCCGCCAGGTCAGCGGGGTGGTGTCGCAGGAGGAGCTGTGCCGGGCGCAATACCGCCAATATGGCGGCGACGAGGCCGTGCTGCAGGCGGCCATGGACGGCTCGCGGCAGTTCGAGTCGGCGCGCGATGCCGTGCTGGCGCGCGGGGCCGGCGCCATGCAGAGCCTGCGTCCGGACGAGTGGTTCCAGGTGTCCAGCCGGCGGGTGGACGCCTTGATGGGGGTGGAGAAGGCCATTCTGGCCCAGATCAGCAGGTTGCTGGAGCAACAGGCCAGTTCGGCGCGGCTGAGCAGCTATCTGGTGCTCTTGGGTTTGTTGTTGCTGTTGATGCCGGTAGGGCTGGCGGTGGTGGTGGGCCGCAACATCATCCGCACCCTGGGCGCGGAGCCGGACGAGGTGGCGCAGGGCATGCGCGAGTTGTCGGCCGGACGGCTGGATTTCTTCCTGCCTTTGCGCGAAGGCGATACCCATAGCCTGGCCGCCCACATCCGCCAGATGGGACAGCGGCTGTCGGGGGTGATCATGCAGGTCAAGGAAGATGCCGATGCGGTGGCCAATGCTTCGGACGAACTGAATTCGGCGTCGCAGGGGCTGTCGCAGGGCGCGGCGCGCGCATCGGCCGATGTGGAGGGCACCAGCACCTCGGTGGACGACATCGCCGGCTGCATGTTCCGCATGGCGAGCGACGCCAATCACGCCGGCGGCATGGCCGATACCGCCAGCGTCCAGGCGGCGGAGGGCAACCGGGTGGTGCAGCAGACGATCGCGGCGATGCACAAGATTGCCAAGCGCACCGACATCATCGACGACATCGCCTATCAGACCAATCTATTGGCCTTGAATGCGGCGATAGAGGCGGCGCGGGCCGGCGAGCACGGCAAGGGTTTCGCCGTGGTGGCCGACGAGGTGCGCAAGCTGGCCAAGCGCAGCCAGGCGGCGGCGCAGGAGATCGGCCAGGTGGCGATCAGCAGCGTGCAGCTGGCCGAGAGCGCCGGCCAGCAGTTGAGCGATATCGTGGAGTCCAGCCTCAAGACGCTGGAGCTGGTGAAGGGCATTTCCTGCGAGGCCACGCAGCAGGCGCAACGGGTGGGCGGCATCAATCAGGCCATGCAGCGGCTGAACCAGCTGTCGCAGGACAACGCCGCAGCCAGCGAGGAACTGTCCGCGGCGGCGCAGGAGGTGGCGATGCGGGCGGATAGCTTGCGGCGCCAGATGCAGTATTTCCAGCAGGGGGCGGAGCCGGCGCAGCAAAACGGCCCCGGAGAGGCGGGGCCGTAACGGTCAAGCGGTAGAGCGGCTCGGGCTGGCGTTCAGCGCACTTCGCGCAGGTCGTCGCGCGCGATCTTCAGCCGCACCTGGGTGCCGCCGGCCAGCAGGTCGGCCGCGTTGCGGTTCAGCCGGTCCACTTGCAGCATGGCGCCGTGGGCTTCCACCTGATAACGGATGACGTTGCCCAGCAGCTGATGCTGGCGGATCACCGCCGGCAGCGCGCCTTCGGTCGGGTCATCGTGGCTCAGCAGCTGGACCGATTCCGGACGGATGGCCAAATGGCCGCTGATCTCCATTCCCAACAGCGCGTGGCTCTGCTGCGCCGTCAGCAGGTTGTAGTTGCCCATGAAGCGGGCGACGAATTCGGTGGCCGGCTGGGTGTAGATCGTTTCCGCCGCGCCTTCCTGCTCGACCTTGCCCTGATTCATCACGAAGATGCGGTCGGACAGCGTCAGCGCTTCCTCTTGGTCATGGGTCACGAAAATCGTGGTCAGGCCCAGGCGGCGCTGGATGTCGCGGATCTGCTCGCGCAGGTTCTTGCGGATGCGGGCATCCAGGGCGGACAGCGGCTCATCCAGCAGCAAGAGGCGCGGCTCCACCACCAGCGCGCGCGCCAGGGCCACGCGCTGGCGCTGGCCGCCGGACAACTGGTGCGGGAAGTGCTGCTCGCGGCCGTTCAGCTCCACCAGCGCGATGACTTCTCCCACCTTGCGGCGGATCTCGTCGGCCGAGCGCTTTTGCATTTTCAGGCCAAACGCGATGTTGTCCGCCACGTTCATATTCGGGAACAGCGCATAGCTCTGGAACACCATGCCGATGCCGCGCTTCTGCGGCGACAGGTAGGTGATGTCGTCGCCGCAGAGGCGGATGACGCCGCCGCTGGGCGTTTCGAAGCCGGCGATCATGCGCAGCACGGTGGTCTTGCCGCAGCCGGACGGGCCGAGGAAGGTGACGAATTCGCCGGTTTCCACCTGCATGTTGAAATCGTGCACCACGGCCTGCTGGCCGAAACGCTTGTTCAGATGATCAATGTGCAGAAATGCCATGATTGCTTCCGTATATCAGTGTTTGTCGGCGCCGAGCGCGGCGCGGTTGCGGCTGAACACCTGCATCAGGCCCATCGCCGCCCAGGTGACCAGGAAGGCGATGATGGCCAGCGCAGCCGGTTCGTAGGCGCGGTTGGCGCCGATCAGCTGCAGATAGGGGCCGAAGGCCGGGCGCGCCAGCAAGCTGGCCAGGGTGAACTCGCCGATGACGATGGCGAAGGTCAGGAAGGCGCCGGACAGGATGGCGGTTTTCAGGTTGGGGAAGATCACCAGCCTGAGGATGTCGAACCAGCCGCTGCCCAGGCTTTGCGCGGCCTCGGTCAAGGAGCGCACATCGATGGCGGACAGGCCGGTATCGACCGAGCGGTACAGATAGGGCAGGGCCAGGGTTACGTAGCCGCATACCAGCAGCAGATCGGTGCCGCGCTCGTTGCCGGTGAACGGCAGCCAGCCGCCGCTGCCGTACAGCCGCAGGTAGCCGAACACCAGCACGATGGCGGGGATCACCAGCGGCAGCAATGTGATGAATTCGATCAGCGGACGCAGCCGCGGCAGCTTCAGCTGTATCCAGAACGCAGTGGGCACCACCAGCAGAATCCCCACCAGGATGGTCAGCAGCGCCAGTACGGCGGAGTAGGCGAAGCTGGCCTGGAAGCCGGGGTCGGCCAGCACCACCTTGTAAGCCTCTAGGCTGTAGCCTTCGCGGCGCATCTTCAGGCTGAACTCAAATGTGGCGATCAAGGGCAGCAGGAAGTAGCCGCTGCCCAAAAGAATGGCGATCCAAGCGCCCAGGCGCGATGTGGCTTTGGTTTTCATGCGGCCTCCCGGTGGCTGCGCTTGCGCAGCCAGATATAGCCGGCGTTGGCGCTGCCGGTGATCAGAACCATGCCCAGCGCCAGCGCGTAACCGAGGTTCTGGTCATGCAGTACGTCGCCGTGAATCTGCGCGTACAACAGGATGGTGACGATATTCAGCGAGCTGCCGGTCAGCGCGTAGGCGGTGGCCACGGCGCCGAAGGCGTTGGCGAACAACAGCAGCGCGGCGCCGACCAGGCTGGGCCACAGCACCGGCAGCGCGATGTGCCGCCAGTAAGCGAAGGCCGATCCGCCCAGGCTCTCGCAGGCTTCGCGCCATTCGTCCTTCAATCCTTCCACGGCCGGGGCGATGATCAATACCATCAGCGGCACCTGGAAGTACAGATAGGTCAGGGTCAGGCCGGCGAAGCTGAGGATGGAGAAGCCGCTGGCGTACAGGTCGAAGTCCAGATACTTGCGCAGCAGCATGGTGACCAGGCCCATGCGGCCCAGCGTGGACAGGAAGGCGAAGGCCAGCGGGATGCCGGCGAAGTTGGACGCCACCCCGGAAAACGTGGTCAGCGTCGGGCGGATCCAGGCGGGCAGGCCGCCGCGGATGGCGGCCAGCGCCAGCAGCAGGCCCAGCAGTGTGCCTAGCACGGCGGAGGCGGCGCTGATCTGCAGGCTGATGCGATACGCGCTGAGGATGTTGTCGTCGAACAGGCGGGCGATATTGTTCAGCGTGAAGTTGCCTTGCGCATCCTGAAAAGCGCCCACCATCAGCATGGCGGTGGGCAGGATCAGAAACAGCAGCGCGAACAGCAAAAACGGCGCGACGCCCAGCCAGGACAGCAGCGCGGCGCGGGTGCCGCCGGCGGCTGCGCCGGCGACGGGCGTCGGTATGGATTCGGTGGATGCGGACATCGTTGTATTTCTCGAGCGAGGTAAAAGGGCCGCCTTGGGCGGCCCTGGTGGCTGGCGAGGGAGCGGCTTACTTGACGCTGCTGCCCACCACGCTGTCCCACTGCTTGGTGATGCCGGCCTTGTAGTTTTCCTGTTGTTCCACGGTCGGGAACACGGCCTTCTTGTAGGCGGCTGCATCCGGCAGCTTGTTGAGCAATTCGGCCGGAATCTTGTTCTTGGCGGTCAGATCGTTGAAGCGGATCGGATGGCAATAGCCCTTCAGCCAGGCCACTTGGCCTTCGTCGGAGAACAGGTATTCCATCCACAGCTTGGCGGCGTTCGGGTGCGGCGCGTAGGCGCTGATGCCCTGTGCGTAAACGCCGGCCACTACGCCGGTCTTCGGCACGATCACGTCAACCTTGGGGTTGCCCTTCAGCGTGTCGCGGTCGGCCAGCGCGTTGTAGTCCCAGCGCACGATGATGGGGGTGGTGCCCTGGGCCAGCGAAGCGGCCTTGCCGATCACCGGCACGAAGTTGCCGTTCTTGTTCAGTTGCGAGAAGAACTTCAGGCCGGCGTCGGCAGACTTGCCCACATCGCCCTTGGCCTGGGACAGGCCGGCGGCGAACACGCCCTGGATGGCCTGGTTGGCGGCGCGCGGGTCGCCGGCCAGGGCCACGGCGTTCTTGTATTCCGGCTTCAACAGGTCGGCCCAGTCGGCCGGCGCCTTGCTGATCAGGTCTTTGTTGACCTGGAAGGTCAGCACGCCGTAGTAGTCGCCGTACCAGTAGCCTTCCTTGTCCTTGACGTTGTCCGGAATGGTTTTCCAGGTGGACACCTTGTACGGCTGCAGCAGGCCCTGGGCCTTGGCTTGCGGGCCGAAGGACAGGCCGACGTCGATCACGTCCGGCGTCTGCGGGCCCTTGTTGTTCTTGTTGGCCTTGATGGCCTCCAGCTCGTCGGCGGAGCCGGCGTCCGGATTCAATTCGTTGACCTTGATGCCGTACTTGGCCTTGAAGCCGGCGATGACGTTGCCGTAGCCGCACCAGTCGTGGGGCAGGCCGATCACGGTCAGTTCGCCTTCTTTCTTGGCGGCCTTGACCAGGGCATCGAGGTTGGCGGCCAGGGCGGCGTTGGCAACCGTGGCCAGCGCGCCGGCAACGGCGAGGTAAGCGAGCTTGTTCTTCATCATGGGTCCCCTTTCACGGCCAGTGGCCTATTTATCAAAAAACTGATGCGATGGTATGAGGGAATGATGACAAAACGACGTCATTAATATGACAAACTGATTTCAGTGCTGGATGGCGCGCGGCTTGCAGGAAAAACCGCCAGGCCCAAAGGCCATGGCGGCGCAGGAATAGACGCTTGGTCAAGCGTGCAGTGCGAAGTCCATGGCTTTTGCGCTGCGGTTGGGGAAGCGGCTGGCCAGAAACGGCGTGATGTCCAGCGGCAGCGGCTCTCCGCGCACCAGGCCGTTCAGCAGCACGCCGGTGATCGCCGAGGTAAGCATGCCGGTGCGGAAATGGCCGCAGGCGTTCAGATAGCCTTCTATGCCGTCTTCCGGCCCCAGAATGGGCAACTCGTCCGGCGTGCCAGGGCGCAAGCCGGCCCAGCAGCGCTTGATGTTGATGTTGGCGAGTTCCGGCAGGCAGCGCACGGCGCCTCGCACCAGCCCATTGATTTCCGGGTAGGTGATGCCGGTGTCGAAACCCTTGTCCTCCGTGGTGCTGCCGATCAGGATTTCGCCGTTGTCTTTCTGCGCGATGTAGCAATCGCTGGTGGTGATGCAGCCGCGCAGCAGCTTGGGCATCTTCTCGGACAGCACGATCTGGCCCTTGACCGGCTTGACCGGGATGGTGCGGCCGGTGGCCCAGCGCGACAGTTCGGCGGCCCAAGAGCCGCCGGCATTGATCAGCGTGTGGCAGGAAAAGTCTCCCGCTTCGGCGGTGCGCACGCCGGTGACGCGGCTGCCCTGGCGGACGACGTCGGTGACGTTGACATTGAAAAACACGTCCGCGCCGTTCTGCCGCGCCGCTTCGGTGTAGGCGTCGGTCAGGCGGAAAGGATTGATCTGGTGGTCGCACAGGAATTCCAGCGCGCCCTGTGCCTCTTCGCTGACGTATGGCTCATGCTCGCGCAGCTGGGCGCGGTCCAGCCAGCGCATTTGGCTGGACAGATGGGGAATCTGGGCGGCGATGTGCTCGGCGTAGAGCTGGTCTTCCTCGTCGTAAATGATGTACTTGAGCCCGGTTTCCTCAAACTTGAAGTCCATGCCGTGGTTTTCCATCAGCTCCTGGTGCAGGGCCGGGTACAGCGCATTGGAGGCCAGCGCGAAGTCGAAGAAGCTCTGCGGCAGGATGTGCGGCGTGGTGGCATCCACCGCCATCGCCGCGCCCGTGGCTTCCCGCTTGTGTTTGGCCGAGGTCATGCGGAAGAAGATCACGCCGCAGCCCAGGCCTACCGATTCGCCTATCGCCCACAGGCCGCCTGCGGAGGCGCGGGAAGCGTTGCCGGGGCGCTTGCTGTCGATCAGCGCGATCTTCAGGTCGCGGTTCTTGGACAGCTGGTAGGCGCAGGAGGCGCCGATCACGCCGCCGCCGGCGATCACGATGTCGTATTGCTTGCTCATGTCAAATCTCTTCAGTCTGTTGGGCGTCGATGGCGGAGAAGGCCGAGAACGGCAGCGGGTCCAGCGGAAAGCGCGGGCGTATCCAGCCCACGTCGCGCTTGCCGGTGTGCTCGCGCAGGCGGTCGCTGCAATAGCCGACGCACATCTTGCCCTGGCAGTCGCCCATGCTGACCCGGGTGCGCATCTTCAGGCTGATCAGGTCATTGACGCCCTGTTCCAGCGCGGTGTCGATGTCCTGGCGCGTGGCATGCTCGCAGCGGCAGATCACGGTGTCGGGGGTGGGCAGCGCCAATTGGCCGAGGCCGCGTCGGGTGAAGCTGTCTATGCCCTTGCGGAAGCGCAGGAGGGACGCCAGCTCGCTCAGGCAGGTTTGGCGCTGGCTCAGCGCCTGCCGCTCGTCCAGTTTGCCGAGTTGGCGCAGCATGGATAGCGCGGCGATGCGGCCGGAAAGCATGGCCGCTTCGCCGCCCCGCAGGCCGCCGATGTCGCCGGCCAGATGGATGTTGTCGCGACTGCTGCGCTGCCAGTCGTCGTTGACGGGCTTCAGGTAGCCGTCGTCGGCGTAATGGTGAGCCAGGTCCATCTGCTGGGTCAGCTGAGTGCGGGGAATGAAGCCGTAGCCTACCGCCAGCGTTTGCGCGGGGAAGCGGCGCGCGCGCGTCAGGTCGGCGTGCCAGTCGGCGTCATACGGCGCGACCGTCACTTCGTTCAGCTCGGCATCGCCATGCGCTTCCACCACGCCCCAGCCGTAATGCAGCGGAATGCCGTGACGCTTCAGATAGGCCACCATGCTCAAGCCATCCAGGAACAGCTGCGGCTGGTTGAGCAGGGCCAGCGCTTCTTTAGCCAGCCGGCCAAAGGCGCTGGCCTCGTAAACGCCGGCCACTTCCGCGCCGGCGCGGTGCAATTGGCACGCCACCAGCGGCAGCAGCGGGCCGGTGCCCGCCAGAACGGTGCGTCCCAGCGGCTTGACGACGCCGCTCTTGATCTGCAATTGCAGGCCGCCCAGCATGATCACGCCGGGCAGGGTCCAGCCGGGGAAGGGCACGCTGCGTTCGTGGCAGCCGGCGGCCAGCAGCAGTTGCGAATAAGGGATGGGTTGAACCAGGTTTTCTTCCGTGAGCGCGAAGAGTTGGCTGGCATCGCCGCCGACGATGCGCGTGTTCAGGCGGATGTCGATCTGCGGACGGAATTGCTCGAATTCGCGGTGCAGCGCCTGCATGTTTTCGCGATAGCGCTCGCCCAGATAATCCAGCACCACGCCTTCCCGCAGCGGGCCGCGGTAGACCACGCCGCCCAGGCGCGAAGCTTCGTCCAGCAGCATGCAGGGCACGCCGTGGCGGGCCAGCGTCATGGCGGCGGACATGCCGGCCGGCCCGCCGCCGACGATGACGGGTTTGGCGCTCATTTCAGACCCTCCGTATCGAAGCGGTTGCTGGCGGTTTCTACCCGCATTCCGGGCTGCACCAAGGTCTGGCAGGCCCGCCGCTTGTGGTGGCCGTCTATGCGGACCTGGCAGCAATGGCAGACGCCCATGCCGCAATAGGAGCCGGCGATTTGTTGATTGTCATTGCGGCTGAGCCGGCGCAGACCGATCGCGTTCAGCACGCTGAGCACGGTTTCTCCAGGTGCGGCGGCAACCGCTTCTTCGTTGATGTGTATGGTGAGTGTCTGGCCTTGCAGGGCCTGGATGTCATGATTGCGGTTTAGAGCCATGAAACACCTTGCTGAATGGAAGATTTGGCGGGTGTGCTTGTATCTGCATGCGCCGGGAGGCCCGCCCATCCTTTCCCGCCATGCTTTAGCCGTTTGCCCATAGGCTGGGTTTTGACTGAATTCATATAATTATGACATATGAAAATTAATTTAATTTGAATAAATTTTTATCATTGTCTGAATTTTATTCATTTAACAAAAATCAAATTTTGAATTCATATCCACCAGAAAATGACAGTTATCCAATCTGTCTGTTACTTTTTTCGGACGGTCTGTTTATGCAAATTAATCGGGGTTCTTAATAAAATTTCACATAAGAACCTTGTTTAGAAATTTCTATTTAAAACAAATATGTCCTCGGCGCGAGGCGGCTACAAACGCTTACATGCGGAAACCTAAAGCGTGCTGAAAGCGCAGGTGACCGATGTCAAGCTGTGATCGGCAGGAGTTTGGTTCGGACTCCGGAAACATCGAGAAGACAGATTCCAAGGAGATGCAAGGTGGAATGGAGGAAACACGGCGGTAAATGGATAGCCCTGATGCTGGCAGCCGCCAGCCTCAGCGCTTGCGTGGTGACGCCGCCGCGCGCCCAGGTGGTGTATCAGCCGGCGTCGGCGCGCCTGGACCTGCCGCGCGAGTGGCGACCGGCGGATCACCCGTATTATCTGCATGCGATGAGCGACTTGCGCCAGGCGCGCGCTTATCTGGCGCGGCCGGATTATCCGCAGATCGCCGATGACGAGCGCCGCGCGGTAGGCGAGATCGATGCCGCGCTGAACGAGATGCAACGCGCCGCCATAGAAGATGGCAAAGACCCCTGGCGCTATGAGCAGCCGGACGCGCGCATGAGTCCAACCGACCGCTTCCACAAGGCGCTGGCGCTGCTGGATGCCGCCCGCCGCGACGCCAGCCATCAGGAAGACGATCCGTGGGTGCGCGATCTGCAGCATCGCATCCTGCGCCACATAGACGGCGCGCACCGTGCCGTGCAGCAGGCTATCAACGACGCCCTGCGCTAAGGCGGCGAAAGTTAAGAACAATTCGAGGAGACAACCATGAAGCTGCGTGGAATTCTGACGGTCCTGGTTTTTGCCGCCGCCGGCAACGCCATGTTGAGCGCGCCTGCCTGGGCCGATGGCTGGCGCGAGGGAGATCCGTGGAGCTGGCAGCAGCACCAATGGCATCCGGAGGAACACCCGTATTATCTGCACGCGATGAGCGATTTGCGTCAGGCGCGCGATCTGCTGGCCAGGCCGGACTATCCGCAAGTCATGGATGACGAACGCCATGCCGTGGATGAGATAAACAAGGCGATGCGCAAGATGCGCGACGCGGCCATCGACGATGGCAAGGACATCTACGACCGCATGCCGCCGGATGCCCGCTGGCGTCCGGAAGACCGTTTCCATCAGGCCAAGGAGCTGCTGGCCAAGGCCCGCCAGGATGCGACCCATCGCGAGGACGATCCGTATCTGCGCTCGCTGCAGCGCGACATCGTCCATCATATCGATGAGGCACAGCGCGCCATTGATCAGGCAATCAACGACGCATTGCGCTGAGCCCCGCCTGCCGCCGGTGTGACGCCGGATAGGGCTTGCGCTACCATCAGGCAAGATTAAGCCAGATGGAGTATGCAATGAGCCGAATCCTGGTGCTCTACACCGGTGGTACCATAGGCATGGACCACACCCCCGAAGGCCTGGCTCCCGTGCCGGGCCTGCTGCCGCGGCTGCTGCAGCGTTTCGAACGTCCCGGGCTGGAATTCGACATCGTTGAATTCGCGCAGCTGATCGACTCCTCCGCCATCACCCCGCGTCAATGGAACGAGATCATCGACGCCTTGGTCTCGCGCTATGCGCAATACGACGGCTTCGTTGTGATCCACGGCACCGACACCATGGCCTATACCGCCAGCGTGCTGGCCTTCGCCCTGCAGGGCTTGGCCAAGCCGGTGGTGCTGACCGGCGCCCAGTTGCCGCTGGTTCATCCGCGCTCGGACGGCTGGGCCAATCTGGCAGATGCCTTCGAGGCCGCCTGCCAGGCTGATCTGCATGAAGTCGCCATCGCTTTCAACCGCCTGCTGCTGCGCGGCTGCCGCGCCCGCAAGCTGGACGCCGAACATTTTGACGGTTTCAACAGCCCCAATGCCGAGCCCCTGGCCGAGTTCGCCATCCATGCCCATTGGCGGCGCGATCGCTGGCTCAAACAGGACGGTGGATGGCGGCCGCAACGGGTCAATGAAGAACTGAAGCTGGCCGCGCTGATGCTGACGCCGGGCTATGGCAGCGCATGGGCCGGGCGCGCCTTGCAAAGCGGGGAGCTGGATGGCGCCATCCTGCTGAGCTATGGCAGCGGCAACGCTCCCGCCGATCCCTCGCTGCTGGACGGCATTGCGGCGATGACGGCGCGCGGTTGCCCGGTGTTGACCTTGACCCAGGTGGTGAAGGGCGCGGTGGAGGTGGGCGCTTATGCCGCCAGCCAGCCGCTGGCGCGAGCCGGCGCGCTGCCGGGAGGGGATCTGACGCCGGAGGCGGCGCTGGCCAAGCTGCATGTGCTGTTGTCGGCGGCGCCGTCGGCCGCGGCGCTGCGCGAGGCGCTGGCTTGCTCCTTGCGTGGCGAGATCACCCTGTAAGGCGTGGCGGGTGTTGAAGCCAGGCTGCCTAAAAAACAGGCAGCCTTTTTTCATGCTTGGCATTCAAGGACTTGCCATGCTTGTCCACAGCGCTTCCACATTTCTCTGCACCGGAGATGTGGGCAAGCGCCTCATCGGCGCCGAAGATGGAAGCGGCGGTTTGCATGGCCATCTGCCTAAAAAATAGTCAGATCGGTATGGGTAAAGCAAAATCAGCCACTTGCGTTGTTTGTCCACAATCGGCGCACAGGATTGTGTACCGTAGGTGGGGATTTCTCTGGATGGGCGGGAGGATGGATTTGCCTAAAAAATAGGCGATCAGGTTTTTTCTTTGGATTTCATCGGCTTGCTCAAGCTATCCACAGCGGGTCCACACAACGCTTCACTTGAACTGGGGGGAAAGTTCTCGCTTGATTAAAAAATAGACGGGTGGGCAAATGTCTCATTCCATCAAGGCTTTGCCTGTCTTTTCCACAGCCGGCTCACAGCGCTGTCCCCGGCTATTGTGAAAAACGCGGAAAGCCTTTGCCGTCGCGGTATAATGGTGGGCTTGGCCGGGCGATGGCCGGCGCGTCCTGCCGGCGGCTTGGCGCGGATGCGAGGGCAATGCGGCAACAATATGGCGACAGGCCGATCCGGGTGGCGATAGTCGGGCCGGAATCCAGCGGCAAGAGCACATTGGCGGAAGATCTGGCGCGCCGCTTGCGCGAGCAAGGGTGGGCGGCGACGTGGGTGGAGGAGTATTCCCGGGCCTATTACGCCGATAAGCCCTACGTCTCCACACCGGCCGACATCGAGGCAATCGCCGCCGGCCAGCTGGCTGCGGAGGATGCGGCGGCGGCTGGCAGCCGCATCCTGTTGTGCGACACCACGGTGCTGACCTGCAAGATCTGGGCGGAAGTGGCCCACGGCGCGGCTTCGGCGCAGCTGTTGGCCTTGTACCGGCCGCACGATTACGACTTGACGCTACTGGCCTGCCCGGACATTCCCTGGCAGCCTGACCCATTGCGCAGCCATCCCACCCAGCGCGATTGGCTGCTGGAACTGCACCGGCAGGAACTGGCGCGGCAGGGCATCCAAGCGGTGGAATTGCGCGGCGCGCGCGAGCTGCGGCTGGCGCGCGCGCTGCAGGCGGTCTTGGCTTTGCTGCCTGCTTAAAAAATGAACAGAGGCGGAACGGGCAGCAAAAACAGCGGCTTGCCGCGCTTGTCCACAGCGCCTCCACAAGTTTGTGCGCCGGGAGCGTGGATAGCCCGGCGGCGCTGCCTAAAAAATGGGCGGCCAGAAAAACATCAGACAGATTAAGGGCTTGGCGGCCTTGTCCACAGGCCGCTCACAAGCCTGTCCAGAATGAGTGTGAAAAAATGAAAGAAAGCTTCAAGCTGGCCAGCGAATACATCGCGCTGTGCGACCTGCTCAAGGCCTGCAACGTCTGCCATTCCGGCGGCGCCGCCAAGCATTTCATCGGCGAGGGCAATGTGCGGGTGGATGGGAAGGTGGAGCTGCGCAAAACCTGCAAGATCCGCGCCGGTCAGCAAGTCAGCGGCGATGGCTTCAGCATCGTGGTCGAGGCCGCCTGACATGGCAGACCCGGCTGACATCAGGCCGGAGCCGCCGTTCGAGGTCAGCGACGATATGTGCTGCGGCAGCGGCTGCGAGCCGTGCATTCTGGACCTTCATCAGCGGGAGCTGCGCGAATACCGCGCCCGGCTGGCGGCCTGGGAGCAGCGGCAGGCCGCACCGCAGGCCGGAGGAGAATACGATGGGCGGCATTGACCTGCATTTCCATTCCCGCACCTCGGACGGCGCGCTGACGCCGACCGAGGTGATAGACCGCGCCGCCTTGCGTCAGCCGGCGCTGTTGGCGCTGACCGACCACGATTGCACTGGCGGCTTGGCCGAGGCCGCCGCGGCCGCGGCCAGGCATGGCATAGGCTTTTTGAACGGCGTCGAGATTTCGGTGAGCTGGGGCCGCCACACGGTGCACATCGTCGGATTGGGCGTCGATCCCGACAACGGCGCGCTGGCCGCCGGGCTGCAAAGCATACGCGACGGGCGGCTGGAGCGGGCGCGGCAGATGGCGGACTCGCTGGCCGCGGCCGGCATCGCCGGTTGTCTCGAGGGCGCCATGCGCTGGTGCGACAATCCGGAAATGATCAGCCGCACCCACTTCGCCCGCCACCTGGTGGACTGCGGCGCGGTCAAGGACGTGCGCACCGTGTTTCGCAAGTATCTGACGCCGGGCAAGCCGGGCTACGTGGCCCACGAGTGGGCCAGCCTGGAAGATGCCGTGGGATGGATTGTCGGCGCCGGCGGGATGGCGGCCATCGCCCATCCCGGCCGCTACGACATGGGCCGCACGTTGATCGAACGGCTGATCCTGGACTTCAAGGCGGCAGGCGGACAGGGCATAGAAGTGGCCAGCGGCAGCCATAGCCTGGACGATATGCACAAGTTCGCGCTGCACGCGGATCGGCACGGGTTGTTCGCCAGCAGCGGCAGCGACTTCCACACGCCGGGCGAGGGCGGCCGCGACGTCGGCCACACCGAGGATCTGCCGCCTATCTGCCGGCCGATCTGGCGTGAGCTGGAGCCGCGCATCATCCGGGCAGCGTCCCAGAGTGATTAGGAATAAGATGCAAAACGATAATGCAGATGTGTGTTGCGTCGCGTATATGGCGGCCAGCTTAGATGGCTATATCGCTCGGAAAGATGGTGGCCTGGAGTGGCTAAACCAAGTGGCGGTGGAAGGCGAGGACTATGGCTACAGCGCTTTCATGGCGACGGTGGATGCGCTGGTGATGGGGCGCGGCACTTTTGCCAAAGTGATGGGCTTTGCCGAGTGGCCATATCCTGGCGTGAAAGTCGTGGTGGCCAGCGCCAGCTTGCGCGAGGCGGACCTGCCGGCCGCCCTGCGTGGCAAGGTGGCCTTGAGCGACGCGACCCCGGCTGAGCTGGTGGCCCAGTTGGCGGCGGATGGCGCGCGGTGCGTCTATGTGGATGGCGGACGCTTGGTCACGTCTTTTTTGGAAGCGGGGCTGTTGAGCCGCGTCATCATCAGCAGAGTGCCGGTGCTTTTGGGCGGCGGCATTCCCCTGTTTGGCAGCTTGGGGCGTGAGCTGGAATTGCAGCATCAGTCTACCCGCGCTTTTGCCAGCGGTTTGGTGCAAAGCGATTATCTGATCAATAGCAACTGCCGCGCCGACGCGCGGCTTTGAAACGACGGCGAATATGGCGCAATTTTTTGTGATTCATCCCGACAATCCGCAGGCCAGGCTGATCCGCGAGGCGGTGAAGATCCTGCGCGAAGGCGGCGTGATCGTCTATCCCACCGACTCCTGTTACGCGCTGGGCTGCATGCTGGGCGACAAGGCGGCGCTGGAGCGCATCCTGGAGATTCGCGGCGTCGACCTCAAGCAGCGCATGATGACGCTGGTGTGCCATGATCTGTCGGAACTGGCCAATTACGCCAAGGTGGACAACGGCCAGTTCCGCGTGCTGAAGTCCACCACGCCGGGCAGCTATACCTTCATCCTGCAGGCCACGCGCGAGGTGCCGCGCCGCACGCTGCATCCCAAGCGTTCAACCATAGGCCTGAGAGTGCCGGACCATGAAGTCGCGCTGGCCTTGCTGGAAGAACTGGGCGAACCCATATTGTCCTGTACGCTGCTGCTGCCGGGCGACGCCGAACCGCTGTCCGACCCTTACGAAATCCGCGAGCGGCTGGAGCATGCGGTGGACGCGGTGATAGACGGCGGCTGGTGCGGCACCGAGCCGACCACCGTGATAGACATGACCGACGGCATGGAGCTGGTGCGCCAGGGCAAGGGTCCGCTAGCGCCGTTTGGTCTGTAACCCCATTGCAATAGGAAATCATGCAGTCCCTTTCCCTGATTCAACAACTGGCGGTGTCCATTCTTCCCATCCTGTTCGCCATTACCATACCGGCCGGCGCGCAGGCCTTCATGGCGGATTATCTGGGCGACCGCACCGCCTACATGACCGGCCGCCGCACGTTCAGCCCGCTGGCTCACATTGACCCGATTGGCTCCATCGCGTTGCCGCTGGCTGGCGTGGCCATGGGCGGCTTCATCATCGGCTGGCCCAAGTCGTTGCAATTCAATCCCGGCGCCATGCGCAAGCCGCGCAGCGCGCTGGCCAAAGTGGCGCTAGTGACGCCGCTGGCCAATCTGGTGATGGCGTTGCTGTGGGCCGGGGTGGCGGTGGCCGCCAATCATCTGTCGGTCTACTTCGGCGAGCCGCTGCAACTGATGGCGCTGATAGGCATCAAGGTCAATGTGGCCTTGATGATCTTCACCTTGATTCCGTTGCCGCCGCTGCCCGGCGGCATCATTATGCAGGCCTTGTTGCCGGCGCGCGCCGCCTGGCAGTTCTCCAAGGTGGAGCGCTACAGCTTCTGGATACTGCTGCTGTTGATGTTCAGCGGCATTCTGGGCAAGGTGCTGTTGCCGCTGGTGCAGGCCATCGTATTGCTGATTGTCGGCGCGGTGCTCTGAGCGCCGTTAAGCAAATGAACAGGCCGCGCACACGCGGCCGGATAGACAAGGAGTGGGGATGGATCTCGACCTGATGGTGCAGCGTGTCGCCATTTATGCCTTGCCGGTGCTGCTGGCGATCACCATGCATGAGGCGGCGCACGCGTATGCGGCTCGCCGTTTTGGCGACAGCACGGCTTATATGATGGGCCGGATGACGCTGAACCCGCTGAAACACATCGACCCGGTGGGCACGGTGCTGCTGCCGCTGTTGACCTTGTGGATGGGCGGTTTCGTGTTTGGCTGGGCCAAGCCAGTGCCGGTTAACTTCGGCGCGCTGCGCAAGCCGCGCCAGCACAGCCGCTGGGTGGCCGCCGCCGGGCCGGCCGCCAACTTCGCCATGACCATAGGCTGGACGCTGTTGCTGAAGCTGGCGCTGCATACCGACAATGCCTACACCGAGCCGCTGATGCTGATGAGCAAGGCCGGCATCGCCATCAATATCTCGCTGATGCTGCTGAACCTGCTGCCGATTCTGCCGCTGGACGGCGGCCGCATCGTCGAAAGCCTGCTGCCGCCGGGCACGGCCTGGAAGTATTCCCAGACCGAGCGCTACGGCATGTGGATACTGCTGTTGCTGATCGCCACCGGTTTGCTGGGCACCATCCTGCAACCGTTTTACCAGTTGATGTATCATCTGCTGCAACTGTTTTTCTAGAACCCTGCGCGGGCCAGGCCGCCGGATGCTGCCGGCGGCTTTTGCTTTCCCGCGGCCTATCGAGAGCACAATAATATGTCCGCCAACCGCATCCTTTCCGGCATGCGCCCCACCGGCAGCCTGCACCTTGGCCACTACCATGGCGTGATCAAGAACTGGGTGGAACTGCAGCATCATCACGAATGCTTCTTCATGGTGGCCGACTGGCACGCGCTGACGACCAATTTCGACGACGTCTCCATCATCGGCAAGTCGATCAACGAAATGGTGATCGACTGGCTGGCTTCCGGCGTCGATCCGGAACAGGCCACCATCTTCGTGCAGTCCAAAGTGCCGCAGCACGCCGAGCTGCACCTGGCCTTGTCCATGGTGACGCCCCTGGGCTGGCTGGAGCGGGTGCCCACCTATAAGGACCAGCTGGAGAAGCTGAGCCACAAAGACCTGACCACTTACGGCTTCCTCGGCTACCCGCTGCTGCAGGCGGCGGACATCCTGGTATACAAGGCCGGCATGGTGCCGGTGGGCGAGGATCAGGTGCCGCACATCGAGCTGACGCGCGAAGTGGCGCGCCGCTTCAACCACATGTTCGGCCGCGAACCCAATTTCGACGAGCTGGCCCGCGCCGCCGTCAAGAAAATCGGCAAGAGCGGCAAGCTGTTCGAGCAGCTGCGCAACCGCTATCTGCAGGACGGCGAAGTGGAAGCCCTGGCGCAGGCGCGCGACATCCTGGCCGCCAGCCAGAACCTGGGCAACGCCGATCGCGAACGCTTGTTCGGCTGGCTGGAAAACAAGGGCAAGAGCATCCTGTCCGAGTGCGAGGCCAAGCTGACCGCCGCCTCCAAGATGCCGGGTCTGGACGGCCAGAAGATGTCCAAGTCTTACGGCAACACCATCACCATGCGCGAAGCGCCGGAAACGGTGAGCAAGAAAATCCGCGGCATGCCGACCGATCCGGCGCGCGTGCGCCGCACCGATCCGGGCACCCCGTCCAAATGCCCGGTGTGGCAGCTGCACGAGGTGTACAGCGACGGCGCAACCAAGGAATGGGTCAAGGCCGGCTGTACCAGCGCCGGCATCGGCTGTCTGGACTGCAAGCAGCCGGTGATCGACGCCGTGGTGCGCGAGCAGCAGCCGATGTTCGAGCGCGCCGAGAAGTACCTGGCCAATCCCAAGCTGGTCACGGAAATCCTGGCCGACGGCAATGCCCGCGCCGAAAAGGTGGCGCGCGAGACCATGGGCGAGGTCCGCGCGGCGATGGGCTTGGGCTACTGAGCCGGCGGCTCTGGTCGTGATGCCGGTTGGCGCCGTCCGCTGGACGGCGCCCGGCTCAGTTTTGTTGCAGCAGTTCCGACACCTCGCGCACGACTTGCACCACATCGCGCGCGCCGCTGCGGATTTCCTGAATCGCGCCGCGCGCCTGGTCGGCCAGCTGCAGGCTGTTGTCGGCCAGCGTCTGCATCTGTTGCATCGCTTCGATCGCCGAGCGCGAGTCGTCCTGAATGCTCTTGACGATGCCGGAAATCTCCCCGGTGGACTGGCTGGTGCGTTCCGCCAATTTTCTCACTTCATCCGCCACCACGGCGAAACCGCGGCCCATCTCGCCGGCGCGCGCCGCCTCGATCGCCGCGTTCAGCGCCAAGAGATTGGTCTGGTCGGCGATGTCGCTGATGGTGTCCACGATGCTGCCGATCTGCGTGGAGCTGTCGCCCAGTTTGGCCAGGATGCCGGACGAGGTTTCCACGCTGCCGGCCACCCGGTTGATTTCGCTGGCGGCCTGCTCCAGCACCGATGAGCCTTGAATCGACAGCTGTTCGGTGTTCTGCGAGGCCTCTACCGCGCTTTGCGCGTTTTCCGCCTGTTGCCGCAGGCGCAGCATCTGCTCGCTGATGTCGCTGGCGAACTTCACCACCCGCACCGGCCGACCGTCCGGGTCCAGCACCGGGTTGTAGGTGGCCTGCAGCCACACCGTCTCGCCGTTCTTGCGCAGGCGGCGGAACTGCCCCTCCATAAAACGCCCCTGCCTGAGCTGTTGCCAGAGTTTCCCGTATTCCGGGCTGGCGGCGTACGTTGCCTCGCACAGCATGCGGTGGTGTTTGCCTATCAGCTCGCCGCGCCCATAGCCGAATACCTTCAGAAAGTTATCGTTGGCGTCGAGGATATTGCCATCCAGATCGAATTCAATGCGCGCCATCGAGTGGTCTATCGCCTGGCGCAAGGCCAGACTGTCCTGCTCCGCGCGGACCTGGGCCGTGATGTCGACCGCCACTTTGATCACGCCGGTAACCCGCCCGGATTGATCGCGAATCGACGAGTAATTGGCTTCCAGCCAAACTTCCGAACCATCCTTGCGCAGCCGCAGAATGCGGCCGGATTGAAATTCGCCATGCCCCAGCTTTTGCCAGAACTCCCGATAAGCCGGACTGGCCGCGTACGCCTGGGGGCAAAAGATGCGGTGGTGCTGGCCGGCGATGTCCTGCATCTGGTAACCCATCGCCCGCAGAAAGTGTTCGTTGGCATGGCGGATGGTGCCATCGACGGAGAATTCGATCACCGCCATCGAGCGATCGATGGCCGCGAGCCGGCCGCGGGCTTGCTCAAGCTCCAGGCGGACGGCGTCGAGTTCGCGGGAGAGGCCGCGGTTGAAAAGTGACATGGCGTGTTCCTTGAGAAAACCATCAAACCTACGCGCCGTGCCCGGCGAAGGATGGATTTGGACATGACTGCATAGTCAATACTAGTAGAAATACTGATCGTTATTATGGGCCATGCCATGGAAAAAGCGCCCGGTTGCGGCGGGCGCTTCTGATCGGGATGGACGGCCGATAGGCAAGCGAGAGTCAGTCCAGTTTGTATTGCGCGCCCAGTATGAAAGTGCGGCCGGTAGGGTCGTACTGGCTGGAGTCGAAATAGACGTCGCTGTGGGCATCCCAGGGCGGGCGTTTGTTGGTCAGGTTTTCCACCGCGGCGGTCAGCGTCAGCCGTTTGAAGCCCTTGTAGCTGGCGCTGAGGTTGAAGGTGTCGGAACCCTTGACCCAGGCCTGATCATTGTCGTCGTCGCGAGTGGCCTGGGTATAGCCATTGGTATGGAACCAGGTCAGCGTGCCGCTCCAGTCGCGGGCCTCCCAGTTGGCCGAGGTCTGGCCCTTCCAGCGCGGCAGCGCGCCGTGGACATTGCTGCCGGCGCCCTCTATCTGCGGGCCGTTTTGCTGCAGCGGCTTGCTGAACGACAGCAGCCGGGTCCATTGCGCGGCCAGCGTCAGCTTGCCGGGCGCGAATTTCCAGCTTTGCGACAGCTCCAGGTCAAAGCCGGAAGTGCTTTGCGAACTCAGATTGATGAATTTCTGGGAGATCGATTGCAAGCGGCCCTGGCTGTCGCGCACCACTTGGCCAGGATAGGCCTGCGGATTGCGGATCAGCGTTTCGGGGTCTTCCAGCCCGATGACGTCTTTCTGGCGGATGCGATAGTAATCGACGCCTATGCTGGTGCTGGCGGTGGGGGAGAACACAAAGCCCAGGTTCAGGTTGTTCGAGCGCTCCGGCTGGATGGCCGGATTGGCCACCACCAGGTGGGTGAACGATACCGAGCGCCCCGGCGTCACCGGGTCGAACGGATCCTGGGCGCTGCTGTAGCTGACTGCGGTGCTCTGGGTGATTTCCGGCAGCGAGGGCGCGCGGAAGCCCTTGGACACCGAGCCGCGCAGCGTCAAGCTTTCCAACGGCTGATAGCGCAGGCCCAGCTTGGGCGAGAAGGCGTTGCCGAAATCGCTGTAGTGGTCGGCGCGGGCGGCGGCGCTCAGCGACAGGTTCTTCAGCAGCGGCACGTTCAGTTCCGAGTACGCCGCCTGGATCAGCCGCGAGCCGTCGATCAGGTCCAGCGCCGGACGCAGCTCGGTGCCGCTCAGCACTTGCCAGGAGGTGCCGGCGTTCATGACTTCGCGCCGCAGCTGGTAGCCGGCGGCGAAGCCGATCGGTCCCGCCGGCAGCCGGCCAAGTTCGGTGCTGGCGGTGGCGTCCAGGCTCATCACCCGGTAGTAAGCCGGGCGCAAGGTGTTGATGCGCAGGCTGTCCTTGACCGCCTCGCTGTTTTTAGAGGGATCGGTGAAGCTGTAGCCGCCGTTCTGCAGCAGGACTTCATAGGCGTAGCGGTTGACGAAGTTGTAGGCGTATTCACGCAGCCGGCTGTCGGAATACAGGCCGGAGATGTCCCAGTCCCACTTGTCGCCGCTGCCCTTGACGCCGGCCAGCAGGCGGCGGAACGAGGTGCTGTCGGTCTTGTCGCGTTCGCCCTGCCCGAACAGCACGGTGCTGAACGGCGTCGGCGCGGCGTTGGGATTGTCGGGATGGCCGACCGGCAGCGTGGTGCTGATCGGCACCAGTTTCTGATTGGCGGCGTCCCAGGCGCGCAGCGAGCTGGTGAGCGATAGCGGGCCGGCGAAGATGGCGCTGGCGTGGCTGGCGCCGTACAGGAATTCGGCATAGGCCTCGGCGGTGGCGTTCAGCCTGTAGCTGCCGTGCAGGGCGGCGTGATAGCGCTCGATGGCCGGCATCAGCGTGGTGTACTGCGCCGGGTTGTAGGCCCAGACGCGGCCGCTTTTTTCCGGGTTCAGGGTCGAGTAGTCGGTATCCTGCAGCGGGCCGACGGCCTTGGGGAAGCGATTGGTCGGGTCGGATCCATAGTAGTTGGTGACCGCCCGGTTCAGCGAGCCGCCGGGCAGGCCGCGAAAATCGTTGTCCTTCAGCCAGGAAACGTCGGTCTGGTCCAGGCGGCCGCGCTTTTGCGAATCGAAAGCGAACCAGACGTTGTAGCCGTCTTGCTCCAGATCGCCCTTGCCGGCCAGCAGATTGAACTTTTGCTGATTCTGGCCGGTGCTGCTGTCGCGGCTGAACTCCACGCCGGCCTCGGCGCCCTGGTAGTCGGGGTAGAGGATGATGTTGACCACGCCGGCGATGGCGTCCGATCCGTAAATGGCCGAGGCGCCGTCCTTCAGAATCTCGATGCGCTTGACGGCCTTCAGCGGCAGCGCATTCAAGTCGACAAAGGTTTCCTGCAATTCCTGCGCGGTGGCGTAATTGGAAACCCGCTTGCCGTTGACCAGCACCAAGGTGTTGCGCTGCCCCAGGCCGCGCAGCGAAACGCCGGCGGTGCCGGCGGAGAAACTGCCGGTGACTTGCTCGTTGAAGCTGTTGCCGCTGTTCACCGCCAGCGATCTCAGCACGTCCGGCAGGTCGGCTTTGCCGCTTTTGGCGATGTCGGCGGAGGTGATCACCTGAACCGGATTGGCCTTGGCTTTGACGCTGGCGCGGATGTTGCTGCCAGTGATGGTGACGCGCTCCAGGGTGTTGTCGGGCGCGGATGAGTCGGCGGCGAGGGCGGAAAAAGGCAAAGCGGCGCCCAGCCCGGCCAGCAGCAGGGTGTGTTTCATCATGGATGGCTTTCTTTGTTATCGGTTTGCGGTATGCGGGTGCGCCTGTCCGGCGAGTCTTGCCGTCAGCCGGACAGGCGGCGACAGCGGAAAACGGGGAAGGAAGTCGGCGAAATGGAAGGCATTTTTGGATACAAAATACATAATCTGATATGCAAAATGTATCAATGCGAAGTGGGTATGTGAAATGAAAGATTGCGCTTAGCTAATCACGGAGACGGGATAGGGCATGAGGCTGGCTGGTGGCATGCGTTCGATGTCAGGAGAGCGGTTGAAGCTGCTTGGGGCGGCGCCCACGCAGGGCAAGGGGGCGCCTGCGCGCGATCTGTCGCCCTGCGCGTGTTGTTGACAATAAACAGCGCGGGCTGCGCCGCGCTCAGGCGCGCCTCACTCCACCGGGTTGACCTCGCCGTCCGCGCTGACGCGGGCCTGGATGGTCTTGCCGCTGCTGAGGTTGCGCACCGGGATGGTCTCGCCTTGGCGGCCGTTGGCCAGCGCCTCGCCGGCCACAGTCACTTCGATGCCGTCCTGCCGCGCCACGATGCGCAGGCCGGCGCCGCGTTTCACTAGCTGCGGCGCCTGCAATTGCCGGCGTCGCAGCGGCTGGCCGGCGCTGAGCGCCGAGCGGACCTGCAGGCCTTGCGGCGGCGCGGCGCGGCCGAACAGGTCGGCGGGGTCGGCAATCGGGCGTTCTTCCCAAGCGATGTCTTCAGCTTGCAGCATTTCGCCGGCGCGCAGGTCGCGGGCGGCCACGGCGACGCGCGCCGAAACCGCGGCGCGGACGATGACATTGCCGCGCCAGCCCATGCCCGGGCAGGCCAGGGTGAAGCGCATGCGGCTGAAGGCGCGCGTATCGGCGGCCTCTGCCTGCCAGGGCGCGGGGCAGGCGGGCGCGTCGCGCGGCGGCAGCAATTGCAACTGCGCGCTGCTGGCCTCCAGGCCAGCCTGCTGCAGGCGCTGATGAATCCGGGCTTCCGCCTGTTGGCGCACGGCGGCGTCCGGCCCCGCGGCGGCCTGTATGGTTTGAGGCAGGGCGAGGGCGAGCAGCGTCAAGGCTTGAGTCGTGAATTTTGCCATTCGGAATTGCTTGGTAATTGTTGCGTATACGATGCTGGATTCACTTATTAGTATCGCTTTCCAATTAAAGGGCTATTTGTAGCGAATAGCTTGAACATGGTAGTGAACTGATAGGGTCAAGGCAATGGGCTTACATCTGGACAAGGCCCTGAGCATCCATCCCGAGGCCTTGCGGCTGCGGGCGGAGCGGACCCGGGTGCTGGCGTCCAATATCGCCAACGAGAACACCCCGGGTTATCAGGCGCGCGATATCGATTTCAAGGCGGCGCTGGCATCGGCCGGCGCCGACTCGCCATTGGCGCTGGACGACGGCGGCGATCTGCTGTACCGGCTGCCCAATCACCCGTCCCGCGACGGCAACACCGTCGAGCTGGGCGTGGAGCAGGCCGAATTCTCCCAAAACGTTTCCGAATTCCAGACCAGCCTCACCTTCATCAATATGAAGCTGCACGGGCTGGCCAAAGTCATTGCGGGGCAATAAGCCATGTCATTTCGCGATATCTCGCGCATTGCCGGCTCGGCGATGACCGCGCAAACGGTGCGCCTGAATACGGTGGCCAGCAATCTGGCCAACGCCGATGCCGCTGCCGGCAACGAGCAGGCGGCCTACCACGGCCGCAAGCCGGTGTTCTCCAGCCAGATGATGGGCGAGGGCGTCGGCGTGCAGGTGCTGGATGTGGTGCATAACCCGGAGCCGGTGCGCAAGGCCCACGAGCCGGGCAATCCGCTGGCCGACGCCGACGGCAATGTCTACTACAGCAACGTCAACTCGGTAGAGGAAATGACCGACATGCTGTCCGCCAGCCGGGCGTTCCAGACCAATGTCGAAGTGCTGGCGCGAGTGAAAACCATGCAGCAGGACCTGCTGAAACTGGGAGACAACGCATGAGCGTGGATCAGACGCAGTCGTCGCAACAGTCCTCGGGCGGCCAGTCCTCGTCCGCCGCGCCGAAAGTGGCGCCGGCCGCCGGCAAGAAGAATGATACCCAGGACATGTTCATGACCTTGTTGCTGGCGCAGATCCGCAACCAGAGTCCGCTGGACCCGGCCGATCCGTCGCAGTTTGTCAGCCAGCTGGCGCAGATGAACCAAGTGCAGTCGACTCAGGACATGGTCAAGCTGCTGCAAAGCCAGAGCGGCATGCTGCGCGAGCTGCAAGGCCTGGCGCTGGGCGCGCAGGTGGGCAAGCCGGTGCTGGTGCAGACCGACCGCTTCCGCAGCGACGGCCAGACCGCGCTGTCCGGCCGGCTGACCCTGTCCGGCGCGGAGGAGGCCAATACTTTGATCCTGACCGACGCCGCCGGCCAGCGCACCCGCATCGAGCTGGGCAAGCGCGCCGCCGGCGCCAGCGAATTCCAGATCAAGCTGGCCGATCATGGCCTGGCGGCCGGCGATTATCAGCTGGAGCTGGCCACCGCTTCCGGCAGCGCCGGCTTGCTGGAACTGAAGGCCAACGTCAACGGCGTGCGCCTGCCGGTCAACGGCGGCGAGCCGGTATTGTCGCTGGCCGGCTTGGGAGAGTTCCCGTCGTCCTCCGTTTCCGCGCTGCTGGGTCTGCCCGGCGCTTCCGCTTAAAGTCCCGTTCGGAGAGTTCCATGAGTTTCGAAATCGCCCTGTCCGGCATCCACGCCGTCAACGATCAACTCGGCAGCATCAGCGACAATATCGCCAACTCCGCCACTTACGGCTTCAAGTCCGGCCGCGTGACCTTCGCCTCCGCCTATGCCGGCAGCCAGGCCATGGGCGTCAACAGCCGCGGCAACAGCCAGAACATCGGCCGCAACGGCGGCCTGGTGAATACGGGCCGCACGCTGGACGCCGCCATCGACGGCCGCGGTTTCTTCGTCTCAAAGAGCACGGCCGGCACGGTCAGCTATAGCCGCGTCGGCATCTTCGATACCGACAAGGACGGCTATCTGATCGACGCCAACAAGGGCCGCATCCAGGGCTATGCCAAGGCGGACAGCGGCGCGCTGGGCGCCTTGGGCGACATCCAGATTCCCACAGGCAATATCCCGGCCAAGCCGAGCGACGCCTTGCAGTACACCGGCAATATGTCGGCCGGCTGGACGACGCAGACCATCCCATTCGACAAGGGCAATACCCAAAGCTTCAACCACTCCAGCGTGTCCACCGTCTACGACTCCCTGGGCAACAAGCACAACCTGACCCAGTACTTCTGCAAGAGCGCGGACAGCACCGTCACCGTCCACTACGCGCTGGACGGCCAGGCTTTGGGCGCCACCACCAATCTGCAGTTCGACAGCAACGGCAAGCTGACCCAGCCGGCCGCCGCGGTGGCGCTGGACCTGGGCACGCCGGCCGGCGCCTCGCCGCTGAAGCTGGCCGTCGATTACACCGGCACCACCCAGTTTGCCGGCGAAGCCAGCACCAGCCGCAACGCCGCCACCGGCTATCCGCCGGGCGCGCGCACCGGCGTCAGCCTGGGCGAACACGGCGAGGTGATCGTCAGCTACAGCAATGACCAGAAGCAAGTGATCGCGCAACTGGCCATCGCCAATTTCGCCAACGAGAACGCGCTGGCCGCTTCGTCGCAGACCAGCTGGCAGGAAACCACCGAATCCGGCGCGGCCCTGCTGTCCACCGCCGGCAGCAGCATGGCCGGCAAGCTGGCCACCAGCTCGCTGGAGCAATCCAATGTCGACGTCACCTCGGAGCTGGTGACGCTGATGACCGCGCAACGCAACTATCAAGCCAACACCAAGGTGATCTCGACCGAGAACCAGGTGATGCAGGCTTTGATGCAGGCGGTGTAAGGCGATGGACGCGCTGATCTACACCGCGATGAGCGGCGCGGGCCGTTTGCTCAAATCGCAGCAAATTCATGCCAACAATCTGGCCAACGCCGAAACCGGCGGCTTCCGCGCCGACATCGACACCGCCGTCAGCCAGGCCGTGCCGGGCTACGGCTACGACGCCCGGCTGCTGAGCCAGAATGCGCCGACCGCGCTGGACACCCGCAACGGCACGGTGGTGGAAACCGGCCGCGATCTGGACGTGGCGCTGCAGGGTGATGGCTTCATCGCCATCGCCGCGCCGGACGGCAGCGAGGCTTACACCCGCGCCGGCAGCATGGTGGCCGGCGCCGACGGCACGCTCAGCGTCAATGGCCATCCGGTGCTGGGCGACGGCGGTGCGATCCGCCTGCCGGAAGGCTATCTGAAGGTCAGCGTCGCCGCCGACGGCACCGTGTCGGTGCTGAATCCCGGCGATGCCGAGATGCAGCCGGTGGACAAGCTGAAGCTGGTCAAGCCCGATGCGCGCGAACTGGCCAAGAGCGCCGACGGCCTGATCGTGCCGCGCCAGGGCGCGCCGCTGCCCGCCGACGACAGCGTCAAGGTGCAGAGCGGCCATCTGGAACGCAGCAATGTGTCCGCGGTGGAGGAAATGGTGGCCACCATGACGCTCAACCGCAATTTCGAAATGCAAATGAAGCTGTTCAACGCCGCCAGCGACATGAACGAGGCGGGCAACCGCCTGCTGCGCGGCTGATAGGAGAGTTCGATGAACCCGGCACTGTGGATCAGCAAAACCGGCATCCAGGCGCAGGACGCGCGCCTGACCGCCATCGCCAACAACCTGGCCAACGTCAACACTACCGGCTTCAAGCGCGACCGCATGGTGTTCGAGGACATGTTCTACCAGGTGGACCGCCAGCCCGGCAGCAAGGTGGACGACAACAACCTGTCGCCGTCCGGCGTGCAGCTGGGCAACGGCACGCGCCTGGTGGGCAGCCAGAAAGTATTCACCGAAGGCAACCTGACTACCACCAACCAGACGCTGGACGTGGCCATCGTCGGCCAGGGCTTTCTGCAGGTGAAGATGAGCAACGGCGAAACCGGCTACACCCGCGCCGGCCAGTTGCAGCTGAACGCGGACGGCCTGGTGGTCAATGCCCAGGGCCTGCCGCTGGAGCCGGAAATCAAGATTCCGGCGACGGCCACCAAGATTTCCATCAGCGAAACCGGCGTGGTGTCGGTGACCGAAGGCAGCGCGACCACGCCCACCGATGTCGGCCAGATCACGCTGGCCAACTTCGTCAACCCCACCGGCTTGTTGGCGCTGGGCGACAATCTGTTCCAGGAAACCGCCGCCAGCGGCAACGCCACCACCGGCAACCCCGGCGCCGACGCGCTGGGCAAGCTGAAGCAGGGCAGCCTGGAAGGCTCCAATGTGCAGGTGGTGGAGGAAATGGTGGACATGATCGCGGCGCAGCGCACTTATGAAATGAACACCAAGGTGTTGAGCGCGGCCGACAATATGCTGCAGCAACTGGGCCAATCGGTGCGATGACCTTGCTACGCCCGCTCACGCTCGCCGCGCTGCTGTTGGCCGGCTGCGCCCAGTTCCAGCCGGCGCCGCCGCCGCCCGATCCGCTGCCCGAGCTGGTGCGGCAGTCGGCCGAGGCGCCGCGCGGCGGCGGCGTGTTCACCGCAGGCGGCACGTTGTCGCTGATCTCGGACAACCGCGCCTTCCGCCCCGGCGACATCCTGACCGTGGTGCTGGAAGAAACCACCCAGGCCAGCAAGCAGGCCGGCACCACCTTCGGCAAGCAATCCGGCGCCAAGATCGGGCCGTCGCTGATCGGCAACACCACCTTCAATGCCCAGGTGGGCATAGACGCCAACCGCAATTTCAACGGCTCGTCCACCTCCACCCAGCAGAACGCGCTGGCCGGCTCGCTGACCGTGGTGGTGCACAAGGTCTTGCCCAATGGGCTGCTGCAGGTCAAGGGCGAGAAGCAGCTGACGCTGAACCAGGGCGAGGAGTCCTTGCGGCTGGCCGGCTATGTGCGGGTGGAAGACATCGACACCGACAACCGCGTGTCCTCGCTGCGCATCGCCAACGCCCGCATCGGCTATTCCGGCAGCGGCGCGCTGGCCGACGCCAATAATCCCGGCTGGCTGATGAAGTTCTTCACCAGTCCGCTGATGCCGTTCTAGGGCTATCGATGAGATTGACACTTTTGAAGCGCCTGATCGTCGCCGCCAGCCTGGCGGCGTTGTCGCTTGCCGCCGCCGCCCAGCCGCTGCGGCAACTGGTCAATGTGGAAGGCATACGCGACAACCAGCTGATAGGCTACGGCATCGTGGTGGGCCTGGACGGCACCGGCGACAACTCGCAGGTGAAGTTCTCCGGCCAGTCCGTGGCCAATATGCTGAAGCAGTTCGGCTTGAAAATGCCGGAAAAGACCGACACCCGCGTCAAGAACGTGGCGGCGGTGATGGTCAGCGCCAGCCTGCCGCCGGGTTACAGCCGCGGGCAGACCATAGACGTGACGGTGTCGTCGCTGGGCGACGCCAAGAGCCTGCGCGGCGGCACGCTGCTGTTGACGCAGCTGAAGGCGGCCAATGGCGAAGTGTACGCGCTGGCCCAGGGCAGCGTGGTGATAGGCGGCTTGTCGGCGCAGGGCAAGAGCGGCTCCAGTGTCACCGTCAACACGCCCACCGCCGGGCGCATTCCCAACGGCGCCAGCATAGAGCGCGAGATTCCCAGCGATTTCGAGCAGGGCGATTCGGTTCGGCTCAGTCTGCGCCGCCCCAGCTTCGAAACCGCCACCAATGTGGTGAAAACCATCAACCGCAGCTACGGCAAGATCGCCAGCACCCGCAACGCCACCACCATAGAAGTGCGGGCGCCGCAGGACCCGACCGAGCGCGTGGCCTTCGTCGCGCGGCTGGAAAAGCTCAATGTGGACGTGGGCCAGGAGATTCCGCGCGTGGTGTTCAATTCGCGCACCGGCACCGTGGTGATCAGCGAGGGTGTCACCGTGCGGCCGGCTGCGGTGTCGCACGGCAGCTTGCGCGTGGTGATTTCCGAGTCGTCCCAGGTCAGCCAGCCCGGGCCGTTCAGCAACGGCGACACCAAGGTGGTGCCCAATTCCAGCGTGCAGGTGGAGCAGGGCCAGGGACGCATGTTCAAGTGGCCGGCCGGCGCCAGCCTGCGCGCCATCATCGACACCGTCAACCGCACCGGCGCCACGCCGGACGACGTGATGGCCATCCTGCAGGCGCTGGATCAGGCCGGGGCGATAGATGGCGAGTTGGTGGTGATATAAAAGCTCGTGTTTGCAGATTTTGAATCCGCTTCGCAAGGGCAGGCTTGAAGGGACTGGGCGCGACGAAGACGCCATGGCTTGCGGATCAGACATGCCTCTGCGGCGAGTAAATACTATGAACAGGTTCTATGGAGCGTCTGCGATGCTGAACAATGACTTGCAAAACCCGTCCGCGCAAGGCGGAGCCGAGCAGCCTGTCGCGCCGGCCAGCCCGGAATACCGCAAGAAGGCCGAAAAAGCCGCGGAGATGTTCGAGGCGCAGTTCGTGCGCGAGATGTTCAAGCAGATGCGCAAGACCACGCGCGAAGTGGCAGGCGAGGACAGCGTATTCGCCAAGTCCGTCAACGGCGACATGCAGGACATCGCCGACGGCGCGTTGGCGGACCAGCTGGCCGGCAAGCGCGCCTTCGGCATCGCCAACCTGATCCTGGCGCAGCTGCTGCCGGCCGACGGGAATATTCCCCTTAAGAACCCGGACCAGGCCGTCGCCCGTCTGCAGCAGGGGCGCGACGCAGGCCAGGGTTTGGCGGCCTTCTCCGCGCCTATGTTTCCACTTTCCAAGTGATGACCGCCCACGATGCGCATGATCGATAACGCGCTGACCGGCGCGCAGGCCGCCCAGGTCGCGCTCAATACGGCCAGCCAGAACATCGCCAACCAGCAGACGCCCGGCTACTCGCGCCAGGGCGTGGCGCTGGCCACGCAAACGCCGGGACTCGGCGATCCCAATAGCGCCGGCTATGGCGTGGCGGTGGCCAGCGTGCGCCGCTTCAGCGACGACTACAAGAATCTGCAGCAATGGCAGGCCGGCTCCCATGTCGGCGCGCTGTCTGCCGCCCAGCCTTACTTCAGCCAGCTGGAAAAGGTGATGGGCAGCGACGGCAGCAGCCTGTCCGCCGGCTTCGACAAATTCTTCGCCGCGCTCAACGCCGCCAGCCTGGATTCCAATACCATGCGCGACCAGGTGGTGCGCGAGGCCGGCTCGCTGGCGCAACGCTTCAACAATCTGTACGGCGTGCTGACCTCGCAGCAGGCGGCCATCGCCGAACAACGCTCCGCCACGCTGACCCAGATCAACAGCGCGACGGCCAATCTGGCGACGCTCAACCAGAAGCTGATCGCCGCGCGGGCGCAGGGCATCAATACCTCCGGCCTGGAAGACGAGCGCGACCGCCAGATCGACGCGCTGGCGTCCCTGGTGGAAGTGCGGGTCGTGGCGCAGCCGGACGGCGGCAAGTCCATCTCGCTGACCAACGGTCTGCCGCTGGTGTCCGGCGACAGCGCCGCCACCCTGTCCAGCGAAGCGCAGCCGGATGGCAGCCAGCAGCTGAAGCTGGCCTTCGGCACCGAGAAATACGCCATGCCCGGCGGCGATCTGGGCGGCCAGCTGGGCGGGCTCAACCAGTTCGAGGTCCAGGTATTGCGGCCGGCGCAGGAACAGGTGCGCGCGCTGGCCGGCGAGCTGGCCAGCCGCGTCAATGGCCAGCTGGCCAAGGGCTACGACATGAATGGCCAGAGCGGCAAGCCGCTGTTCCAGTTCGACCCCGGCGCGGCGCACGGCCTGCTGCAAACTACCGGCATCGGCGCGGCGGATCTGGGCTTTTCCGCCGATCCGGCCAAGCCCGGCAACAACGACAATCTGCAGCAGATCCTGGCGATCCGGCAGCAGCGCTTCGCCTTGTCCGGCATTGGCCAGGTGACGCTGGGCGACGCCTATTCGCAGATGATCGGCCACCTGGCCATCGCCAGCCAGCAGAACAAATCCGGCCTGGACACCGCCAATGTGATCCGCGCCGAATCGGAAAAAAACTGGCAGGGCACGTCCGGCGTCAACGGCGACGAAGAAGCGGTGAGCCTGATCGAATTCCAGAAGATGTACCAGGCCAATATGAAGGTGATTTCGGTGGCGAACCAGCTGTTCGAAAGCACCTTGGCCATCCTGTAAGGACAAGCATGCGTATCTCCAGCAACCAGTACCAGTCCGTCGTGCTGCTGGCCATGCAGAACAGCAGTTCCGGTATGGCCGAGCTTCTGCAGAAGATGTCCAGCGGCAAGAGCATGCTGGCGCCGTCGGAAAACCCGATCGCCAGCGTGCGCCTGCTGCGGCTGCAGCGCGAAGAGGCCGCGCTGTCCCAGTACCGCGACAATATCGGCGCGCTGAAGTCCCGGCTCAGCCAGAATGAAACGTTGCTGGGCGGCATCAGCGCCAATCTGCGCGACGCGCGCGACATCCTGGTGGCGGCGGCCAATCCGGCGCCGGCCGAAGACCTGAAGGCGATGGCGTCGCCCTTGATCAGCCTGCGCGACAGCATCCTGTTCGCCGCCAACACCAAGGACAGCGAGGGCCGCTATCTGTTCTCCGGCAGCGCCGTCAACAGCGCGGCCATCAAATTCGACGCCAGCCAGGCAGTCGGCAGCCGCTACAGCTTCAGCGGCAACACCGATCGCCAGCAGGTGACGGTGGGCGAAGGAGTGACCCAGGCATCCAACGTCACGCTGGAGTCCATGCCGGCGCTGCTCAACCAATTGGACAAGGTGATCGCCACGCTGCAAAGCCCGACGCTGGACAGCAAGGACCCGGCGGTGGGCGCCGCCGTGCGCGCCACCATGGACAGCGTGGACAGCGCCTTGTCCAGCGTCAGCGGCAGCATTTCCGAGCTGGGCGGCGCGCAGAACGTGCTGCAGACCCTGGACGGCAACCACAACAGCCTGAGCCTGGCCAACCAGCAGAGCCTGCTGGAGCTGGGCGGTCTGGACTACGGCACCGCGTATATGAATATGGGCCAGTTGTCGATGGCGCTGCAGGCCAGTCAGAAAGCCTACGGCAAGGTCAGCCAGCTGACGCTGTTCAATGTGATCTGACGCCATGCCCGCCACACTCGGTTCCATTTCCCATTCGCCAGGCGACAAGCGCTGGAGCAAGGACGGCGCGCCGATCGCGGCTGCCGCGCGCGGCGCCGGCGTCGCTTCCCGCGCGGCCTTGGCCAGCGCCCGCCCGCAGACGGGCGCCGCTTCCGGCTGGCGTTACAGCACCCAGCTGAACGAACAGCTGACGTCGGCGCAGTGCGCGCTGGACTACGTGGAAGACATGCTGAGCCAGCTGCAAGGCTTCAAGGACAGCCTGAGCCAGCAACTGACGCAGCGCCGTCTGGATACGGAAGGCTTGAATGCCCAGCGCGACGCATTGGGTCAGGCGTGGCAGCGCCGCCGCGATGACAGCGCCGGCAGCCTGGACAGCCAGCTGCGCCTGTCGCTGGGCGCGCCGGCGCGGCAGCGTTTCGTCGCGCGCGGACTGGACTTGGACAGCCTGACCTCCGGCGCGCCTGAAACGCTGGTGTTTTCGGTCGGCGGCGGCGCACCTGCCGCGGTGCGCGTCGGCGAGGGCGTCCGGCGCGACGAGGCATTGCGCGGCCTGAACCAGGCTTTGGGGCCGGCCGGCGTGCGTTGCGAACTCGATGACTACGGGCGCTTGGGTTTCAGTTGCAGCGAGCGGGACTGGGACAAGCTGCAGGGCGCGCTGACCGTGCGCGGCGGGGGCGTGCGTTTTCCCGGCGGCGTGCCGCAGCCGCTGGCGCTGGAAGCCGAGGCTCCTGCGATCGATGCCTCGCGCTGGCGGGCGGACGATCACGCCCAGGTACGCTTGGCCTTGCAGGACGTGCTGCGCGCCATCGCCAGGCTGCAGCAAACCCATTCGGCGATTGACGGCGCCATCGCCGAGGCCCGGCAGTCGATCAGCCAGCTGTCGCGCACGGACGAGCAAAGCTGGGCCAGCGGTTTCGTCAGCGACTTCAACGCCCGGCTCAACCAAACCGCCGACTTCAACCATCTGCAGCAGCTGGTGCCGGCGCTGCTCGGCATCAGCCGCTATAGGGTGCTGGCGCTGCTTTCGCTTCGTTAACAGGCCACAGCGGGTCTGTCTTGATGGCTGCCTTTCGGCAGCCTTTTTTCATGTCGGGTACATACTCGCTTAACATGGCTATGTCATGATCTGAAATTTTCCGAAGGAAGCCGCAATGTCCAAACGCTGGTGGCCGCTGGCCCTGACCATGGCAGCCTCGCTGGCCCGCGCCGATTTCTCCATTCCCGGTTTCGAGCTGGTGCATACCGCGCCGCAGCATGCGCATCTGGATACGCCCGACCTGCGCGACCCGGCCACGGTGTGGAGCCAGTTGTTCGACGCTGCCAAGCGCGAGATTGTGTTGGAGCAGTTCTACGTGGCCGGGCACGATGGCAGCAAGCTGGATCAGGTGATCGATCATCTGGACGCCGCCGGCCGCCGCGGGGTGAAGATCCGCTTTCTGATGGAAAAGAAGGGCATGTTCGCCAGCGAGCCGGCAACGATAGCGCGGCTGAAGCGCATCCCCAATCTGGAATACCGCCAGTTGGACTACAACCAGCTGACCGGCAACGGCATCATCCACGCCAAGTTCATCGTGGTGGACGGGCAGTCCGCTTATGTCGGCAGCCAGAACTTCGACTGGCGCTCGCTGCAGCACATCCATGAAACCGGGCTCAAGGTGGACGATGCGGCCATGGCCGGCCGCATGCAGGCCATCTTCGAACAGGATTGGGCGGCGCAGGCGACGCTTGCCGCCGGCGGCAAGGTCAAGCCCTTGCGCGAGGACGAGCAGGCGGCAGACCTGTCACAGCCGGCGGCGCTGCTGGCCAGCCCCAATGCCTACAACCCGGACGGCGTCGGCGATTCAGAACAGGCGCTGCCGCGACTGATGGCCGAGGCGCAGCGCGAAGTCCGCATTCAGCTCTTGGACTACGCGCCGCTGAGCTATGGCAAGCCGCGCAGCTACTATCCGATGTTCGACAACGCCATCCGCGGCGCGCTGGCGCGCGGCGTCAAGGTCAAGCTGATGGTGTCGGACTGGAATCTGGAAAAGCCGGGCGTGGACTACTTGAAGAGCCTGGCGGTGCTGCCCGGCATGGAGGTCCGCATCGTCACCATCCCGCGCGACGGCGCCTGCATTCCGTTTGCCCGCGTCATCCACAGCAAAACCATGGAGATAGACGGCAAGATCGCCTGGGTGGGCACCAGCAACTGGAGCGGCGGCTATATGGACAAATCGCGCAATCTGGAAGTGGTGCTGCGCAACGAGGCGATGGCGCGACGCATCGCCGCCTTGCACGAACAAACCTGGTCCTCGCCGTACGCTGCGCCGCTGGATGCCGGCCGCGCATATCAGGCGCCGGACAAGGCCTGCCGCCAGGCAGGCTGAGGCCGCTCAGCGCGGCGGCCGCACCGGCCGCTCCGACAGCGGCGTGGACAGGATGATGGAGGTGCGGGTTTCGCCCAGGTCGTTCAGCTGCGCCACCAGCATTTCCAGATGGGACACGTCGCGCGCCAAGAGCCTGAATACGTAGGAGTCCACGCCGGTCACATGGTGGCATTCCATCACCTCCGGCATGGCCTCCAGCCGCGCGAGCAGGGTTTTCTTGTCCGGCTGCGGCACAGTGATGCCCACCAGCGCCGACAGCGCGTAACCGGCGCGCAGCGGCGCCACCCGCGCGTGATAGCCCTGGATTACGCCGGCCTCCTCCAGCCGTTTGACCCGTTCCGACACCGCCGGCACCGACAGGCCCACCGCCTGCGCCAGCTCGGTCAGCGATTGCCGGGCGTTGGCCTGCAGGGCGGTCAATATCGCCCAGGATTTGGCATCGACTTCCATTCGTAAACGCTTTCCCGCTTTTGATGGTGTTTTTGAAGGTTAGCATGGTTGATGGCCGAAAAATCCTCATAGGCCGCCGCGCTCGGCGCAGGCAGACTAGGGGCTGTTGACGTTTGGGGAGCGGTCGCGCCGGGATGCGTTTTGCGCCGAATCGAGGCGTTTCGCGCGCCGCATAGTCATTCTCTGCCAGCGCGGAACAACGAAGAGTCGGCGCGAAAGGCGCCCGGCCCTGCGGGTTTGGCCGCTTTGGGCCGGAAGCCGCGTTGCCCAGTCCTTGCATAGAATGACTATGCGTCGGACTGCGCGCCTTGCTTCCGGGCCAAATCGGCTCAAACGCGATCCACTCACCAAACGTCAACAGCCCCTAGCGGCATCGCAAATACGAAAGGAGGCGGCGATGTTTTGGCAGGCGGCTTGGATAGGCATCGCCATCGCGGCGCCGGTGGGGCCGATAGGTTTGCTGTGCATCAGCCGCACCCTGCGCGGCGGTCCGCGGCTGGGGCTGGCCACCGGCCTGGGCGCGGCGAGCGCCGATGGTTTGTTCGCGCTCTCTGGCGCATGGGGAGGCGGTTTCGCCATGCAGCTTGCCGGCGCCTTGGCCCGGCCGCTGGGGTGGGCGGCTTGCTTGCTGCTGGCCTGGCTTGGCCTTGCCACCTTGCGCCGGCCCGCCGCAGAAGGGCGGGATGATGCGGAGCGGCATCTGGGCAAGGCCTACCTCAGCGCCTTGTTGCTGACGCTGGGCAACCCGATGACGATACTGTCTTTCGCCGCAGTCGCCGCCGCGCTGTCCGGCGGTTTGCGCCTTGACGCCGCGCGGCAACTGGAAATCGTGGCGGGCGTGTTTTGCAGTTCGGCCATGTGGTGGCTGTTGCTCTCCTATGGCGGCGGCGCGCTCTTGCTCAGGCTGGGGCCACGCGGCCGGCGAGGGCTGGACCTGGGCTGCGGCCTTGTCTTATTGGGCTTCGCCATCGGTTTGGCGCTGCGCATGGCGGGGCGAGGGCAATGAAAAAGCCCGGGCAGGCCGGGCTTTCAGCGAAGCGGGCGCCGATTACAACTTGAAGTGCCCCACCAGTTGCTCCAATTCGCTGGACAGCTCGCGCAGGCGGCTGACGGCATCGCTGACTTCGCGCACGGTCTGGTTATTGCTTTGCGCCATGCCGCTGATGCGCTCCACATTCTGGGCGATTTCCTGGCTGGCGCTGGATTGCTGGCGGGTGGCCGTGGCGATGTCGACAATGCTGGCCACCAACTGGCGGTTGTAGTCCTGCACTTCGCGCATGGCCTGGTTGGCTTCCTCGGCGATGCCGACGCTGAGATCGACCTGCTGGCTGCTGTTCTGCACGTCCCCCACTGCCTGGCGCGTTTCGCTGCTGATCGCTTCGACGATGCGGGTGATCTGCACCGTGGCCTCGGCGGTGCGGCCGGCCAGATTACGGACTTCGTCGGCTACCACGGCGAAGCCGCGGCCCATTTCACCGGCGCGCGCCGCTTCGATGGCCGCGTTCAGGGCCAGCAGATTGGTCTGATCGGCGATGTCCTTGATCACGCCGACGATGGTGGTGACCTCATTGGAGCGGTTGCCCAGGCCGCTCATGCGGTCGGCCAGCGCGTGCATGGTGTCGGTCATGCGCTGGATTTCGCCGGTGACGCGGTTGACCTTGGCCACGCTCTGTTCGGTCAGTTCGCCGGTTTCGCGGGCGATGCTGCCGGCCTGCTGCGCGGTGTCGGCGATGTGCTGGGCGCCGACGGTGACCTGTTGCACGCTGGCGGCGCTGGCGGAGGCCGCATCGGATTGCTGGGTGGACGCGTCGTGCACCTGGCTGGCGGAATGGCTGAGCTGGCTGGCGGCGGCCGAAACCTGGCGGCTTTGCTCCCGCACCTGGATGAACATGTCGCGCAGGCTGTCCAGGAAGCGGTTGAAGGCATAGGCGGTGCGGCCGATCTCGTCGCGGTTGGCGATGGCGATGCGCGAGGTCAGATCGCCGCCGCCGTCGGCCAGTTGCTCCATGGTTTCCGCCAGTTTGATCAGCGGTTTGGTCAGGGTGCGGATCACTACGGTCAGCAACAGCAGGATCAGCGCCAGCGCCGCCACGCCAATGGCGATGGCCGCGAACATCGAGCGCCGGGCCTCGGCCGTGATGGCGGCGGTGGGGATGCTGATGCCGATGGACCAGAACTGGCCGGTTTCGCCGACGCGTATGGGGTGGAAGAAGTGGGTGAACCCTCCGTCCTCATAGACGAAGTCGCTGCCTTTTTTAATGTCGGGCAGGCGGGCGAACAGCGGATCTTCCTTGGCCACCGGCTTGCCCAGCAACTCGGCCTGGGGATTGACGACATAGATGCCGCCTTCGGACACGATGCGGATGAAGCCGGTTTCGCGCGGGTGGATGGGGCCAAAGCGCTTTTGCAGCTGGTCCAGCGCCAGGTCGGTAGCCGAAACGCCGGTCATCTTGCCGCTGGCGTCCTTCATTACCACGGCCAGGGAGCTTTCCAGCACCTTTTTGCCTTGCACCTCGTAAGGGTAGGGCTCGGTGATGGTGTCGCGTCCGCGTTGCTTGGGCACGTAGTAGAAATCGCCCCAGCCCGGCTTTTCGTAATCCGGTTGATAGGCTTCAGGATGTTCCTTGTATTTGGGAAACTGCTTGACGCGGTCGCTGTCCACCATCACGTCCATCTGCGCCTTGCCCTGCGCATTGCGGGTGATGTAGGGCTGATAGCGGCCGGAGGGATCATGGCGCGGCCAGTCGAAACGGAAAGCGTTGTCGTTGCCGTCGAAAGCGTTAGGCTCCCACAGCATCCATAGCCCGATGGATTGCGGCGCGTTGTCCAGCAATTGCATGATCATCGCGTCGGTCTGCTTGCGGTCCGGCTTGCCGGTGCGGCGTATGCCCTCAATGGCGCCGGCCAGGTGCTTGGGCAGTTGAAAGCCGCGGTCGAAATCGCTTTCGGCATCCTTGGCGTAGCTGGCGGCTTGTTCCGTTGCCAGCTGGTAACCGTTGTCGATGGCCTCGTTGTAGTTGAGCTTGGCGATCAGCGCGATCATCACGGCAAACGCTACCGTGATGGCGGCTGCCGCGACCAGGATGATGCGGATGCCCAGGTGGCCCCATTTTTGTTGCGTCTGATTCATGACCATTACCTGCTAAACCACGTGTTGTCCGGGATTGCGATGGGCTATAAGTAGTTCTTCTTATTTGCTTTGAATATAACGTCATCTGGATTTTGTCGGCAATCCCCTTGATGGGGACAGGGGAGACTTTTGGAAATCTTAAAATAGACCAAAATCGGCCCCATCCCAGGCCTGGTTCGGGAGTGCGCAGGCGGGCTGATGCATGGTGAGGGCAAGGGCTTGATGCGCGCCGCAGGCTCAGCGGTGGGGGGGGGATGGTGAGTGAGGATTCAGGCCGTCCTGGCGGCCCCCTGCCGGCTTGCGGGCAGGTAGAGCGTCAGCAGTTTCTGCAGCTGGCCGAAGTTGAATGGTTTTTCCAGCTTGCCGGTCAACAGCGTGTGGCGCGGATCGTAGAATTCCTGTTTGAACGCGGTCATCCCGATGACTGGGGTTTTCAGATTGGTCAGCGTTTGCCGCGCCGCCTCAGCCACTTCGTAGCCGCTGGCGTTGCCGACCTGCAGATCGAGCAGCAGCAGGTGGTAGCGTTGCGACAGCACTCTTTCAATGGCCGCCGGCACGGTGGCCACGGTGTCCACCGTATAGCCCTTGGCTTCCAGCAGGGCATGGTAGGACTCGCGAATATGCTCGTCATCGTCGAGCAGCAGGATGCGTCCGGGCTGCGGCTCCGCGTCTTCAAGCTCGGCCATGCTTGCCGCCTCCAAGGCGGGCAACAGCAGCCGGAAGCAACTGCCGGCGCCTACTTGGCTGGAAACCTTGATGGTGCCGCCGAACAGCATGACCAGCTCGTGGACGATGGCCAGGCCCAGGCCGCTGCTGCCGGGGCGGCGGTTCTTGCCGCGGGCGAAAGGCCGAAACAATTGGGCTTTGATTTCATCCGGAATGCCGACGCCGGTGTCTCTTACCCAAATTTCCAGTTGCCGCTCATGGTAGCGCAAGGTCAGTTCTATGTGGCCGTTGTCGGTGTAACGAATGGCATTCGATAGCAGATTCCAGACGATCTGCCGCAGCCGGTGGCCATCCAGCCACAATGCCGGGAGGGCCGGACAGTCTATGCGCAGGCTCAAGCCCTTGGCCTCGGCATGGCTTCTATGCGCCAGCTCTACGGTTTCGATCAGCGCGGCGACGTCGGTGGCTGCCGGCTCCAGCGTCAGTTGATGGTTTTTCAGCGCCGAGATGTCCATGATGTCCCGCACCTGCTCCAGCAAGTGCTCGGTGCTGTGTTTCAGCCGGGCGAGGTAGCCATAGCCCGGCGTGTCGCGCTGCACGCTGTATTCCAGCAGTTCGACGCAAGTCTGGATGCTTTGCAGGGGCGAGCGGATTTCATGGCTGATGGTGGCGAGGAAGGTGTCGCGCGCCAGTTCGCTTTGCACCAGCGCCGCGCGCGCCGCCTGCTCGCGCTCCAGGATCTGCTGCTGTTGCGAGGCCTGGCGTTTGATTTTGCCGAAGCGGTGCATCACCACCCAGAACAGGCAGAGAAAGCCCAGCCAGCAGGTCAAACCCAGCAGATACATGGTTTGATGGTTTTCCATCAGTTTCATCTGCTGCACCATCTCGCTGTTTTCCCGCTGGCGGGCCTGGACGGCGAAGTCCGCTAGCTGCGGACGCAGCTGCGCCAAGTCCTGGGACAATTGCTGCGCGTCTTGCCGGCTCCATTGCCGCGCCGGGCGCTCGAACACGCCGGCCAGCGCGGTCCTCAACTCCGGGAAGCCCGGCACCGCCGCCAATATGGCATTGGCAGCGGACGGCTGCGAGTACATGCGGTATTTGCTGACGGCGATGGCGTAGCTGCTGTCCACTTCCTGCCGGGGAATCTGTCCGGCCTGGTAGCGCCAGGCGTCCATTTCCACTCGGTTCAGCGACAGCTGCAGCTGCGCCACCATCCAGTACAAGTCACTGGCCTTGTCTGGAATCGGCCGTTTGATCACCGATGAATACAGCGCGGCGGAAATCAGCAAGGTGGCGCACAGCGATATCACCATGAAAACGCGGCCGTAGCCTAATATCTCGCTCAGCGAGAAGCGTTTGGCGAGGCTCATCTCACCTCCATGCGGGTGACCTGCCAGATCAGCTTGGAGGTGAAAGTGCCGCCGGTTTCGTCTGACGGCATCGTCGGAATCGGGTACATCACCCAGAACGGGCCGTAGTTTTCCAGCTGTAGCGGTTTGCCGTTCCAGCGCCATGCCAGGATCACGTCGTAGCGGCTGAAATCGGCAATCGGCACGGTGATGCTGTAATCGTCCGCGCCGTAGAACTTGACTTGCGTGCCGCGGGCGCCGGCCTTGGCCAACAGATCGCGCAGCAGCGGTCCGCTGAACGTGCCCTTGGGCGTCCAGTCGGTGGCGGTGGTGATATTGCGCTGCGGCATGCTGGCCAGGCTGGCCAAGCTTAAGGTGTAGGTTTTGCTGCCTTTATCGGTGAAGTGGCCGATATCGCCGCTGATCGTCAGCGCGGGCGAGGATCCGTCCGCCGCCAAGCCGCCAGGACCCGGCGCGCCAGCCAGGACCGCCGATAGCAGAGCGGCTGCCGGGCGGAAGCGGGAAGGCGCGCTGCGGGCGCGACGACAAGCAGGGTCATGATTCATGGGCGAGGGCATGCGGGATGGACGAAAGAAAGCGCCGGGACGGGTTGAGTCCTGACGCTTGTTTTGGGATTATTTTATGCCATTGACGATTCATACGGCAATGCGCATATGTCCAGTATCTTGCCCGGCCCGTTAGAAAGGTCAGGCTCCGCGCCGATCACGCGCCTGTCATTTCTCCCGGATCGCCCACGATCAGCGGATCCGGCGCGCGGGCGACGCGCGTGTCCTTGCCTGGATAGTCCAGCCGCGACAGGAAATGGCGGATGCAGTTGAGGCGGGCGCGTTTCTTGTCGTCCGACTTCACCACCGTCCATGGCGCGTCGCCGGTGTGGGTATGGAAGAACATCGCCTGCTTGGCGGCGGTGTAGTCGTCCCATTTATCCAGCGACTGTATGTCTATCGGTGACAGTTTCCAGTGTTTCAGCGGATCGTCGCGGCGCGAGATGAAACGGCGCAGCTGCTCTTCGCGGCTGACCGAGAACCAGTACTTGAACAAGCGGATGCCGCTATTGACCAGCATGCGCTCCAGCTGCGGCGCCTGGCGCATGAACTCCAGATATTCCACCGGCGAGCAGAAGCCCATCACGCGCTCCACGCCGGCGCGGTTGTACCAGGAACGGTCGAAGAACACGATTTCGCCTGCGCTGGGCAGGTGGGCGATGTAGCGCTGGAAGTACCATTGGCTGCGCTCCTGCTCGCTGGGTTTTTCCAGCGCCACCACGCGCGCGCCGCGCGGATTCAGGTGCTCCATATAACGCTTGATGGTGCCGCCCTTGCCCGCGGCGTCGCGCCCCTCGAACAGGATGACGATTTTCTGCCCGCTTTCCTTGACCCAGCTTTGCACTTTCAGCAGCTCGATCTGCAGTTCCTGCTTCACCCGCTCGTATTCCGGCCGGCGCATCCGCGTATGGTAGGGGTAGCCGGGCGGGAGTTCGGCCGTGGTGCTGTCCTCGCTGCTGCCGGACGGCGCCAGCGCCACTTGTTGCGCCACCGGCTGTTGGCTGATCTCTTGAATGGTCTGCACCGACGCGTCATGCACGCGTTTGACATTGCGCTGGCGGGCGGTCTGGCGCCGTTGAGGGGCGGCGGTTTCCACCGGTTCCATGTCCGGCGTCTGCGGCGTCTTGTCTTGGTCTGGGGTCATAGGCTGGCCTTTACCATAGAGTAAGCATGGTTTTGATCCTACCCCGCTCGGCCGTAGGTGTCGATGCCGCAGGTCAAGCGTACGTCATGCGACTGGCGACGGCTGAGCGGCACTCGCGCCGCATGGCTGCATTTCGTCGCAAGCCGGAGCAGGGAGCGATGCGGCTGTTTATAGTCCCGGGGTGGCCAATCTTATGAGGAGAGCATCAATGTGGACAGTGGAGATGCGCGGCGTCTGCAAGCATTACCAGTTGGATCAGATCACGGTGCCGGCGCTGCAAGATGTGGCGCTGACCATCCGCCCCGGCGGTTTCACCGTATTGGCTGGTCCGTCCGGCAGCGGCAAGACCACATTGCTGAACCTGATAGGCGGCGTGGATAGACCGGACGCGGGTTCCATCCTGGTGGCCGGGCAGGACATCGTTCATCTGGGCGACGACGCGCTCAGCGATTTCCGCGCCCGCCATATCGGTTTCATCTTCCAGAACTTCAACCTGCTGCCGGTGCTGTCGGCATACGAGAACGTGGAGTATCCGTTGATCTTGAACCGGGTGCCGGCGCCGGAGCGCAAGGGCCGGGTGATGGAGCTGCTTGACGCGGTGGGTCTGGCGGACAAGGCGCGCAACCATCCCGGCCAGCTGTCCGGCGGCCAGCGGCAGCGGGTGGCCATTGCCCGCGCGCTGGTCCATCGGCCCTCGCTGGTGCTGGCGGACGAACCTACCGCCAATCTGGATAGCCAGACCGGCGCGGCCATCCTGGGTCTGTTGCGCGATCTGCAGCGGCAATATCAGCTGACCGTGGTGTTTTCCTCGCACGACCCGCAGGTGATCGCCGCCGCGGACGACCGCTATCAGGTGCGCGACGGCCGGGTCAGCCTGCAGCAGTCGCAAATCGAAAAGGAAATCGCATGAATACCGCCAAACTGGCCTGGCGCAATCTCTTGCGCAATCGCCGCCGCACCCTGGCCACGCTGGGCACCATGGTGGCGGGCGTGGTGGCGCTGTTGCTGTTCGGCGGCTACAACCGCACCGTGCAGTACGGCCTGCAAACCAGCTTCGTCCGCGGCATGGGACATCTGCAGATCCAGCACCGCGACTTTTTCCTGTATGGCAGCGGCAACCCGGCGGCCTACGGCATCCGCGATTACCCGCGGGTGATGCGGGTGGTGCAAAACGACCCGGTATTGAAGCCCATGCTGACCGTGGCGACGCCCACGCTGTCGCTGGGCGGCATCGCCGGCCATTACGCCGCCGGCGCTTCGCGCACCGTGTTCGCCCAAGGCAGCGAGGTGGATGGCCAGAACCGGATGAGGCAGTGGGACGACTATCATTTTGGCACCCCCAGCAAGCCGGCGGCGCTGACGGGCAGCGCGCCCGACGCGGCGGTGATAGGCAAGGGCTTGGCGCGGGTGCTGCAATTGTGCGCCGCGCTGAAAATGGACCACTGCGCGCCGCCTCCGCCAACGGTTGCCGCCGGCGCGGCCATGCCGGCGGACCTCGCCGCGCTGTCCGCCTCCTCGCCGCAACCGAAAGCCGACGGCAGCATCGAGCTGCTGGCCGCCACCGCCAGCGGCGCGCCCAATGTGGCTAGGCTGCAGGTGGTGAAGGCACAGAGCATGGGCGTGAAGGAGCTGGACGATATGTTCGTCAGCCTGCATCTGGCCCAGGCGCAGCGGCTGGTGTACGGCTCGGACGAGCCGCGCGTCACCGCCATCGCGCTGCAGCTGCAGCACACCTACCAGATTCCGGCGGCGCGCGCGCGGCTGGCCCAGTTGTTCGCCACCTCGCTGAAAGATCAGCCGCTGGCGGTGTATGACTTCAGCGAGCTGCAGCCGCAATACGGCCAGATCACCGGCATGTTCGGCACCATTTTCGGTTTCCTGTCCATCCTGATCGGCTGCGTCTCGCTGTTCACCATCGCCAACACCATGAATATGGTGGTGATGGAGCGCACGGTGGAGATCGGCACGCTGCGGGCCATGGGTCTGCGCCGCGGCGGCATCCAGCGCCTGTTCCTGTGCGAGGGCGTGATGCTGGGCGGCCTGGGCAGCGTCTGCGGCATCGCGCTGTCCCTGCTGCTGGCGGCGTTGATCAACCACGCCGGGCTGACTTGGCTGCCGCCGGGGCAGGTGGACCCGTCGCCCATTTATGTCCGGCTGTGGGGCGAGAACGGCATGATGCTGGCCACCGCGCTGGGACTGATGCTGATGGCCATGTTGTCCGCCTGGTGGCCGGCGCGCCGCGCCGCCCGCGCCGTGATCGTGGACGCGCTGCGCCATGCCTGAGGAAAAAAAGATGAAAACGATGCTGATGGCCCTGACCTTTGCCCTGGCAGCTCCGTTTGCCCTGGCCGCGCCGGACGCGCAGACCATACTGGCGGGCAGCGACGCGGTGCGCAATCCGGACAAGCCGTTCGGCCTGATCGTCTCGCTGGTCAGCTACAAGGACGGCCAGGAGAACGAGCGCAGCGCGCTGGCGGTGTACTCGCGCGCCGACCAGAACAGCGGCCAGTTTCGCAGCCTGCTGCGCTTCGTCAGCCCGGCGCGCGACGCCGGCAAACTGATGCTGAAGAACGGCAACGACCTGTGGTTTTACGACCCGGCCAGCAAGGCCAGCGTGCCGATCTCGCCGCAGCAGCGGCTGCTGGGCCAGGCATCCAACGGCGACGTGGTGACGGTGAATCTGGCGCTGGACTACGCGGCCAAGCTGGACGGCGAGGAGGACATCCAGGATGGCGATCGCCAGCCCCGGCATTGCTACAAACTGCATCTGTCGGCCCGCAACGGCGGCGTCACTTATCACGCCATAGATCTGTGGCTGGACAAGGACGGCTACCGCAGCCGCAAGGCCAAGTTTTACTCGGAGAGCGGCAGCCTGCTGAAAACGGCCTATTACCGCGGGTATCGGCAGGTGCTGGGGCGCGAGCGGCCCACCGAGACGGTGATCATCGACGGCCTGAATCCCAAGTGGGTGACGGTGATGCGCAACAGCGACTTCGCCTGGCGCGAGGTGCCGGAAGCGTGGCTGCAGCGCGACTATCTGCCGCGCTTCAGGGCGGAGTGAGCGATGCGCGCCTGGTTGATGCTGGCTTTGGCGGCGCTGCCGGCGGCAGCCTGGGCCGATGACGACGCGGCGGCGCTGCAGCTGGCGGATCAGACGCCGGCGATGAGCGACAAGCCGCGCGATCTGAAGCTGCTGTTCGAATCCGCCGCCATCGTCAACCAAGCGATGCCGGACGCGCAGCGGCTGTCCTTCGATCTGCGTTGGGATGGCCGCTTGAACCCGGACTGGCGCGCGGTGTTTTCGGATCGGCTGGATCAGAGCTTCGTCAACTCGCCGCAGCGTTCGCACGGCGTCAACACGCTGCGCGAAGCCTACCTGAGCCGGGAGTTTGGCAATCAAAACCTGCTGGATATCGGCCGCGTCAACACCCGATACGGCGTCGGCGTGGGCTATAACCCGACCGATTTTCTGGGCGAGGGCACGGTGCGCTCGGTGGTGTCGGCCGATCAGGAAAGCCTGCGCGAAAACCGGCTGGGCAACGCCATGCTGCGCTGGCAAAAACTGTGGGATAGCGCCTCGCTGACCGCGATCTGGTCGCCCAAGCTGGCCGACGCCCCCAGCGGCAACGGCCTGAGCGCGGACTGGGGCGCGAGCAACCCCAGGGAGCGGATGTTGCTGGCTTACAGTTATCAATTTTCCGAAAGCTGGAACCCGCAATGGCTGCTGTTCCGCCAACAGGGCGGCTCGCCGCAGCTCGGATTCAATCTCAGCCATGTGCTGACCGATTCGACCGTCGCCTACGTCGAATGGGCCGGCGGACAGACGAAGAGCGATTGGCGGCGCTGGCTGGGTGAGGAGGGCGGCGGCTGGCGCAACCGGATGGCGCTGGGTGCCACCTGGACCGGCGCCGACAAGCTGAGCTTGACGCTCGAGGGCCAATACGACGGCGCGGCGCCCGAAGCGGCCGATTGGGACCGTCTGCGGCAAAGCCCGTTCTATGGGTCATACCGCCAGAGCATGGCAAGCTCGGCCTCGCTGTTGACGCGGCGCGCGGCCCTGTTGCGCGCCAGCTGGCAGGACGCGCTGGTGGACAATCTTGACCTGACCGCGATGCGGCAGGCCAGCCTGGTGGACCATAGCGGCATGAACTGGGCGGAGGCGCGCTACCATTGGAGCCATGTCGATCTGGCCTTGCAGTGGCAGCGATTCGACGGCGGGCCGCTGACGCAGTACGGCGCGGCGATGCCGCAGCAGAGTTGGCAGCTGGTGTTTGATTATTTTTATTGAGGCTTAATCATGAATGCATTCCAGCGCTGGTCCGGCGTACTTCAGGAGTTTGCCGTCTGCAGCGGCATCAATCTGGCCATCGCTTTGTTTTTTTCCTCATTGGGCGGCTGGGTCCGGCTATACGACAATGTGCTGATTTCGTTTTGCATAGGCTATAGCTGTTGGTTGAGCGGCAGCGTGCTGGGCGGCTGGTTCAAGCTGAATCGCGCCCTGGTCTATGTCTTGGTGCTGCTGTTCAGCGTGCCGTTCGGTTTCAAGCTGGCGGCCTGGCTGGGCGCTTTCGATGTGTTGGCGCAAGCTTTGCGCGTGCCTGAGCGCGCGTATCTGTTTCTGGTGCCGACCTTGCTGGTGGCGATGTTCGCCATGACGATGAGCCTGCTGTACTACCGTTCTCAGGCGCTGGCCGGCGAGCTGGAGGCCACGCGCCGGCGCGAGGCGGAAAGCCGCGAGGCGCAGACGGCGGCGCAGCTGGCCATGCTGCAGGCGCAGATCGAGCCGCATTTCCTGTTCAACACCCTGGCCAATGTGCAAAGCCTGATCGAGACCGATCCGCCGCGCGCGAGCCGCATGCTCGGCTATTTGAATACCTATTTGCGAGGCAGCCTGGCGCGCAGCCGCAGCGCAAGCGGCACGCTGGGCCAGGAACTGGACATGGTGGGCGCGCTGTTGGACATCGCCGCCATCCGCATGGGCGAGCGGCTGCGGGTCAGCGTGGAGGTGGCGGAAGAGTTGAAGGCGCTGCCGCTGCCGCCCTTGTTGCTGCAGCCCCTGGTGGAGAATGCGCTGAAGCATGGGCTGGAACCCAGCATGGCCGGCGGCGAAATCGTCATCCGCGCCGAACGGCAGGATGGTTCGCTCCGCTTGATGGTGCGCGACAGCGGGGTAGGCATCGCCGAAGCGGCGCCGGCCGGCGTAGGGCTGGCCAATATCCGCGAACGGCTGGCCGCGCTGTACGGCCCGGCGGCGCAGCTGCGCTTGTCGCCGGAACAGCCGCGCGGCGTGCTGGCCGAGCTGGTCTTGCCGATTGCATAATGAACGGACGCTTTTGCCAGGAATAAAAATATGCCCACCGCCCTGATCGCCGACGATGAACCGCTGCTGGCCGCCGCGCTGCAATCCGCCTTGTCCAGATTGTGGCCGCAATTGGAAATCCTCGCCGTGGTTCACGATGGCGCGTCGGCGCTGGCCGAGATCAACCGGCTGCGGCCGGACATCGCCTTTCTCGACATCCGCATGCCCGGCCTGGATGGCATGGCGGTGGCCAGGAGCGTCAGCGGTTGCCGCGTGGTGTTCGTCACCGCCTATGACGAATATGCCTTGCAGGCTTTCGACGCGGCGGCGCTGGACTACCTGCTCAAGCCCATCGACGACGCCCGCTTGTTGCGCTGCATCAGCCGGCTGCAGCAGGCCGCGCCGCTGGTTCAGCCCATCGCGGCGGCGCCGGCCGAGGCGCAGCCGGCATACCTGAGCTGGATCACAGCCGGTCTGGGCAACAGCAAGCGCTTGATCGCGGTGGATGAAGTGCAGTATTTCAAGGCCTGCGACAAGTACACCGAGCTGGTGCTGGCCGGCGAGACCCAGCTGATCCGCACGCCGCTGAAGGAGCTGGCGGCGCGGCTGGACCCAAGGCAGTTTGCCCAAATCCACCGCGGGCTGATCGTGCGGCTGGCGGCGGTGCAGGGCATAGAGCAGGACTTGCTGGGGCGCAGCTTTGTGCTGTTGAAACACGGCGGCGACAAGCTGCCGCTGAGCCGCAGCTTCGCCGCGCAGTTCAAGGCCATGTAGGGCGGAAGCCCGCTTGGCGGGCGTTCCGCCGCTGCCCGGGTGGGCGGCTTGATGCTCGGCAGGCGGCATGGCGGTGCGGAGTGGCAGCGCTGAGCGGCCGACCCGCCGCGCCATCGATAAGGCGGCGCGGATGGCGATGAGCTACGCTGACAGCATACTCAGCTCAAAATCAGAAAGCACGCGCGATGTCCGCCCTTGTTTTTCGCCCCCGCCTGCTCGATACCCTTCGCCACTACAATGCCAAGCAACTGAGGGCCGACCTGATGGCCGGCGTCACCGTCGGCATCGTCGCGCTGCCGCTGGCGATGGCGTTCGCGATAGCCAGCGGCGTGCCGCCGCAGGCCGGCATCGTCACCGCCATCATCGCCGGCGCGCTGGCGGCCGCGCTGGGCGGCACCCGGCTGTGCGTCACCGGACCCACCGGCGCCTTCATCGTCATCCTGTATGGCATCGTCAGCAAGTACGGCGTGGCCAATCTGCTGATCTGCACCTTCATGGCGGGGATCATGCTGGTGCTGATGGGGGTGTTCCGGCTGGGGCAGGTGATACGTTTTTTCCCGATGCCGCTGATCACCGGCTTCACCAACGGCATCGCGGTATTGATCTTTCTGACCCAGTTGAAGGACTTCTTCGGCCTGCCCATCGCCAAGATGCCGTCCGGCTTTTTCGCCGTGATGGCGACACTGCGCGCGCATTTCTCCGGCCTGGACGGACCCACCACGCTGCTGTCGTCTAGCCTGCTGCTGCTGATTCTGCTATGGCCCAAGCGCTTGAACCGGCTGCTGCCGTCGCCCTTTGTCGCCCTGGTGTTGGCCACGCTGGCGACCGTATTGTTCGATTTGCCGGTGGCGACGCTGGGCAGCCGCTTCGGCGGCATTCCGCAAGGGCTGCCGTCGCCGGCCGGACTGGACCTGAACCCTGTCCATCTGTCCGATTTGCTGGCGCCGGCCTTCACCATCGCCCTGCTCGGCGCCATTGAGTCCCTGCTGTGCGCAGTGGTGGTGGACAGCCTCACGGCTGACAAGCACGACGCCAATCAGGAGCTGATAGGGCAGGGCATCGCCAATATGGTGGTGCCGTTCTTCGGCGGCATTCCGGCCACCGGCGCGGTGGTGCGTTCGGTCACCAATATCGGCAATGGCGCGCGCACGCCGCTGGCGGCGGTATTCCACGCTGCCTTGTTGCTGATGGTGCTGCTGTTGGCCGCCCCGCTGGCAGCCCATGTGCCGCTGGCGGCGCTGGCGGCGATTTTGGTGTCGGTGGCGCTGAAGATGGGCGACTGGGACATCCGCAAGGCGCGGCAGTTTCCGCCGCACGACACCTTGGTGCTGCTGGTGACCTTCGCGTTGACGGTCGCTTTCGATCTCACCGTGGCGGTGGAAATCGGCCTGCTGTTGGCCGCGGTGTTCTTCATCCGCAGCATGGCCAGCCATACCGCCATCCATCAGCTATTGCCGGAGCATGCGCAACTGTTCGAGCGCCACAGCATCGCCGGCAAGAGCGTGCCGGACGGCTGCGCGGCCTTCCGCATCGAGGGCGCGCTGTTTTTCGGCGCGGCGGACAGCGTGGACATCATCCTGAAGGAAGCGCCGCGCGCGCGTGTGATCATCCTGCAGCTGCATAGGCTGGTGCTGCTCGACACCTCCGGCTTGTTGGCGCTGGAAGCCCTGCGCGCGCGGCTGGCGGAGCAGGGCAAGACGCTGATCCTGTGCGGCGCGACGGATGAGGTGATGGACATGCTGGAGGGCTCCCGGCTGATGGAGCGCTTGGGCGAGGATAATCTGCAGCCGGATCTGGCCGCTGCCTTGCAGCGCGCCGAGGAGGTGCTGACCGATGGCGTGGTGTGGGCTTAGCGTGGGCGTCCGGTTGCGCTGCTGGGGCGGCGGCAATGGACGCATGATCTGGCCGATCAGAAAGTCGATCTGGTTGCTTCGCCCGCCCGCGTGGCGAAGGTCCGCTCCTCAATAACCTTGCGAGCGCTCAACCAAGCCGTCGGCGGCTTGTCCGGCAGCCAGCTGGCGCAAGCGGCGGACGATCTGCTCCACAGAGGGTTGGCGCAGCGTGATCGCGGCGACATGCGGCGTGACAGTGACCGCCGGGTGGCGCCACAAAGGATGGTCCGTCGGCAGGGGCTCTTCCTCGAAGACGTCCAACTGCGCGCAACGCAGGTGCCCGTTGTCCAATAACGCCAGCAAGGCCTGCTGGTCCAGCAGGTCGCCGCGGCCGGCGTTGATCAGCATGGCGCCTTGCGGCAGCGCCTCCAGCCGCGCGCGGCTCAGCAGGCCGCGGGTATCCGGCGTGGACGGCAATACGCAGGCCAGCACCTGGCTTTCGGCCAGCAGCTGGGTTAGCCCGGCTTCGCCATGCAGGCAGCGGATGGCGCGGATGTCCTTGGGGCTGCGGCTCCAGCCGCTTACCTGGTAGCCGTCCGCTGCCAGCGAGCGCGCAACCGCTGCGCCGATCTCGCCCAGCCCCAGCACGCCGACGCGGATGTCGTCCGGCAGCCGCGGCGCCAGCATGCGCCATTGGCCGCTGGCCTGCTGGCGGCGGTACAGGTCCATATTGCGCTGGTAGCCGAGCACGCCGTAACGAACATATTCCGTCATCTGCGCCGCCATGCCGCCATCCAGCAGGCGGTAGACGGGCAGGTCGGCCGGCAGGTCCGGGCGGGCCAGCAGCTTGTCCACGCCGGCGCCCAATGCGAACAATGCTTCCAGGCTGGGCATCTCGGCCAGCAGGCCGTCCGGCAGCCCCCACGCGACGATATGCCGCACGGCCGACCGCTGGGCGTGTTCCAGATCGACGAACTCCCGCTCGGGCATGGCGGCGCGAAACAGCTGCAGATAGGCGGCAACTTCCTTCTGATTGGGAGTGTGGATCAGGATCATGGAGGGCTTTCTTCAGGCAAGAGGTTTCACTATTAAGCGGCGCGGGCGCGCTTTATGTGTTTTGCAAAGCTGATTTTGCCATCGCGCTTCCAATGGCTCTGCTTTAACCGGTATGCGGTGAATGGCGATGCAAAGAATGCAATTGTAATGTCTGCAGAGCGTCCTTTGTAGGGCTTAGGTCAGGCAGATCACATCGCTCTCCAGCGCGTCCTCTTCGCGCAGCACGCCTTCCAGCGCGGCAAAGCAGCGCGGATCCAGCGCGCTGCCCAGGCTTTGCCGCATGATATCCAAGGTGACGGGCACCGGGTTTTCCGGGTGGTAGGGGCGGGCGGCGTGGATGGCGTCGAAGATGTCTGCTACCGTGATGATGCGGGTTTCCAGGGCAATCTGGTCCGCTGTCAGGCCGCGCGGATAGCCGGCGCCGTCCAGCCGCTCGTGGTGCGCGCCGGCGACGCGGGCCAGTTCGGCGAATGACTCGATCCGCCCCAGGATGGTTTCGGTGTACGCGGCGTGGCGCTTCACGGCCTCCCACTCCTCCGGCGTCAGCTTGCCGGGCTTGTCCAGTATGGTGTTGCTGACGCCGAGTTTGCCCACATCGTGCAACAGCGCGCCGCGCTTCAGCCAGCGGCGGCGTTGTGGATCCAGCCCAAGTTCCATCCCGATGCGGTCGGCGTAGTGGCCCACGCGGTGGCTGTGGCCGGCGGTGAACGGGCTCTTGGAGTCCACCACTTGGCCGAAGCCTTCGGCGATCTCGTCCATATAGTCTTCGTCCAAGGGGACCGTGAATTGGGCCGGCTCCAGATCCAGCACGGCCTGCTCGATGTCGTCGGATTCCAATTGGCGCCAGAAGCCATCGTCGCTTGCCGCGCCGCGAAAAGCCGCCACCAGCTCCGGATCGAACCAGCCGCCGCCGCGGCTCACCGCCTCGTCCAGCGCGGCGTGGCGGCCGTGCGTGACGTTGAAGACGTCGATCACCTGGGATAGCAGGGCGATGCGCGCGTTCAGCGGAATCGCCTGGCCGCTCAGGCCCAATGGCCGGCCGGAACCGTCCCAGTGCTCGTCCAGATATTGGATGCCGCGCGCCACGTTTTCGTTGAAGCGCAGCTGGCGGGCGATGTCCGCGCCGCGGTGGCAGCGGGTGTTGATCAGCTCATCCGCCATTTCCTTGCCGCGGCGCAGCACGTTGAGAATGGACGCGGCGCGTTGCCGCCAACCGGCGGCGTGGGTGCCGGTATTGGCGAACACGAAGCCCAGCATTTGCGGCAGGCTGGCGCCCACCCGCTTGAAGTCCTGCTTGAAATCGCGGTCGTCGGTGAGGTAAAGCTCGCAAATCCGCGCGGCATTGCTGCTGCAGCCCAAATCCTTCAGCAGAATGGTGTAGTACAGATCCCACAGCTCCTGCGGCGACAGCCCGATGGCGCGCCCAATATGCATGCCTATCCAGCAGCTGCGCACGCAATGGCCTTCCGGCTGGCCTTCGGTGATGTCCAGCGCGTAACTGAGGGAGCCTATCAGTTGCGATAGCTTCAGGGCTTGCGTCATGGCGTGTCCGTTGCGGGGAGAGAAAATACCATTTTAGTCGCTGAGCATGGCCATTTGGCCATGATGATGGCTGCGCGCGCGGCGTTGGAATAGAGTGGGGAAAATGTCTACGACGATAGCCTCGCGATCAAGCGATCGATACAGGAGTTTGCTGCCATGAAGCGCCATGTCGCACTGGATTTTCTGACCACAGACGATTTCCACGCCATCGCCGAGTTGGGCGCGGCCATCTGGCGCCAGCACTTCATCAGCATGATCACGCGCGAGCAGATCGACTACATGCTGGCCAGCCGTTACATGCCGGAAAAACTGAGTCGCTATCTGGACGCGCCGGACCGCTGGTTCCGCGTGCTGCGAGTGGACGGCAAGCCGTCCGGCTATTGCAGCTACGCGCTGACGGATAAGTCCGGGGAGATGAAGCTGGAGCAGCTGTATCTGCTGGAAGAACTGCGCGGCCAGGGCCTGGGCGGCCGCATGATGGACGAAGTGGAAGCCGCCGCGCGCGCCAAGGGCTGCGCCACGCTGATGCTGACCGTCAACCGCCATAACGCCGGCTCCATCGCCGTGTACGAGAAGCGCGGCTTCACCGTGCGGGAGCAGGTGGTGGCCGATATCGGCAACGGCTTTGTGATGGATGATTATGTGATGGAGAAGAGGCTGAGCTGAGTGGTCAGCCTTGGCTGCCTGAATAAAGCTCCGACATTCCCTGTTGGGCGCGGCCCCAGATTTCCTCGTCGCTCAGCATGGTCTCAATGAACTCGATCGGCACCCCGTCTTCCTCGATGATGGCAACGTGAAAGCCAGGCAGCGGCTCGTAGGGCCCCAGCAACATGTTTTTATCGGCGATGGCCATGGCGAGGCTGGGTACCTTGAATGCCGGATGCGGCACGGTCTGGATCAGCGGATGCAGCGGACAGCCGGCTTCAAAGCGGTGCCACTGGATGCGGAAATCCGCGCTATCGGCATCGGCGGTGTACATCCGGTATCTGGCGCTATAGCGTTCGTTCGGCTTGGGCTCCGTGGTGGGGATGCCCATGTGATGGAATTGGTAGCGCGGATTCATGCAGGGCATCTGGCTTTCGTTCAATTTGGCAGATATGACATTCTGCATAAAGACTGTTCTGGTGTGCGGAGGTTCCCTGTTGCCGCGGACATCACGTCCCGCAGAAGGTCCGATACCCCTCCGCCACCTCCGGCGCGGCCGGCAGCGCATAGCGTTCCAGGCCTTCGCGCTCGCTGAACGGGTCGCGCAAGGCTTCCAATAATTTCAAGCTTGGCCCCATGTCGCCATATTCGCTGGCTGCGGTCAGCGCTTCTTCCACCAAGTGATTGCGCGCGATGTACAGCGGGTTTTCGCGACGCATCGCGGCGGCGATGTCGGGCGGGCGGCGGGTGCGCGGCACATGGCGCGCGTGCCATTGCTTGAGCCACGATTCCAACTCGTTCTGCGATGGGAAGAGCGCGGCCAGCCTGTCCGGCTTGCCTTCGGCCTCGTCGGCCAGATAGCGCCAGGCCAGGGTGTGATCCACGCCATAGGCCGCCAGCAGCGCCAGCCAGTCTTGCAGCAGCTGCTTGTCCGACGCCTTGGCGTCCAGCAGGCCGAACTTGCGGCGCGCCTGATCCAGCCAGTGGGCTTGATAGCGTTCGGCGAAGCCTTCGATGATCTCGGTGGCGGCCGGCACGGCGGAAGCTGGATCGTCCGGCGCGATCAGCGGCAGCAGGGTTTCGGCAAAGCGCGCCAGATTCCATTGCGCGATGGCCGGCTGGTTGCCGTAAGCGTAGCGGCCGGTGTGGTCGATGGAGCTGAACACCGTATCCGGGTGGTGGGCGTCCATGAAGGCGCAGGGACCGAAGTCTATGGTTTCGCCGGACAGCGCCATATTGTCGGTATTCATCACACCGTGGATGAAGCCTGCGTGCATCCAGCGGGCGATCAGCTCGGCTTGGCGCTCGGCCACCGCGCTCAACAGGCTCAGGTAACGATGGTCTTGGTTTGCCAGTTCCCGGTAATGGCGGGCGATGGTGTAGTCGGCCAGTTTTTTCAGCGTCTCGCTTTCGCCGTGGATGGCGAAATACTGGAAGGTGCCGACGCGCAGATGGCTGGCGGCGACGCGGGTCAGCACCGCGCCGGGCAGCTGGCGCTCGCGTTGGACCGGCTCGCCGGTGGCCACCACCGCCAGCGCGCGGGTGGTGGGGATGCCCAGCGCCTGCATCGCTTCGCCCAGGATCAGTTCGCGCAGCATCGGTCCGACCACAGCCTTGCCGTCGCCGCGGCGGGAGAAGGGGGTGCGGCCGCTGCCCTTGAGGGCGATGTCGCGGCGCTGGCTTTGGCGATCAATGACTTCGCCCAAGAGCAAGGCGCGGCCATCGCCCAGCGACGGCGACAAGCCGCCGAACTGATGGCCGGCATAGGCCTGGGCGATGGGTTGCGCGCCCGGCGGCAGGCTGGCGCCGGAAAACAGACGCGCCAGCTCGGCTGCGCTGGCTTGCGCCGTGTCCAGACCCAGTTCGTCCGCCAGTTCGGCATTCCAGAACAGCAGCGCCGGCGCGGGAGGTATGTCCGGCTGCGCGGCTTGCCATGCGCCGGGCAGGTCGCGGGCATAGCTGTGGTCGAAGGCGATGTGGATCATGGCTGGCCTCGTGGGGTCTGTCGTTTATGTTCTTGCCGCGCTGTTTTCCATCCGGTTTGCCGGCGGACATTAACCGCGCCAAGCGCGCTCAAGCGTTCACCAGTTTAGGCGGGACGTGTTGCTATATTGTGCGCTCAAAAGCGGTATGTCGATGGCGGCATGCACGGCGCCATTTTGCCTGTTCGATGAGACAATGGATAGCTCAATGGCATAATTTCGCGCCAAGTTGCCGTTGACGCTTCTCGGCTGAAAAAAACGCCACGCTTTTTGAGAGGCGTGGCGTTTTTTCCTGCTGGATCAGCGGTTGCGGCCGGTTTTGCCGCCAGGCTTGGCCGGCGAGCGGCCAGCCTGCGGTTTGCCGGAGCCCGGCTTCCCGCCGGTGCCGCGCGCGCCGACGGTTGCCGGCTTGCCGCGCTGCCCCCGCGGGGCTTGTCTTGCGCCGGTGGCCTTGCCGCGGTTCATGGTCGCGCCCATCTTGTGGCGCACGGCGGCGGCTTTGTCGCCCGGAGGCGTCGGCGGGATCAGGCAGTGCTTGCTGTGGCCGATCAGGTCGCTGCGGCCCATCTGGAGCAATGCATCGTGGATGATCTGCCAGTTGTCCGGGTGGTGGTAGCGCAGGAAGGCTTTGTGCAGCTTGCGGCGGTAGCCGTCGCGCACCACATCCACCTTTTCCGAGCTGCGGCCCAGCCGCTTCAGCGGGTTGCGGCGCGTGTGCCACATGGTGGTGGCCAGCGCCATCGGCGTCGGGGTGAAGGTCTGCACCTGGTCCAGGCGGAAGTTGTTCTTCTTCAGCCACAGCGCCAGATTCATCATGTCCTCGTCGCTGGTGCCCGGGTGGGCGGCGATGAAGTAGGGGATCAGATACTGTTCCTTGCCGGCCTGGCGGCTGAAGCGCTCGAACAGCTCCTTGAACTTGTCGTAGGCGCCCATGCCCGGCTTCATCATCTTGGACAGCGGGCCGTCTTCGGTGTGCTCCGGGGCGATCTTCAGATAGCCGCCCACATGGTGTTGCACCAGCTCCTTGATGTATTCGGGCGAGCGCACGGCCAGATCGTAGCGCAGGCCGGACTGGATGTTGATCTTCTTCACGCCCGGCAGCGCGCGCGCCTTGCGGTACAGCTGGATCAGATGGCTGTGGTCGGTGTTGAGGTTCTCGCAGATGTCCGGGAACACGCAGGACAGCTTTCTACAGGACGATTCGATCTTCGGGTCCTTGCAGGCCAGGCGGTACATATTGGCCGTCGGGCCGCCCAGGTCGGAGATGTGGCCTTTGAAACCCGGGGTTTTGTCGCGGATTTCTTCGATCTCGCGCAGGATGGACTCTTCCGAGCGGCTCTGGATGATGCGGCCCTCGTGCTCGGTGATGGAGCAGAAGGTGCAGCCGCCGAAACAGCCGCGCATGATGTTGACCGAGTACTTGATCATCTCCCAGGCCGGGATGTGGGCGTCGCCGTAGCTGGGATGCGGATTGCGGGCGTAGGGCAGGCCGTAGACGAAGTCCATCTCTTCCGTGCTGAGCGGAATCGGCGGCGGGTTCAGCCACACGTCGCGCTCGCCGTGCAGCTGCACCAGCGCGCGGGCGTTGCCGGGGTTGGATTCCAGGTGCAGCGTGCGGCTGGCGTGGGCATACAGCACCGGGTCGTGCGCCACGGCTTCGTAGGCCGGGATGCGCAGCACGGTCTTGGCGCGCTCGGCGCGGCGCTTGGCCAGGCGCTCCTCGCGCGATTCGATGCGGATGACTTGCGGCTTGGCCGGGTCCATGCCCTTGGTGGCTTCGGCCGCCTGTTCCGGGATTTCCTGGTACGGATTCAGGTGCGGATCGACGCGGCCCGGCTCGTCTACCACGCTGGAGTCCATCTCCTGCCATTCTTCATCCGGCTTCCAGCCGTGCGGCACAATGAAGGCGGTGCCGCGGATGTCGCGCATCTCGGACAGTTTTTCGCCCTTGGCGGCGCGATGGGCGATTTCCACCAGCGCGCGCTCGGCGTTGCCGAACAGCAGGATGTCCGCCTTGGACGTGATCAGCACCGACTGGCGCACTTTGTCGCTCCAGTAATCGTAATGGGCGATGCGGCGCAAGCTGGCCTCGATCGAGCCTATCATCACGCCTATGCCCGGATAGGCCTCGCGGCAGCGTTGGGCATACACGGTGACGGCGCGGTCAGGGCGCTTGTTCGGCGCCGCATGCGGCGTGTAGGCGTCGTCCGAGCGCGGCTTGCGGTCCGCGGTGTAGCGGTTGATCATCGAGTCCATATTGCCTGCGGTGACGCCGAAGAATAGGTTCGGCCGGCCCAGTTCGCGGAACGCGTCCGCGCTGTGCCAATCCGGCTGGGCGATGATGCCGACGCGGAAACCCTGCGCCTCCAGCAAGCGGCCCACCAGCGCCATGCCGAAGCTCGGATGATCGATGTAGCAATCCCCGGTGACCAGGATGATGTCGCAGGAGTCCCAACCGAGTTGGTCCATCTCGGCGCGGGTCATCGGCAGGAACGGGGCGGTGCCGAAACGGCTGGCCCAGTACTTGCGGTAGGAATCGATCGGTTTGGCGGCTTGCGGAGTAGTCATGCGTTCACGTCTATTTCTGGCAGCCGGCCATTATGCCGCAATCCGGTAAAAAAATCAGCATAAACAATTGTTTATTGTCATGAATCGCCTGGCTGTTTGTAGGGGTTTTGCGCGGCGGGATTTTTCAGGCAAATCAAGGCGCTGACGAGGCTGTCCTGGCGGCGGGCTGCCTTTGTCATAGATTTGGGTGTACCCTTCCGCCTTTGATCGGCGCAAAGGGCCCGCGGCAAGGCTGCCAAGGTTGCCGTCGTTGAGTCTGGATAGGGGGAAGGTTATGGTCGAGCGTATCGTCAGCGTGAGGGGCGGAGAGCAGGGCTTGGTGCAAAAACTGGAGGCGGGCGCCGTGCTGCATGTGCCGGATTTCGGCTTTAGCCTCAATGCTGTGGAGCAGGCCTTGCTCAACCCGTCCATCGCCGATCCCAAGCGCAAGAACATCAGCCTGGAACCGAATAACGGCGCCCTGCACGGCGTGCAAGGCGGAGACGATACTCGGCAAGCGGTGCGCGCCTTGATTTCGCGTTATCAGCAAGCGGCGGCGCAGTTATTGGCGCAAGTGCTGCCGGAGTATCAGGGCAAGACGCGGGCCGCGCCCACCAGCCTGCGCCTGGTAAGGGTGGAAGACCGCAAGACCTCCTGGCGCAAGGACGACAGCCGGCTGCACGTCGACGCCTTCCCGTCCCGCCCCACCTATGGCGAGCGCATCCTGCGCGTGTTCTGCAACGTCAACCCTGCCGGCGAGCCGCGGGTGTGGCGCGTCGGCGAGCCGTTTGAGGACATGGCGAAGACAATGCTGCCGCGCGTGCCCAGGCAATGGCCCGGTTCGGCCGCGCTGCTGGCGGCGCTGAAAATCACCAAGCGCAAGCGCAGCGCCTACGACCACATCATGCTGCACCTGCACGACGCGATGAAGGCCGATCTGGCGTACCAGAGGGATTGTCCGCAGCAAACCGTGCCGTTCGCGCCGGGCGGGGCCTGGATCTGCTTTTCCGACCATGCCTCGCACGCCGTGATGTCGGGTCAGTTCATGCTGGAGCAGACCTTATGGCTGCCGCTGGGGGAAATGGATGATCAGAGCAAGTCGCCGCTGCGGCAGTTGGAAAAACTGACGGGGCGGGAGTTGGTTTGAGCGCATCACCTGTCCTTTAGGATGGGTTTGGTGAGGCGTCGTTTCATTGCAAAATACTGAAATTATTTAGCCGGCGCTTCGCTGAAGCGCCGTTTTCATGGTTCCTCGTCGTTAGCTGATATAGAAATGGGTGCCCACGCATGAACTCCCCGCAAGCCACTCCCCATTCCGCACCGTCCTCGCAACGCTTGCCAAACTGGCGCTCGGCCGGGAAGGCGCCTAACGCACCCATTCAGGGACGGTCAGTATTTTTGCTGCCGCTGGATCCGCCGCGGCATGGCGAAGCGCTGTTCAAGCTGTTTTCTAATGACGAGGCGCATTGGGCGCATCTGCCATACGGGCCGTTTGCCGATGAAGAAAGCTTCATGTCCTGGCTGGCGCTGACCGTATCCGCCGCCGATGCCGCGCTTTATGTGGTGTTCAAGAAGGATTCCAACCAAGTGCTGGGTTTCCTGGGCTATCGGCAGATTGTTCAGGCGCACGGGACCGTGGAGATTGGGCACGTCAATTTTTCTCAGGCGCTGCGTCAAACCCGCATGGCGAGCGAGGCCATGTACTTATTGCTGAAAACCGCTTTTGAATTGGGCTATCGCCGCTGCGAATGGCGTTGCGACGCCCGCAACGCCGCGTCCGTCAAGGCCGCGCGCCGTTTGGGTTTTCAATTTGAAGGCATGCTGCGCCAGGCCATGGTGGTGAAGGGGCGCAATCGAGATACGCTGCTGTTCTCGATGCTGGACGGCGAATGGGATGGTCTTTGCCAGGCCTACGAAGCCTATCTGGCCGATGACAATTTCGATGCGGAAGGGCGGCAGTTGCAGTCATTGGGCCGCTTTATGGCCAAGGATTGCGCATTGGCGTGAGCGTGTGGAAGGGGTGCCGCCCGAGTCTATTGGTTTGAGCCCGCGAAGGCGGGCTTGGCCGGCAAATGACGCGAATCCGCCCGCTCGCGGAAAATGCTGGAAAAATCGGTTACAATGGCCGATTCGCTATCCTTACCCACAGCCAGAACATGAGCACGGAAAACAACGCGCCGGTTGTCAACAACTTCATTCGCAGCATCATCGACGAGGACCTGGCCACGGGCCGCCGCAGCTCGGTGGTGACGCGCTTCCCGCCAGAGCCGAACGGCTTCGCCCACATCGGCCACGCCAAGGCCATCTGCATCAACTTCGGCCTGGCTGAGGATTACCAGGGCCAGTGCAATCTGCGCATGGACGACACTAATCCGGAGAAAGAGTCGGACGAGTTCGTCGAGGCGTTCAAGCAAGACATCAGCTGGCTGGGCTTCAAGTGGAACGGCGAAGTCCGTTTCGCTTCGGACTACTTCGACCGCCTGTACGATTACGCCGTCGAGCTGATCCAGGCCGGCAAAGCCTACGTGGATGACCTGTCCGCCGAGGAAATGCGCCAGTACCGCGGCAGCCTGACCGAGCCGGGCAAGAACAGCCCGTACCGCGACCGCACGCCGGAAGAGAACCTGGACCTGTTCACCCGGATGCGCAATGGCGAATTCCCGGACGGCAGCAAGACGCTGCGTCTGAAGATCGATATGGCTTCGCCCAATATCAATCTGCGCGATCCGGCCATCTACCGCATTCGCCGCGTGCATCATCACCGCACCGGCGACAAGTGGTGCATCTACCCGATGTACGACTACACCCATTGCATCTCCGACGCCATCGAGGGCATCACGCACTCGCTGTGCTCGCTGGAGTTCGAGGACCACCGCCCGCTGTACGATTGGGTGCTGGACAACATCAGCATCGATCACCATCCGCAGCAGATCGAGTTCTCGCGTCTGGAGCTGTTGTACGCGCTGACCTCCAAGCGCAAGCTGCAGGCGCTGGTGAACGATGGCGTGGTGACGGGTTGGGACGATCCGCGCATGCCCACCATCGCCGGCATGCGCCGCCGCGGCTACAGCCCGGCCGGCATCAAGCTGTTCGCTCAGCGCATCGGCGTGTCGAAGAGCGAAAACATCATCGACATGACCATCCTGGAAGGCGCGGTGCGCGAGACGCTGGAAAACGACTCGCCGCGCGTGATGGCCGTGGTCAACCCGATCAAAGTGACGCTGACCAACTACGACGCCGCCGTCACCGCCAGCCGCAGCGCGCCGTTCCATCCGCATCATCCGGAGTTCGGCGAGCGCGACGTGCCCATCGCCCGCGAGATCTGGATCGAACGCGACGACTTCGCCGAAGTGCCGCCGCCGAAGTGGCAGCGCCTGACCGCAGGCGGCGAAGTGCGCCTGCGCTACTCCTACGTGATCAAGTGCGAGGAAGTGGTCAAGGACGCCAATGGCGAGATCGTCGAGCTGAAGTGCTCGATCGACCACGATACCCTGGGCAAGAATCCGGAAGGCCGCAAGGTCAAGGGCGTGATCCATTGGGTATCGGCCGAGCATGCCATCCAGGCCGATGTGCGCTGGTATGATCGCCTGTTCACCGAGTCGCGCCCCGATGCGGTGCGCGGCGAGGATGGCGAATATGTCGACTTCCGCCAGTTCCTGAACCCGGAATCGTTGAAGCTGGTTCCGGCCTATGTGGAGGCTTCGGTGCTGCAGGCCGCGCCGGAAACGCGCTTCCAGTTCGAGCGTTTGGGTTACTTCGTGACCGACCGCTATGAGCACCAGCCAGGCGTCAAGGCGGTGTTCAACCGCACCGTGGGCCTGAAGGACAGCTGGAAGTAAGCTGTTTGGCCATCCATCAATGGCGAACCTCCGGGTTCGCCATTTTTGCGTGCAAAGGCGGCTGTGCCTGCCGCCCGGAACAAGGAGAAAAAATGCACATCGCGCTCAAGTCCGTTTCCCTGTCGCTGCTGGCCGCGGGTCTGTTGACCGCCTGCACTACGCCGCCTGGCAAGAACAACTACCTCGACAAGACCTACAAGATCACCATCCTGCACACCAACGACCATCACGGCCGCTTCTGGCCCAACGCCGACGGCGAGTATGGCCTGGCGGCGCAGAAAACGGTGGTGGACAAGGTGCGCGCCGAGGTGAAGGCGGAGGGCGGCTACACCTTGTTGTTGTCCGGCGGCGACGTCAATACCGGCGTGCCGGAGTCCGACCTGCAGGACGCGGAGCCGGATTTCCGCGCGATGAGCCGCATCGGCTACGACGCGATGGCGGTGGGCAACCACGAGTTCGACAAGCCGGTGCCGGTGCTGATGAAGCAGCGAGGCTGGGCCAGCTTCCCCATGTTGTCGGCCAATATCTACCAGGACGGCCACCGGATGTTCGATCCCTACACCATCTTCAACCTGGGCGGGGTCAAGGTGGCGGTGCTGGGCCTGACCACGGACGATACGGCCAAGATGGTCAATCCGGCGCAAATTCAGGGCATCGAGTTCAAGAGCCCGATCGCGGAGGCCGCCAAACTGGTGCCGGATTTGCGCCAGAAGGCCGACATCGTCATCGCCGCCACACATATGGGCCACTATCCGGACGGCCAGCATGGCGTCAACGCGCCGGGCGATGTGGAGATGGCGCGCGCGGTCAAGGGCATTGATCTGATCGTCGGCGGCCACAGCCAGAACCCGGTGTGCATGAGGGCGGAAAACGTCCGCGACGACGCCTATGTGCCGGGCCAGCCTTGCGCGCCGGACCGCCAGAACGGCGCCTGGATCGTGCAGGCGCACGAGTGGGGCAAGTATGTCGGCCGCGCCGATTTCGAATTCAACAACGGCAAGTTCAAGCTGGTGAAGTATCAGTTGATTCCGGTCAATCTGAAAAAAACCGTCGCCACGGCGGATCGCAAGACCGAAAAAGTGCCGTATACCGAGCTGATTCCGGAGGACGGCAAGCTCCGGACCTTCCTCAAGGCTTACCAGGATAAAGGCCAGCAAGAGCTGGGCGTCAAGGTGGGCGAGCTGTCGGCCAGGCTGGAGGGCGACCGCGCGGTGGTGCGCAGCCACCCCACCAATCTGGGCGTGTTCGTCGGCATGGCCATGATGGACAAGACCAAAGCCGACTTCGCGGTGATCAATTCCGGCGGCATCCGCGATTCGCTGCCGGCCGGCCCGGTCAGCTACCGCGACGTGCTCAAGGTGTTCCCGTTCGGCAGCACGCTGGTGTATGTCGACCTGCTTGGCAGCGAGGCGCTGGATTACCTGAAGGCCGCTGCCAGGATGACGCCGGGCGCCGGCGCCTTCGCCCAGTTTGCCGGCGTGAAGCTCAGGATAGAGGGAGGCGAGCTGCAACAGGCGCTGATAGGCGGCCAGCCGATTGATCCGTCCAAGACCTACCGCATGGCGATCAACAGCTTTATGGCGGCGGGCGGCGACGGTTATCCCAAGCTGAATCAGCACCCGGGCTACGTCAATACCGGCTTTGTCGATGCCGAAATCCTGAAGGACTTTGTCGCCCAGCATTCTCCCATCCAGGCGGCCCGCTACGCGCCGGGCGACGCGGTGCGGCGGCGTTAAGTCTGCGAGCTTGAGATCACCCATGCGGCCCCGCCTTGGCGGGGCTTTCCTTTTCCTGTCGACGGGGCCGTTTGCGTGTGTAGTGCCGACGCTACTTTTGCGCCGGTTTGCCGCCGGTCAAGGAAGCATTTCTTGTCGCGGCTAACCGGCTTGAGGCGACTCTCGCGCCGGTGGTATGGTGGTGGTGTTAGCAGCGTAGGCAGGCTGTCTGGTCTTGCGCTGCCCGGACTGTCCACTATTTCAGGTTGCGATCATGACCAAGCCAAGAGCCGTATATCTGCAATCCGGCGGACCCACCGCCGTTCTGAACGCTTCCGCCCAGGGCGCCATCGAGACCGCGCGCCGTCTGGGCCTGTCCCTGTATGCCGCCTTTGACGGACTGGCGGGCCTGCTGGAAGGGCGCCTGTGCGATACCGACGGCGTATCCGACACCGCCATCGCGCAATTGGCCTTCATGCCCGGCGGCAGCTTCGGCGTCAGCCGCCGCATGATAGGCACGTTCGAAGAAGCGCCGGAAGACTGGCTGCGCCTGCGCGATGTGCTGGCCAAGCACGACATCCACTATTTGCTGATCAATGGCGGCAACGGTTCGCTGGGCTGCGCCGAGCGGCTGGTCGATTTTGAAAAGCATACCGGCTACAAGCTGGGCGTGATCGGCGTGCCCAAAACCATAGACAACGACTTGGTCGGCACCGACAACAGCCCGGGCTACGGCTCGTCCGCCAAGTTCCTGGCCAGCGCCATGCGCGAGGTGGGCCTGGACATGACCAGCATGGGCTGGGGCCGCGTCTTCATCATGGAAACCATGGGCCGCCACACCGGCTGGCTGGCCGCCGCCTGCGCCGCGTCTTCGCGCAGCCCGCAGGAAGCGCCGCATCTGTTGTTGCTGCCGGAGGTGCCGTTCGACGAACAGCGCTTCCTGGCCGCGCTGGATGCCAGTCTGGCCAAGTATGGCCAGTGCGCCATCGCGGTGGCCGAGGGCATCACCGGCAAGGACGGCCGTTTTGTCGCCGAAGCCAAGAAGTCTGAAACCTACGGCCACGAGCAACTGGGCGGCGCCGGACACTGGCTGGCGCAACTGATCCTGCGCGAGCGCGGCATTTCCGCCCACGTGGCGCAAGTGGATTATCTGCAGCGCGCCGGCGGCCACCTGGCTTCCACTACCGACGTCCGGCAGGCCTATGTCATGGGCGAGCGCGCGGTAGAGTGGCTGCTCGCCGGCAAAACCGGCTTGATGGCCGGCATCAAGCGCCTGAACGACCATCCTTACTGTTGGGACGTGGCCGAAGTGCCGCTATCGGCAGTGGGTGACAAGGAAAAGCGGCTGCCGCCGGAATTCATCGGCGAGGATGGCTTCAGCGTCACCCAGGCCTTCCTGGATTACGTCAAGCCGCTGATGGAGGGCGAGCGCATTCCGCCGTTCAAGGATGGTCTGCCGGACTACCGCCCCATCGCCTGGCCCAAGGTATAAGGCAGTTTGATGTTGCCAACCGCCGGCTTTGCCGGCGGTTTTGCTTTGCGGCTGCAGCGCGCGCCGCGCATCTGTTACAATCATCGTCTTTTTGACCGATCACAATAGGTTTCAGACATGCTCAGCTTGTACAACACACTGACCCGCCAGAAGGAAGCGTTCAAACCCATCGAACCCGGCAAAGTGCGCATGTACGTCTGCGGCATGACCGTCTACGACCTCTGTCACATCGGCCACGCGCGCATGCTGGCCGCCTTCGATGTGATCTACCGCTGGCTGAAAGCCTCCGGCTACGACGTCACCTATGTGCGCAACATCACCGACATCGAAGACAAGATCATCAAGCGCGCGTTGGAGCGCGGCATCACGCCGGAGCAGCTGGTGGAAGAAACCATCGCCGACATGCACCAGGATGCCGCCGCGCTGGGCCTGCTGCCGCCCACTTTCGAACCGCGCGCCACGCATCACGTCGGCGGCATGATCGCGCTGATCGAACAGCTGATCGCCAAGGGCAAGGCCTATCCGGCCGCCAATGGCGACGTTTACTACGCGGTGCGTGAGTTTGAAGGCTACGGCAAGCTGTCCGGCCGCACGTTGGACAAGCTGCGCGCCGGCGAGCGCGTGGAAGTGGACCCGAACAAGCGCGATCCGCTGGACTTCGTGCTGTGGAAGGCTGCCAAGCCGGGCGAGCCGTCGTGGGACAGCCCGTGGGGCAAGGGCCGCCCGGGCTGGCACATCGAGTGCTCGGTGATGAGCTGCCACCATTTGGGCGAGCATTTCGACATCCACGGCGGCGGCGAAGACCTGCAGTTCCCGCACCATGAAAACGAAATCGCCCAGTCCGAGGGCGCACACGGCCATCAGTACGTCAATTACTGGCTGCACAACGGCTTCATCAATGTAGACGGCGAGAAAATGTCCAAGAGCCTGGGCAATTTCTTCACCATCCGCGATGTGCTGCAGCACTTCGACGGCGAAGTGATCCGCTTCTTCATCGTGCGCAGCCACTACCGCAGCCCGGTCAACTACACCGACAGCATTCTGAACGACGCCAAGCAGGGCCTGACCCGTCTGTATACCGCGCTGCGCGGCATCGACTTGCCGGCGTCGCAGGGCATTGATTGGAACAATGCCTACGCCGCCCGCTTCAAGGCGGCGATGGACGATGACTTCAATTCTTCCGAAGCCGTGGCCGTGCTGTTTGACTTGGCAGGCGAAGTCAACAAGAGCCGCGATCCGCAACAGGCAAGGCTGCTGAAGGATCTGGCAGGGGTGCTCGGCCTGCTCACGCGCGATCCGGACGCCTTCCTGAAGGGCGGCGTCAGCGAGGGCGAACTGTCGGCCGAGCAGGTGGAAGCGCTGATCCAGGCCCGCAAGGACGCGCGCGCGGCCAAGAACTGGGCCGAGTCCGACCGCATCCGCGACGAACTGACCGCCAAGGGCATCGTGCTGGAAGACAGCGCCGCCGGCACCACCTGGCGCCGCGCCTGACCGTTATTTGCCCCGCTTGGCTTGTCAAGGGCGGGCAAACGGCGGATAATGCCGCGTTTAGCAAGCAGTACAGGCAAAACCCCTGTACCCGATTAGAAAGGTAGAGAGATGAAAACCGATATTCACCCGAACTACAAAGAACTGTCCGTTACCTGCTCCTGCGGCAACCAGTTCGTAACCAAGTCCACCATGTCCAAGGACGCCTTCTCCATCGAAGTGTGCTCCAGCTGCCACCCGTTCTACACCGGCAAGCAAAAGATCGTGGACACCGCTGGTCGTGTGGACAAGTTCAACCAGAAGTTCGGCAGCTTCTTCAAGCGCTAAGCGCTACGCCGTATCTGGAAAAAAAGGCAGCCCCGGCTGCCTTTTTTGCTGCGCGGAGGAAAATGGTGCGATGGCTCCATGCGTGATGTGAACGATTGTCTCCGCCATGGCTCTTTATCCATGCCAGGCTGCATGCGGTGCGGATGTGCCGATAGGCAGTGGCATGGGCACGGCTAGAAGCGATAAGCTTGCTTCAACTGCGCGAAGTCGACGGCCCTTGGCCGCACAAAACCGATTTGAATTAAACATGCTCACTTATTCCGCTCAGGCCAGCCAACTGGCCAAGCCGACCGAAAAACCCTGGGTGCTGCTCCTGCTGTGCTTCATCTGGCTGTGGCCGGGTATTCTGGGGCACGACCCGTGGAAGCCGGACGAGCCGTATGTGCTGGCGGTTGTCCAAGGCATGCTGCACAGCGGCAACTGGCTGTTGCCGACGCTGCAGGGCGCGCCGTATCTGGAGAATCCGCCGCTGTACTATTGGCTGGCTGCCGGCTGCGTCAAGCTGTTTTCGCCATGGCTGCTGCCGGCGCATGACGCCGCCCGCCTGTCCACGCCGCTGTTGATGGCGCTGGCCTTGTTGCTGGCGGGCATGGCCGGCCGCGACCTGATAGGCCGCCGCCATGGACGCAGCGTGGTGATGATCCTGATCGGCTGCCTGGGTTTGGTCGAATCCGGCCACCAACTGACGCCGGTCATTGTCAGTTTTACCGGTTTTGCCGCCGCCTTCTACGCCTTGTCGCTGACGCTGCGCTCGCCAGGCCTGGCCGGCGCGCTGCTCGGCGCTGCCAGTGTCGCCACCTTCCTGGGCGGCAGTCTCACCGACCTGATGCTGATCTGGCTGACCGCGCTGATGTTGCCGGCGTTCAGCGCCTGGCGCTGCAAGAACTATGCGCTGACGCTACTGCTGGCGCTGATGGTGGCGCTGCCCGCCATCCTGGTATGGCCGATGTTGCTGTTGCGCGAGTACCCAGCCGTCTTCGCCGATTGGTGGGCCAATTACTGCTTGGGCCAGACCAGCGGCTTCAAGCACATCAGGATGTTCCACGATTTCGGCTACTACACCGTCAACGTGTTGTGGTTCGCCTTCCCGGCTTGGCCGCTGGCCTTGTGGACCCTGTACCGCCAGCGTCAGCCGCTCGCGCCCAAGCTGCAGCTGCCGCTGCTGTTCGCCTTGATGATCGCGCTGTTGCTGACGCTGTCCGACCGCGCCAGCATTACCGACGCCATGCCGTTGCTATTGCCGCTGTCCATCCTGGCGGCAGTGGAGCTGGATACGCTGCGCCGCGGCGCGGCGGCCTTCCTGAATTGGTTCGCGCTGATGACCTTCGGGCTGTTCGGTCTTTTGGTATGGCTGGGCTGGGCGGCGATGAACTACGGCTGGCCGGCCGGCTTGGCCGGACGCGCCCAGTATTTCAGTCCGTTCTACCAGCCGCATGTGTCATGGTGGCATGCGGTGGGCGCGCTGGTGGCCACGCTGGTCTGGCTGTGGGCGCTGACCCGCCCCCATTTGCGCGGCCGCCAGGCCATCACCAACTGGGCCGCAGGCCTGACCCTGCTGTGGGGTCTGGGCATGACTTTGTGGCTGCCCTGGTTTGACGCCGCCAAGAGTTACCGCCCGGTGGTGCAGAGCATGTTGCGCAAGCTGCCGGCTGGCGGGGTGTCGTGCGTTGCCACGGAGAGCCATAATAGCTTGGCCCTGATCAGCTGGCGCTACTACGCCGGTATGGATTTGCTGCCATTCCCGGCAGGCGAAACGCCGCCGTGCGATTACTGGTTGGTCGTTCGCGACAGGCAACAAGGCATGGCCGAGCCGGGGTGGCAGGTGCTATGGACCGGCCACCGTCCGCGTGAGGACAATATGACTTTTGCCTTGCTGCAGCGTTTGCCGCCGACGCAACCATCCAATTAATGGCCATGGGTTGGAGCCAAGCCGTCTCTGCATGCAGAGGCGGCTTTTTGTCTTTGGGAGAGCGGCGCAGGCATGGAGGCGGCGCGCATGCCGTCCGCGTGCCCCCTTATCCCGTGGCGAGCACGGACGTCGGGTCATGGCTCTGGCAGATGGGCAAGAAGATGGGCTTGCTGAGTTTCGGAAAGTGGCAGGACCGAGATCAGTTTCTCTTTGGCGACGCCTGGGAGGTATTGGGCGATGTTGCCGATGTCGGAAGGCAGGGCGGGATTGTCCGGGTTTTGCATCAGATGCCGCGCGCAGTCGATGGCGATTTGCGCGATATGCGTGCGCGGCTTGTCTACTCCCCGGATAAGCTGGCTGATCATTTGCGGTAGTTGCCAGACATCCGCCAGCTGCAGGGTCAGCTGCCGGAACGTGAATCCCGCGGTGTTCAACTGGGCAAGGCCTGTTCTGCCGGCGCGTCCGGCTTCGAACTCCGCGATAGCCTCTATCGGCAATTCCGGCGCGAAATGCCAGAGCAGCAATTCGCCTGTTTCGGAAAGGAGCGTGGCCAGGGAAATTTCTTCGGGCGAGGTGTCTGAGCGGAAATTCGACCACGCCCGGGCAATGCCGGACGCCATGACGGCGGTTGAAACCGCGTTTCTCCAGCCAGGGTGATCCACTTCCACCACCGGGCTATGGGCGATCAGAGTATACAATTCATCGCTGCCCAGCTGGAGGATGGTCGCCAGCGGGGTAGTGGTTTCTTTGCCTAGCCGCCTGGAACGATGCCGTTCAGCCTCTATCAGTAATTTGAGAGCCAGATACGGATCGTCTTGCACCCTTTCGGCGAGTTCTTTGGGCGCGAATTCCGGCGCGTCCTGGCCTTGGGATTTCAGCGACTGGAAAAAATCACGGGTCGCGGAGAGCACAGGTATATCCCTGTCTTTCAGATAAGCCGCCCAATGTTCCATACCCCAGCTGCGCTGGTGCCGACTCAACATGTTTATCCGCTCCGAAAACCGCCGCTTTCCGCTTTCTTGTACTGTTGGTGAATATTATGGGTATTTCAGCGCCTGTTGCGACTCGGAAATCACCTTGCCCTTCTTTTCATGATAATTCAGTTCGCCGCATTTATGGGTGGAAACCTCCGTATATTGTGTCGGAGCGGCCATCGCCATGCCGTTTTCAGGTTTTGGAATTTGGCGTTTTGGAGTCGATATATCCGTTGCCCGCGTAAAAAAAACGAGGACAAAAGCCCTCGTTTGCTCAGGCCGATTTGAAAGGCTTACTCGTCCAGCTCCTTCAGATTCTCGAACAGCTTCAAGGCCTCCGGATTGGCCAATGCGCTGACGTTGCTGACCGGGCGGCCGTGGATGATGTTCTTGACCGCCAGTTCCACGATCTTGCCGCTGACGGTCTTGGGGATGTCGGCCACGGCGATGATGCGGGCGGGGACGTGGCGGGGACTGGCGCCGCTTTTGATTTGCGTCTTGACGCGGCTGATCAGGTCTTCGTCCAAGGCCACGCCTTCCCGCAGTTTGACAAACAACACCACGCGTTCATCGTCCTGCCATAACTGGCCCACTGCCAGGCTTTCCAGGATTTCCGGAAAGGCTTCCACCTGGCGGTAGATCTCGGCGGTGCCGATGCGCACGCCGCCGGGATTCAGCACCGCGTCGGAGCGGCCGTAGATGATCACGCCGCCATGGGCGGTGATTTCGGCGTAGTCGCCATGGCACCAGATGCCGGGGAAGCGGCCGAAGTAGGCTTGGTGGTATTTTTCGCCGCTCGGGTCACTCCAGAAGCCTATCGGCATGGACGGGAAGGGCTTGGTGCAGACCAGTTCGCCTTTTTCCTGCCAGATCGGCCGGCCCAGCTCATCGAAGATGTCCACCGCCATGCCGAGGCCGCGGCATTGCAGCTCGCCGCGGTAAACCGGCAGCGTGGGGGCGCCCAGGGCGAAGCAGGAGACGATATCGGTGCCGCCGGAAATGGAAGCCAGGTTCAGGTCCGGCTTGACGTTGGCGTAGACCCAGTCGTAGCTTTCCGCCACCAGCGGCGAGCCGGTGGAGAACAGCGAGCGCAGCCGCGGCAGCTGCCAGTCGCGCGCCGGCACGATGCTGGTCTTGCGCAGGCTGTCTATGTATTTGGCCGAGGTGCCGAAATGGGTGAAGCCATGCTCGGCGGCATAGTCCCACTGCACGCGGCCTTCGTCGGCAAACGGCGAGCCGTCGTACAGCATCAGCGCCGCGCCGGATGCCAGGCCGCTCATCAGCCAGTTCCACATCATCCAGCCGCAGGTGGTGAAGTAGAAGAAGTGGTCGCCGGCGTGGATATCGGCATGCAGCTGGTGTTCTTTCATGTGCTGCAGCAGGGTGCCGCCCGCGCCGTGCACGATGCATTTGGGTTTGCCGGTGGTGCCGCTGGAGTACAGGATGAACAGCGGGTGGTTGAACGGCAGCCGTTCGTATTCAACCGGGCGGGCGTCGTAAGCAGCCAGGAAATGCGCCAGCGTTTTCGCCTTGGGCACCGCGGCGGCGAAGTTTTCGCCATCGCCGATATACGGCACCACCACCACGCGGCCGACGCTGGGGAGCTGTTCGGCCAGCTGGATCATTTTGCCGCGGATGTCCACCGCCTTGCCGTTGTACCAGTAGCCGTCCGGGCAGAACAGCAGCTTGGGTTCGGTTTGGCCGAAGCGGTCCAGCGCGCCGTCCAGACCGAAGTCCGGCGAGCCGCTGGTCCACACCGCGCCCAGGCTGCTGGCTGCCAGCATGGCCGCCAGGGTTTCCGGCATATTCGGCATGAAGCCGGCCACGCGGTCGCCTGGCTGGATGCCGCCCGCGCGCATGGCTTGCTGCAGACGCGAGACCAGTTGGTTCAGCTCGCGCCAGGTGAGTTTGGTTTCGATCTTGTCCTCGCCGCGGAACACCACGGCCAGCGTGTCGTCGTTGCGGCGCAGCAGGTTTTCCGCGTAATTGAGCCGCGCCTCCGGAAAAAAGCGGGCGGCGCGGATGTCCTCGCCTTGGACCAGCGCCACGCCGCCCTTGTCGCCGACCACGCCGCAGTAATCCCAGACCAGCGACCAGAAACGGCCGGGATCGTCCACGCTGGCGCGCCACAGGCTGTGGTAGTCGGGCAGTGGGCGGCCCCAGGCGGTTTCGGCCAGGCGGGTGAAGGCGGTGAGGTGGCAGCCCGCCAGCCGTTCGGCCGACGGGGTCCAGATCGGGGTATTGCTTGCTTGCATGGTTTCTCCTGTGGCGCGGCCCGTCATTATTGATTTTGAGGTGGGCGGGCATGCCGGTTTGTTCAGCTCTGGCGGCCGAGCGCGTGCGCCAGCTTGGAGGCGGGGGCTTTGCCCAGCGCGTCGGCAATATACCAGGCAGCGTTCACCAGTTTAGTCAGATCGATGCCAGTGTGGTAGCCCTCGCCGTGCAGCAGGTACGCCACGTCTTCCGTCGCCACGTTGCCGGAAGCGCCTTTGGCGTAGGGGCAGCCGCCCAGGCCGGCGACGGAGGCGTCGAATACCCGCAGGCCTGAGTCCAGCGCGGCGCGGATATTGGCGATGGCCATGCCATAGGTGTCGTGGAAATGGCCGGCCAGCTGTTTGGCCTGCAAGGCGTCGAGCACCGCGTCCAGCATCTCGCGCACCGAGGCCGGCGTGCCCACCCCTATGGTATCGCCCAGCGAAATCTCATAGCAGCCCAGATCGGACAGGGCCTTGGCCACGTCCGCCACTTTTTGCGGGGCGATCTTGCCTTCATACGGGCAGCCCACCACGCAGGAAACATAACCGCGGACCTTGATGCCGGCGTCCAGCGCGCGCCGCGTCACGCTTTCAAAGCGCTGCAGGCTTTCTGCGATGCTGGCGTTGATGTTTTTCTGGCTGAAGCTCTCGCTGGCGGCGCCGAACACGGCGATCTCGCGCGCGCCGGCTTCCAGTGCCGCGTCCAGCCCCTTGTCGTTGGGCACCAGCACCGGGTAGGCGATGGGGCCGTCCAAGTCCAGTCCGGCCAGCACTTCGGCGCTGCCGGCCATTTGCGGCACCCACTTGGGCGACACGAAGGCGCCGGCCTCTATGCTGAGCAGGCCGCTGTCGGCCAGGCGGCGGATCAGTTTCAGCTTGACGGCGGTGTCCAGCGGCCGCTTTTCGTTCTGCAGCCCGTCGCGCGGGCCGACTTCGACTATCTTGACGCTTTGCATGACTTTCCTTCAGCGCTGGCGCGGCTGTACCGGGATGTAGATGTCCATCTGCAGCTGTGTCCGCTCCGGCTCGCAGCGCTCGTCGTAGCGTTCGAAAGTCTCGCCGGCGGCGTGTTCCCATTTGGCGGAAGCGGGCAGCCAGTCCTGATAGATGTGCCGCCAGGTCTGAACGATGGCTTGGCCGAAGTCGGCAGGGCTGGCCGGCGGCGTGGTGAACACGGCGTACTTGGCCGGCGCGATGCGGCGGCGTTCGCAGCCCGGCGGCAGGGCGCGCTCGTCCGGGCACGGCATGGCTATCAGGTAGCGGAAGCGCTCTGTCGCCGGGTCGAAATCGCAGACCACGCCGTATTGCGGGGCGTAGGCGAGTTGCAGCGCATCCAGCAATGGCTGGCGCAGCCGGGTGAAATACTCGTCCCAGAACACGGGTATTTGCCGCAGATTATCGTCGCCGGCCTTGCCGGTGGCGATGCTGTAGCCGGCTAGCGCCAGGCCGGGGTGGTCGATGATGATGGGATCCATCCTTGCGTCCTCCGGAGTGGGGCGGGCTTACCAGGTTTTGTCCAGATCCTGGGCGTAGAAGCGGATGGCCTGCTGGTAGCGGCGAATGTTCTCGTCGGCGCTGGTCTGCGCCAGCAAGGTCAGCAGTTTTTCGGCGGCTTCCTTGTGGCGGCCGCAGTTGTAAAGCGTCATCGCCAGGAAGGTTTTCAGCGCCTGGTCCTCAGGAAAATGATGCAGGCCTTCGCGCAGCGCCATCTCGGCCTCGCGATATTGGCCCAGCGCGCGGTAGCTGCTGCCCAGTCCCAGCCAGGCGCTGGCGGCGTCGTGGCCGCTGAGGCCCAGCTCCAACGCCTGCAGATAATGCGGGATGGCGGCGGCTTCTTCGCCGCGTCCATCGTGCAGGCTGGCGGCCAGATAATGCAGATCGGCATGCTGCGGTTGCTGGCGCAGCAGCTCCTGAGCCTGTTGCAGCGCTTGCTCCGGCTGGCCGTTGTGCTGCAGTTTGCGGATGTTTTCCAAGGCGATGTGCATAGCGCGTCCTTTTGCTGGTTTTATGACTTGGTCATTCTGCGGCAAAGTCGACCAGTTCGTCACCATCGTTGACTTGTTCCCCTGCGGCGAAATAAAAGTCCTGAACGATGCCGTCGCCGGGGGCGGTGATGGTGTGTTCCATCTTCATCGCTTCCAGGATCAACAGCGGCGAACCCTTGGCCACCTTCTTGCCGATCTCGGCCAACAGCGCCACCACCCGGCCCGGCATCGGCGCCTTAAGGTGGGTTTCGCCGTGCACGCCGGTCTCGGTGTAGGCATAGGGATCGACCCGTTCCACGGTCAGACGTTCGCCGCCGTCGAACAGAGCCCGCTGCGCGCCGTGGCGCACTACGGTGGCCTTGATGCTGACGCCGTCCAGCACCGCTTCCAGCTGCGAGTTCCTCAGGCTGGCGCGGGCGGGGAGCGATGCGCCGCCGGCATGGACAATGAAGCCGTCGCCATGGTGCTGCAATGACGCCTCGTAGTTTTGATCATTCAATAGGAAAGCGAGGCGGCGGGTCAGCGCGCCGTTCAATCTCCAGCCGGCGGGGGCTGGGTAGCAGGCTTGATCCTCCAAGGCTTCGGCCAGCGCCAGCAAGGCCAGCTGCCTGGCGGTCGGCGCGGCGGGCGGCGGCAGCAGCGCGTCGTGGTGGCGCGCGATCAGGCCGGTGTCGACCTGGCCGCCGGCGAAGCTGGGATGGTTCACGATGCGGCGCAGGAAGGACACATTGCTGGACAGGCCGACGATCTGGTACTGCGCCAGCGCGGCGTCCATCTGCCTGAGCGCGGCCTCGCGGGTCTCGCCCCAGACGATCAGCTTGGCGATCATCGGGTCATAGAACGGCGAGATGGCGTCGCCCTGCTCGACGCCGGTGTCGATGCGCACATTGGCGGATTCGGCCGGCGTCGCCAGATGCACCAGCGTGCCGGTGGACGGCAGGAAGCCCTTGTCAGGGTCTTCGGCGTAGATGCGCGCCTCGATGGCGTGGCCGCGCATCGCCAGCTGTTCCTGCTTGAGCGGCAGTTCGCCGCCGGCGGCCACGGCCAGCTGCCAAGCTACCAGGTCCTGGCCGCTGATCATTTCCGTCACCGGGTGCTCGACTTGCAGCCGGGTGTTCATTTCCATGAAGTAGAACTTGCCCGTATCCACGTCCATGATGAACTCGACGGTGCCGGCGCCGACATAGCCGACCGCGCGCGCGGCGGCCACCGCCGCCTGGCCCATCGCTTCGCGGGTGGCCTGCGGCAGGTGGGGAGCCGGGGCTTCTTCCAATACTTTCTGGTGGCGACGCTGCACCGAGCAGTCGCGTTCGAACAGGTAGACGCAGCCGCCATGCTTGTCGGCAAATACCTGGATTTCCACGTGGCGGGGGCGGGTCAGGTATTTCTCGACCAATACCTTGTCGTCGCCGAAGCTGGCGCGCGCTTCGCGCTGGCAGGAGGCGAGGGCGGCGGCGAAGTCTTCGCTCTTCTCGACAATGCGCATGCCTTTGCCCCCGCCGCCGGCGCTGGCTTTGATCAAAACCGGGTAGCCGATGGCGTCGGCCTGCTTTTGCAGCAGCGCCGGGTCCTGCTCGTCGCCGTGGTAGCCGGGCACCAGCGGTACGCCGGCTTTCTCCATCAGCGCCTTGGCGGCGGACTTGCTGCCCATCGCCGCGATGGCCGAGGCCGGCGGGCCGATGAAGGCGATGCCGGCGGCTTCGCAGGCGGCGGCAAAATCTTCGTTCTCCGACAGGAAGCCGTAGCCGGGATGCACTGCCTGGGCGCCGCTCTGCTGGGCGATGGCCAGGATCAGGTCGGCGCGCAGATAGGATTCGGCGGCCGGGGCCGGGCCCAGGCGGTAGGCCTCGTCGGCCAGCTTGACGAAGCGGGCGCCGGCGTCGGCGTCGGAGTAGACGGCGACGGTGGCGATGCCCAGGGCGCGGGCGGTCTTGATGACGCGGCAGGCGATTTCGCCGCGGTTGGCGATCAATATCTTATTGAACATGGCGGTCTCCCGCGGCGAAACCGCCTCGGCGCGCGCGCGCCGTCAGGGGATTTTGCTGCGCAGCTGCGCAGCCTTGCGGCTGCTGGTCGCCGCGGTTGGCGATCAGGATTTTATTGAACATGATTTTCAACCTGGGTTTTGCCACGAAAACCACGAAACGACACGGGCGATCTGCAGCTGCCTGTGGAACCGGTCGGTGTGCCATTTTTTGTGTTCTTTCGTGGATTTCGTGGCTAAAAGTTCATAGCCAGTTAGGTGGGCGTTTTTCGAAGAACGACGCCAGCCCCTCGCGCGCTTCATCGCCGGCGCGAATGGCGGCGATGCGGCCGGCGGTGCGCTCCAGCAGCTGGTCGTCCCACGGCGAGCCTTCGCGCAGTTCGGCCAGCAGCAGCTTGGCCTCGCGCAGCGCGCCGGGCGCGCCTTTGGCCAGTTCCTCGGCGATCTCGGCTACGCGCGCGTCCAGCAGCTCGTCGCTGACCAATTCGTGGATCAGGCCCAGCTTCAGCGCGGTGCCGGCGGTGATGCGCTCGGCGGACAGGAAATAGCGTCGGGCCTGGCGCCAGCCTATCGCGTCGGCGACGTAGGGGCCGATGGTGGCCGGGATCAGGCCCAGCCGCACCTCGGTCAGCGCGAACTTGGCGGCGTCGGTGGCGATGGCGATGTCGCAGACGGCCGCGAGGCCGGTGCCGCCGGCCATCGCCGCGCCGTGGATGCGGGCGATCACCGGCTTGGCGCTGCGGTAGACGGCCTTCAGCATGGCGGCCAGCTTTTGCGCGTCGGCCAGGTTTTCCGCCTCGCCGTAGCCGGCGGCGCGGCGCATCCAGTCCAGGTCCGCGCCGGCGCAGAAGCTCTTGCCGCGGCCGGCCAGCACGATCACGCGCACGTCCTGCTTGCGATTCAGCTGGCGCATCGCCTCGGTCAGCTCGGCGATCAGCACCTCGTTCAGCGCGTTGTGCAGCTCCGGCCGATTCAGCCAGACGGTGGCCACCTTGCCGGTTTGCTCGATTTGCAGCGTGGTGTAGCTCATCATCCGCTCCTCACATCCGGAACACGCCGAAGCGCGTGGCTTCGACCGGGGCCGACAGCGCGGCGTCCAGCGCCAGCGCCAGTACGTCGCGGGTCTGGGCCGGGTCGATCACGCCGTCGTCCCACAAGCGGGCGCTGGCGTAGTAGGGGTGGCCCTGCTCTTCGTATTGCTGGCGCACCGGCGCTTTCAGCGCTTCTTCCTGCTCTGGCGTGAAGGCGTCGCCCAGTTGTTCCTTTTTCACCTGGGCCAGCACGCCGGCGGCCTGCTCGCCGCCCATCACCGAGATGCGGCTGTTCGGCCACATCCACAGGAAGCGGGGCGAGTAGGCGCGGCCGCACATGCCGTAGTTGCCGGCGCCGAAGCTGCCGCCTATCAGCACGGTGAACTTGGGCACCTTGGCGCAGGCCACCGCCGTCACCAGCTTGGCCCCGTCCTTGGCGATGCCGCCGTTCTCGTACTTCTTGCCCACCATGAAGCCGGTGATGTTTTGCAGGAAGATCAGCGGGATGCCGCGCTGACAGCACAGTTCCACGAAGTGCGCGCCCTTCAGCGCCGATTCGGAGAACAGGATGCCGTTGTTGGCCAGGATGCCGACGCGGTAGCCATTCAAACGGGCGAAGCCCGTCACCAAAGTCGTGCCGTAGTTCTGCTTGAACTCGTCGAAGTCCGAATCGTCCACCAGCCGGGCGATGATCTCGCGCACGTCGAATGGCTTTTTCGGATCGGCCGGAATCACGCCGTAGATTTCTTCTGCGGCGTAGCGCGGCGGCTTGGGCTCGGCGCGGTCCAGCTCTCCCTGTTTTTTCCAGTTGAGGTCCGACACGATGCGGCGAGCGATGGCCAGCGCGTGGGCGTCATTCTGGGCCAGGTGGTCGGCCACGCCGGAGATCTTGGCGTGCACATCGCCGCCGCCCAGTTCCTCGGCGCTGACCACCTCGCCGGTGGCCGCGCGCACCAGCGGCGGGCCGCCCAGAAAAATGGTGCCTTGTTCCTTGACGATGACGGTTTCGTCGCTCATCGCCGGGACGTAGGCGCCGCCGGCGGTGCAGCTGCCCATCACCACCGCGATCTGCGGAATGCCGGCGGCGGACAGATTGGCCTGGTTGTAGAAGATGCGGCCGAAGTGCTCCTTGTCCGGGAACACCTCGTCCTGCAGCGGCAGGAAGGCGCCGCCGGAGTCCACCAGGTAGACGCAGGGCAAGCGGTTGTCGCGGGCGATTTCCTGCGCGCGCAAATGCTTTTTCACCGTCATCGGGTAATAAGTGCCGCCCTTGACCGTGGCGTCGTTGGCGATGATCAGGCAGTCGACGCCGCTGATGCGACCGATGCCGGCTATCATGCCCGCGCCGGGCGCGTCGCCGCCGTACATGCCGTAGGCGGCCAGCTGGGATAGCTCCAGGAAAGGCGCGCCGGGGTCCAGCAGCAGGTCGATGCGCTCGCGCGGCAGCAGCTTGCCGCGCGCGGTGTGCTTGGCGCGGGCCTTTTCGCCGCCGCCCAAGGCCGCCTGGGCGACTTTCTGTTTCAGATCGTCCACCAACGCGCGCATCTTGTCGGCATTGGCGACAAAGTCCGCGGCGCGCGGCGACAGCTTGGATTCGAGAATGGGCATGTTCCTTTACCTTGTCATTCAGCGTCGACGAACCACACAGCCGCGATCAGGCCATCGGCGTTGACGTCGTAGATGGCGACGGCGCGAAAGCGGGTTTCGCCGTCCAGCGTCACGTCCTCGTGGTCGATGACGCGGCTGCCTTGCACGATGCGGTGCAGCAGCGCGGCGTGCAGCTTGGGCAGATGGAAGCGCTTGCTGGTGTAATGGTCGGCCAGCGCGGCGCGGCCGGATAGGCTCTGCGCCATCGATGGCAGGCGGTAGACCTTGACGTCCTCGGCGTAGCAGGCGGCGAAGGCGTCCAGGTCTCGGGCGTTGTAGGCGTCAAGCTGGGCCTGGACGATGCGTTCGGCGGCGTTGCCGGAAGAAAGCACGGGCATTTTTAAACCTCTGTTTTGCCACGAACCCCACGAAAAACACGAAAAACGACGCTCTCGATAGATGGGAAACGCACGATGCTCGTTTTTCTTTCGTGTTCTTTGGTGGGTTTCGTGGCTGTCTTTTAAAGGCCTTATCGGGTCTCGGACATCAACTCGCGGCCGATCAGCCAGCGGCGGATTTCGCTGGTGCCGGCGCCGATCTCGTACAGCTTGGCGTCGCGCAGGAGGCGGCCGGTGGCGTACTCGTTGATGTAGCCGTTGCCGCCCAGGCACTGGATGGCGTCCAGCGCCAGCTGGGTGGCGTTTTCGGCCGCGTAGAGGATGGCGCCGGCGGCGTCCTTGCGGGTCTGGCGGCCGGTTTCGCCGCGGTCCAGCGCCTGGCCCACGGCGTAGACGTAGGCGCGGCTGGCGGACAGCTTGACGTACATGTCGGCCAGCTTGCCCTGCATCAGCTGGAAATCACCGATGGGCTGGCCGAACTGGCTGCGGTCGTTCAGGTAGGGCACCACGATGTCCAGGCTGGCCTGCATGATGCCCAGGGGACCCGCCGCCAGCACCGAGCGCTCGTAATCCAGGCCGCTCATCAGCACTTTCACGCCGTTGCCTTCGCCGCCCAGCACGTTCTCGTCCGGCACGAAACAGTTGTCGAAGAAGATGGGGTAGGTGTTGGAGCCGCGCATGCCCAGCTTGTCCAGCTTGCTGCCGTGGCTGAAGCCGGCGAAGCGCTTTTCAATGATGAAGGCGGTGATGCCGCGTGCGCCGGCGTTGACGTCGGTCTTGGCGTAGACCACCAGGGTGTCGGCGTCGCCGCCGTTGGTGATCCACATCTTGCTGCCGTTGAGCAGGTAGCCGCCGTCGGTCTTGTCGGCCTTCAGCTTCATGCTGACCACGTCGGAGCCGGCGTTCGGCTCGGACATCGCCAGCGCGCCGACGTGTTCGCCGGAGACCAGCTTGGGCAGGTATTTCGCGCGCTGCGCGTCGTTGCCGTTCTTGTAGATCTGGTTGACGCACAGATTGGAGTGCGCGCCGTAAGACAGGCCCACCGAGGCGCTGGCGCGGCTGATTTCTTCCATCGCGATCATGTGGGCGAGGTAGCCCATGTCCACGCCGCCGTACTGCTCGCTGACGGTGATGCCGAGCAAGCCCAGCTCGCCGAACTTGCGCCACAGATCGGCCGGGAACAGGTTGTCCTGGTCGATGGCTGCGGCGCGCGGGGCGATTTCGCGTTCGGCGAAGTCGCGCACCGATTCGCGCAGGAGGTCGTAAGTCTCGCCGAAGGCGAAGCGCAGGCTGCTGTACATGGGGTTTCTCCTCGTTCTGATCGTGGGGCGCGGTTGGCGTCGCCTGATGAGCGCATCATCTCTTACGTTTACGTAAGCGTCAATATGTCGACATGATGGCCGCCGTAAAGGGAGGCCGGGCGATTAGCCGCGGTTGACTACGTGGCGCAGGCTGCGCTTATCGTTCAGCAGCAGGTCTTTCACTTCCACAGGCAGCACGCGTAAGTCAGCTAACTGCTCGCGGTCGAACCAGAAAAATTCCAGCGGCGCGCCGGCATCGTGGACGACGAAGGGAGACGCGCGCAGCGGCAGTGTCGAGTTTGCCGCGAGGAGGGTCTCGAAATACAGGCCGATTTCATGATTGGGCTTGCCGCGGTAGTTGAAGAAGTTCTCGGCCAACAGCAGCAGCGGGCCGCATGCCACCTGTTCGTCCAGCTCTTCGCGCATTTCCCGCTCCACTGTGGCGGCGGCATGCTCGCCTGGCTCCACGCGTCCGCCGGGCAGTGTCCAGAACTCGTCGCGGATCAGGCGGTGCAGCAGCACCTTGCCTTCATGCTCGATGATGGCGGCGGCGCGCAGATTGAAACGGGTGCCAGCAATGTCGACGCTGATCACTTGATATCTCCTTGGCATTTTTGGCGGGCGCGCAGCATAGCGCTTTCTCCCGTCATGGACAAGGGCGGGTATCATGGCGGCCTATGGATAGAGAAAGAAACGCGATGACGATCTGGGTAGACGCCGACGCCTGTCCCAAGGTGATACGGGAAGTGCTGTGCCGCGCGGCGCAACGCACCGGCGTGGAGCTGGTGTTCGTCGCCAACCAGCTGCTGACGGTGCCGAAGGCGCCGAATATCCGCGCGCTGCAGGTGCCCAAGGGCTTCGACGTGGCCGACAACGAGATCGCCCGCCGCATCCAGCCGACCGACTTGCTGATTACCGGCGACATCCCGCTGGCGTCCGAGGCGTTGGCCAAGGGCGCGCAGGCGTTGAACTGGCGCGGCGACGCCTTCTCCAAGGAGACCATCGCCGCCCAGCTGACGATGCGGGACTTCATGGACAATCTGCGCGCCAGCGGCATCCAGACCGAAGGCCCGCCGCCCTTGAGCCAGGCGGATCGGCAGGCTTTTGCCCGGCAGCTGGATATCTGGCTGGCCAAACGCGCAATTTAAGAAAAACCTGCTTTTCTCACATGATCAAAAGCGGCGCTTGAAGACATGGCTCAGTTGGCTGGAGCAGGCCATTGTGATCGTCCGGCCATCCCGGCGGGTAGGCTGGATAGGTGAGCCAAAAGCATAGCGAGTCGCAATCGGGAGCGGGGCTCCAAAGATAGATGCCGCTTTCTCTGAAATAGCAGAGCGGGCTTTCTGCTATGCGGCCGATAATTTCCAGTTGCTGATAAAAATATGGCGCCGACAGTATTTCCAGTGGCGAAATCTGTTCTTCATACGCGTAATGGCGGATGCGGCCTTCAATCGAGTCGAACGCGGCGAATTGCAGCTCGGGATCGTGCGATGGCGTGCTTTGCGCCAGTGCTAGCAGCCGTTGCCATTCCGAAGGCGCAAGTTGATTGCTGATGTGCTGTGAGACGCCTTGGATGAAGTCTTCAAAGAAACATTGCAGCTTGGGAAGGTGCATGCTGGTCATGTCTGCCTCGATGCGGTGATGAAAGAGGGCGATACGACCATTATAGTTTTCTCCCCAATGCCAGCTAGGGGAGAAAACCGCCTTATTTATTTTAAATGGTCATGATACAATCAGCGATTTTTTGGCAGGCCTCCACTCGGCAAGCTGAGGCGCGCTGGCATTGATGATCACGCCTGTGACGACAATGCACGAGAAGAAGACTTTTTGCATGGTTATGATCTCTCCTAGTACAAGATGAGAGAATAACAGGGCAAAAGCTGGAACCAGCAGGTAGCTGGGTGCGCTCAGTATCAATTGATTATTGCTTAGCAATAGGGTCCACAATCCATATCCCACCAATGTGGTAATGTACCCTTGGAAGGCGATGGCTAGCCAGGCTTGCTTGTCGATCTGTTCAATGGTGTGGATGATGGTCATGCCATTGCTCAAGTTGATCAGCAATAAAAACAGGGCAGATACCAGACTGCCCCATGCGACAAAGCTGATCGGGCGTTCGGTGCGGGAAAGCCTCACCGCAAGATTGGCGAAAGTCCAGCTAAAGGCGGAACCTAAAACCAAGGCGATGCCTGCGGTATTGATGCCTCCCTCTTTGATTCTGGAAATAGAGTAAATTCCCGCGGATGCGATCAGGCACCCAATGATATTGAACTTATTCCATTTTTCCTTGAGAACCATTATCCCGCCAATCGCGGTGAAGAGAGAGCCGGCTTGCATGATGACCGATGAAATGCCGGTATCGATGCCAGTTTTCAATCCCTTGAAAAACAGAAAAAGACCCAGAGAAAAAGCCAGGCCATACAGCAAGACGTAAGGAGAGTCGGCGCGCTTGACGCGCAAGAACAAGCAGGCGGGCAGCGCTGCGAACATGACGCGCAGCATTGCTGTCTCAGCGGGATCAATTTTGATTCCGCTGATTTTTGCCGCAACGTAATTAAAGCCGAAGATGCTGGTGGACAGCAGGATGATCAGAATCGTTTTACTGTTTTTCATATCACTCCACCAGCAGGTTGTATGTCATGTGATCTTTGAATATGGCGCGTGATATGACTGACTGGTACCCCATTTTCCTGGCGGTATCAATCAGGTTTTGTTGGTTCAGCGCGCCAAATTTATCTTTTAAAGACTCTATTCTATTTTCAACCGTGCGCGTGGATAGGTCGTAGATGGAGGCGATGCGCTTGACCGGCACGCCACGGAGCAGCAGCGTCAGGACCGATAATTCATTTTCGTTAAGCGGGATTTTGAGTTCCTTGGACTCCAGCAGCTGCGCATAGGAAGCCGCAACTAATTTTTCCACTTTGAAAGCCGGTTCGATGCCCCACAGAATGTCGCTCCAGAACGTGGTATCGCAAGTCAAATCCTCGCCGGTGAATAGAATAAGCGGATCTTTGCCGTTTAGCAGGGCGGGGTATTTGCGGAACTTGTAGGCGCGCGGATCGCCGTTGCGATGAGGGTGAATGCTTCCCATGATGATCTTTTTTTTCTGGAGCAGCACCATTTGATCTTGTTCATACATGAGCTGGGACAGAACGGAAATGCCATTGGGCATGTCCCCAGACTTCTTGCCAATGATTTGTTCCCGCGGCAAACCATGGAAGTCTGCATAGCTGGCGTTAACGTACAGGAAATTGTGCTGGAGGTCTTTGGCGCCAGCCATTTGTCCAACGCTTTCCAGTTGATCGATGAAGATCTCCAGTTCCGCAAAACTCTTGAATGAATAGATGGGGTGCATGTTTGTCTCGATTGATATGATTAAGATAAGTACAAATAAATATAATATACATTATACATATCCTAATCGTATGCGAGGCTTATGGGAAGACAGTAAACAAAGCGGATGGAAATGCGGGACAGTTTCCCTTGCTGGTCAAGGTTCCAAGACCAGGTCTTGCATGGATGGGTCGTCATCAATGCAAAAAGCCCCCGATGTCGGGGGCTTTGTCGTTGCGGGCGGGTGGATCAGGCCTTGCCCAGATGCGGCTCGGCGTGGAAGTTTTCTTCTGCGGCCTTCGCTGCGCCTGGCTGGCGGATGATCAGCGAAAACAGCAGGGACACGATCAGCAGCGCCAGGATCAGGTGGAAGGTGGCGAGGAAGCCGCCGAACAAGGAAGCCACGATGGAGCCGACGATGCTGCCGATGCCGAAGCCCAGGTAGATCACGCCGTAGTTCTTGGTCAGATTGTTCAGGCCGAAGAAATCGCTGACCAGCGACGGGTACACGGTGATGGTGCCGCCGAAGCTGAAGGCGATGCAGGCGATGGCGGCGAAGAACAGCGTGGCGTTCAGCGGCGCGAGCAGCAAGGTCAGCATGCCGGCCAGGGCGGCGATCTGGGCAAGGGTGATGACGCGGATGCGCGGCATCTTGTCGGACAGCACGCCCAGCACCAGGCGGCCGGACAGATTGGCCACGGCGATCACGGCGACGGCATTGGCGGCGGTCAGCGCCGGCAGGTGGACAAAGCTCTCGCCGATGTCCTTGGCCACGCCGATCACATACAGGCCGCTCATGCACACGGTCAGGAACATCATGGCCAGCATCCAGTATTGCGGCTGGCGCATGGATTCGGCCAGCGTGAAGTCGCGGCTGCCGTTCGATTGCGCAGCGGCTTCTTGCTTGGGCGCGTCCGTCATCAGCAGCGAGCCGGCCAGCACCATGGCCATGGCGATCAGCCCCCACAGCTGGAAAGTGGCTTCCAGGCTGAAGTGCGACAGCAGCGCCAGATTGATGAACTTGAAGCCCAGGCTGCCCAGGCCGTAAGCGCCGATGGCGCAAGCCGAGATCAGGCCCTTGCGTTCCGGGAACCATTTCACGCAGTTGGACAGCGACATCAAATAGCCGGCGCCGTCGGCAAAGCCCACCAGCAGGCCGGCGCACAGATAGAGCATCACCAGATTGCTGGCTTGGGAGGTCAGATAGAAGCCCAGCCCCAGCAGCAAGCCGGCGCCGATGGCGACCTTGCGCACGCCGAAGCGTTCTTGCAGCTTGCCGGCCAGGGAAGAGGCGACAGCCAGGGCCAGGCTCAGCAGGCCGAAGGCGAACGCTACTTGGCTGACCGGTTCGGAGAGCTTGTGCGACAGCTGGGCGTTGAACAGGCTCCAGGTGTAGACGGAACCGAGGGCGAACTGGGTGAGAACGGTGCCGGCCAGGGTACGGTAGCGGATGGAATTGAGAGAGGCATTCATGGCGCTGCTCGCTTAAAGTCATTACTGTTGGCATGACTATAAGCCTGCGCTTATGGATGTGGCGCAGTCGGGGAATGAAATGCAGGCGCGGCGGAATGAACTGCAATCAGAGGTGCATCAGCTGCCGGAAGGCCTTGATATTGCTGCGGCTGACCGGGATTTCCGCCTTCAGGTCATATAGCTTGATGATGTAGGTGCTGTTCAGCCACGGCGCGATTTCACGGATTTTGTGGATGTTGACGCAGAAGGAGCGGTGGCAGCGGAAGAAGCTGTCGGCCGGCAGCCGCGATACGAATTCACTGATGCTCATCGCCATCACATAGCGGTCGTGCGCGGTATAGACCAGAGTCACTTTTTCGTCCGCCTCGACGTAATAGATGTCGTCGCAGGGCGTGACGATGATGCTGTCGCCTTTGGCCAGGTTCACCGTGCGGCTGACCGGCGCGGATTCGGGGAGGGGCGCGGCTGTGTGCGGCGCCGCGGCCGGCGGCGCCTGTTCCAGCGCTTCCAGCTTGGCCAGCAGGCTGATGATGCGCGTCTCGTTATACGGCTTGAGGATGTAGTCGAAGGCTTCCACTTCAAACGCTTCCACCGCGAACTCCTTGTAGGCGGTGACGAAGACGATGCGCGGCGGCTTGGACGTTTTGTGCAGGTTCTTGGCTAAGAGCAGGCCGTCGATGGATGGGATGTTGATGTCCAGAAACACCACGTCCACGGCCTGTTCCTGCAGGAACTTGAACGCTTCCAACCCGTCCTCGACGCTGGCGGCGATCTCGATGGCGCTGTGCTCCTGTATCAAATAGGCCAGTTCCTGACGCGCCAGGTATTCGTCTTCCACAATCAGCGCCTTCATGCGACTTCCTCCAGCGGCAGCTCAAAACTCACTTCGGTGCCCGGTTCCAGCCGGGTAAGCCGCAGGCCCTCGCCATACAGCAGCTTGATGCGCTCGTTGACGTTGGACAGGCCTATGCTGCGGCTTTCCACTTTGCCTCTGGCGATGCCGTCTATCACTTCCTGGCTGATGCCGTAGCCGGTATCGCGCACCGAGACATGGATGCGTTCGTCCCACTTTTTCACCGCGATGCGCACCTCGCCCGGCTCCTTGCGCGGCTGGATGCCGTGCAGGATGGCGTTTTCCACCAAGGGTTGCAGCAGCAGGCTGGGCACGCGCGCATGGACCTCGTCGACATCGAATACGACGGATAGCTTGCTGCCGAAGCGCGCCTGTTCGATCGCCACGTAGTCTTGCACCTGCTTCAGCTCCTCCTGGATGTCGATCAGCGTATCGCCCAGCGACAGGTTGTAGCGCAGGTAGTCGGCCAGTTTGGCGATCAGCTGCCGCGCTTCGGTCGGCTGGATGCGGATCAGCGACGAGATGGCGTTCAGCGCGTTGAACAGGAAATGCGGGTTGATCTTGCTTTGCAGCGCGGTGAATTCCGCCTTGCGCGCCATCTCCTGCAACTGCTTGATGCGCGAGGCTTCCATCTGGGTGGAGATCAACTGCGACAGGCCCACCGCCAGTTCGCGCAGCGAGCCGGTGATGCCGCCGCTCTGGCGGAAGAAAATCTTCAGCGTGCCGGTGACGCGGCCGTTTTCGCGCAGCGGAATGATGATGACGGAGTGGAAGTCCGCCACCCGGTATTGGCGCAGATCATTCTCGATGATGATCTGATCCGTGCGCACCGCGCGGCGGGTGATTTCGCCGATGGCCGAGTGATCGGCCGGCTCGTAATAGTCCTTGCCCAGCCCCACATAAGCCAGCACGTCGCGGGTGTCGGTGATGGCCACCGCGTCGGCGCCGATGTGGTTGCGGATCACCGTGCACACCTCCACCAGCGCATCGCGATCCACGTTCTGGAAGTAGGGCAGGGTGCGGTTGGCGATGGTCAGCGCCAGCTTGGCCTGGCGCGCGGCCAGCAGTTCCTTCTCGTCGTCCAGGTCCTGCACCAGCCGGATGATCAGGCCGATGCAGACGGTGCCGGTGATCATCGGATAGGCTATGTGGCTGACGATGGCATGGCCGACGGCCGGCTCGGTGAACCATAGAATCAAGGCCATGGTCAGGCTTTCGCAGGCGACGCCGGCGGCCACGCCGTACAGCCACAGCCGCTTGCGGCCGGCGCGGAAATGAATGAAGGTGGACAGCAGGCCGGCGCAGATGCTGGAGATCAGGCAGGGCAGCGAGGTATAGCCGTGGATGTCTATCAGATAGCGGTGCAGGCCGGAGACGATGCCGGCCGGGATGCCCACCCACGGGCCGAACAGAATGCCGCCGGCCAGGATGGCGATGGTGCGGACATTGACCAGCGAGCCGTCCACCGGAATGCCGGTATAGGTGCTGAACACGGCGAACAGGCAGAACAGCAGCGAGACGCCGGCCAGTTCCGCCGGGCTGTGCTTCTGCTGGCGCAGCAGGTCCTGGAACGGCCGGATGCGGGTGAGGAAGAACAGCGCCATCAGCATCAGCGCGGCGCGTTCAAAAACCGCCAGTAGCAGCATATTGGGATTGTCTATCATTCGGGGCCTGGCCACGCGCGGCGGCGGGATGGGAGCCAAAACAGTTGACGGTATTTTAAGGCATGGTTGGCTCTGGGTCAGACATTTGCGCGATAAAAGACCGCTGACATGCCGAGACGTCCTGTCGCTACAGGCGGATTTCCAGCTTGTCCGTTCCTTCTGCCGGATAGGCGCAGCACAGCAGGATTTCGCCCGGCGCGGTTTGATAGTCCGGCGGCTGCAGATAGGTGGCCTGGCCCGCCAGCAGGACGGCGCGGCAACTGCCGCAGCTGCCGCCGCGGCAGCTGAAGTCCGGGTTCAGGCCGCAGGCTTCCGCCAGCTCCAGCAGGCTGCCCTGGCCGGGTTGCCACGCGGCGTCCAGCTCGGCATCGCTGAAGCGGACCGCGACGGCGTGGTCGGCCATCGGCGGCAGGATTGGCTCGGCATGGCCTATGCGTTGCAGCCCGGCCGGGCCGAAGGCCTCGGCGTGGATGCGGCTGTCTGCCACGCCTGCGTCAATCAGCTGATCGTACAGGGCCTGCATGAAGCCGGCTGGGCCGCACAGGTAGAAGTCTCCGGCCAGATCCGCGCCAAACTGGCGCAATAGCCTGATGTCGATGCGGCCGGCGTGCTGGTAGTCCTGGCCCAGGCGGCGGTTTGTTTCCGGCTGGCTTGCCGCCTTGACGATGCGCAGCCTGCCGGGCGCGCGGGCTTGCAAGGCCTCCAGCTCGGCATCGAAGGCGCGTTCGGCCACGGTCTTGGTGGCGTAGACCAGCAGCGTGGGCGGCATCGCGGCGGCTTGTTCCGTCAACTGGTGCAGCATGGCCAGCAGCGGAGTGATGCCGATGCCGCCGGCCAACAGCGTAATGGGCCTTTCCAGGCTGGATACGGTGAAGTCGCCGCGCGGCGGCAGCGCCTCCACGATGTCGCCCGGCGCCAGCTGGTGCAGCCGGGCGGACGCCTTGCCCTGGCGCTTGACGCTGATGCGATAGCCGCCGGTCTGCGAAAGCGTGTAATTGCGCAAGCGCACGCCGTCCACGCCCATCACCTTGAGGCTCAGGTGCTGGCCAGGCAGGAAGGGCGGCGGGGGCGAGCCGTCCGCCGGTTCCAGATAGATCGACCGCACGGCATCGCTCTCATCCTCCACATGGCTGACGCGCAGCGGCAGCCATTGCCGGGCGGGGGCGGGCTGCGGCCAGGCGCCGGTGGCTAAGGCGAACGGCGAATATTCGCGCAGCGTCCAGCGCAGCGCCAGGGCGTTGCGGCGGCGCACCACCCGTTCGATCCGAAACGACCACAGCCGCTCGGCGCCGTGGAAAGCGGACGCGGCGTCCCCATCCCGCACCTCGGCGCGGCCGGCCAGCTGCAGCGTGTCGCCGCTGGAGAAGTCGATGAACAAGAGGCCGGCGCGCGGATGGCGCAGCAGATTGCCCAGGGTGTTGAAGTAGCCGTTGCCCGGGAAATCCGGAATGGTCAGCATGTCGCCGTCGACGCTGACGAAGCCGGGCTTGCCGCCGCGATGCGATACATCGACCTGCCAGCCGGGTTGGCCATCGTCGCCGGGGCAGGCGCTGGCGACGAAGAAGGTGTCGGCGGAGGCGATGGCGGCGCGGGCGTCCTCGTCCAGCTCATCCATCCATTCCACCGTGCCCACGATGCGCGGCCCCGGTTCGCGGGCAAATTCAAATTCGCGCAGCTGGATGTACTTGGGGCAGTTGCCGAATGACTGGCGCACCGTCAGCGCGCAACCGGCCTCGCCCAGCGCAATCAGTTGGCCGTTCATGCGGTTGCGGCGGCGCGTGTGCAGTTCGATGCCGAGCAGGCCCACCGCCGCGCCGGGACGCAGGCAATCGCGCAGCGGGTCGGCCGGGCTGGGCAGGGCGGCGAGACGCAATTCGCGCGGATCGGGCGAATCGACAAAACCGGGCGCGCCTTCCACCACGCCCGCCCACGGCCTGCCGGCATCATCCAGCGCCGCCAGCACCACGAAAGGGAGCTGGCGGAAGAAGGCGCGATGCTGATCCGGCATGTGGTCGCGGACATTGCGCGGCCCGACCACGGCCATTTGCTCCAGGCTGCCGGCGCGGCGCTGCATTTCCAGTTCGCCGGAATGCCAGGGCTGCGGGTGGGGACGATGCTCGCTCATGGGACGCTCCGTGGGGCGGTCAGTTGTTTTCCGGTTCCAGCGCGGCCAGCAATTCGGCCAGGCGTTTCTGCAGCGCATCCACGCTGCGCGCCGGCAGCGCGGACAGAATGGCGTGCTCGTTGGCGACATGCGCCTCCACCGCGCGCTCGATCAGCGCGAAGCCCGCCTCGCTGAGCCTGACCAGCGTGCTGCGCGCGTCTTGGCTGCAGGCTTCGCGCACGATCCAGCCCTTGCCTTCCAGGACTTTCAGCCGATGCGTCATGGTGCCGGAGGTGACCATCATCGTCGAGAACAATTCGGTGGGCGCCAGCCGATACGGCGTGCCGGCGCGGCGCAGCGTGGCCAGCATGTCGAACTCCCAGGCGCTGAGGTCATATTGCCGGAATACCACATCCAGCCTGTGTTCCAGCAGCGCCGCGCAGCGGCCCAGCCTGCCGATCAGCCCCATGGGACTGACGTCCAGATCCGGCCGCTCTGTGGCCCATTGTTGCAGAATGCGGTCCACCGCGTCGCCGGTTTCGGATTTTGTCATATGAAATCTGTCTTGAGTTCAAGATTAATTTGCCTTGAATTCGAGATAAATGTTATCTTGAATTCAAGCTAAATACGCTTCGAGTATAAACGCAAACGAAAGGATTGCCCATGACGGCGAAAACGGGAATCGGCCAATGGCGGGATGTGCTGTTGACCGCGCTCACGCCAGTGATCTGGGGTTCGACTTATATCGTCACCACCGAGCTGCTGCCGCCGGATCGGCCGTTCACCGCGGCCCTGCTGCGTGTGCTGCCGGCCGGACTCTTGCTGGTGATGATGGGCGGCTGGCGGCCGCGGACAGGGGAATGGGGCAAGCTGTTGATGCTGTCCGCGCTGAATATCGGCGCGTTCCAGGCGCTGCTGTTCGTCGCCGCCTATCGCCTGCCGGGCGGACTGGCTGCGGTCGTCGGCGCTTGCCAGCCCTTGCTGGTGATGACGCTGGCTTGGCGGCTGGACAGCGGCCGTCCGGCGGCGATGGCCTTGTGGGCCAGCCTGGCCGGCGTGGCCGGCATGGCCTTGCTGCTGCTGTCGCCAGGCACGCGCTGGGATGGGCTGGGCATGTTGGCGGCCTTTGGCGGAGCGGTGGTGATGGCTTGCGGCACCTATCTGACGCGGCGCTGGAAATTGTCGGCGCCGGTCACCGCGCTGACCGGCTGGCAGCTGTCGCTGGGCGGACTGATGCTGCTGCCGCTGGCCTGGGCCATCGATCCGCCGCTGCCGCGTCTGGGGTGGGCGCAATTTGCCGGCTATGGCTATCTGACCCTGTTTGGCGCGCTGCTGGCCTATCTTTTGTGGTTCCGCGGCATCGCGCGGCTGTCGCCGGTGGCCGTGTCGTCGCTGGGCCTGCTCAGCCCAATGACGGCGGTGGTGTTGGGTTGGGCCCTGCTGGGCCAGGCGCTTTCCGCGCAATCGCTGCTGGGGATGGCGGTGGTGTTGGGCAGCGTGCTGGCGGTGCAACGCAGCATGATGGCGCCGCCCGCTCCCAAGGAGGGCGCCGCCGTTCGCGTCAATTGATCCGCGCCATCAGCACCGCGTCGCCAAAGCGGCCGTCGATGTGGATGGCGTCGCGCAAATGGCCTTCCTGCTGGAAGCCATGGCGGCGGTACAGCTGAATGGCGCGGCGGTTGTCGGCGTGCACCGTCAGTTCCACGCGATGAAGGCCGCGCTTGGCGGCGAGCGTCAGTGTTTGCTCCAGCAGCCAGCCGCCCAGGCCCAGACCGCGATGCGCCGGCAGCATGCCCATGCCCAGGGTGCCGCGGTGGCGGTGAATGGGCCACTCGTGAGGGGAAACATCGCACCAGCCAACCACCTGGCCGCCGTATAGCAGCAACAGGTGCGGGGCGTTCGCCGCCAATTGCCGCGCCACATATTGCGCCGACAGCTGCTGCGAAATTTCCAGAAACGATAGGTAGCGGCGTTCGCGCGCCACGCTGTCGGTCACGCGCCAGAAGTCTTCGGCCCGATCGGCGGTCAGCGCTTGCAGCGAGTAAGGCGTGGTATAGGGGCTGGGCATGCGGCATCTCCAATGCGGATTTGCTTATTTTGTCCGCTTTGAAATGACGATGCAATTTTTTGGGCGTCAGGCGGCCGCGCCGTCGCTGGCGATCACCTTGCGGCAGTGCGCTTCCAGCGTGCCGATTTCGTCCAGTACGGCGTCGATGTCGCGTCGCTGCTCTTCCAGTTGGCGGCGGCGCGCCAGCAGCAAGTCCAGCAGTTTTTGCGACTGGCTGGCCTCGTCGCGCGCCAGCTGGTACATGTCTATGATCTCGCGAATCTCGGCCAAGGACAGGCCGATGCGCTTGCCGCGCAGGATCAGCTTGAGCCGCGCGCGGTCGCGCCGGGTGAACAGGCGCTGGCGGCCATCGCGTTGCGGCTCGATCAGGCCTTGTTCTTCATAGAAGCGTATGGTGCGCAGCGTGACATCGAATTCGCGCGCCAGATCGGAGATGGTGAAAAATTCGGCTTGGTTCATAAAGTCTTCCTTAAGGCGGCGATTGTAGCGTTTTTCCCAACGCAGCAGCGCAAAGCTTGATTTACGTTTACGTAATCGTCAATCTGTCATTCGCCAACGACTTCAAAGGGAGTGCTTGATGCCGCAGTTCAGCTATGCCAACGGCGCCGTCGCGCAGCCGCTGCTGGGACAGACCATAGGGCGTTTTTTCGACGAGGCCTGCGAACGCCATGGCGACAGATTGGCGCTGCGCGTGCGGCATCAGGATATCCGCTGGAGCTATGCCGAACTGAAGCGGCAGGTGGACAGCCTGGCTTGCGGCCTGCGCCGTTTGGGCCTGCAGCCCGGCGAACGGGTGGGCATCTGGTCGCAGAATCGCGCCGAATGGGTGCTGATGCAATTCGCCGCCGCCAAGGCCGGCCTGGTGCTGGTCAACATCAATCCCGGCTACCGCCGCGCCGAGCTGGAATATGCGCTGAACAAGGTGCAGTGCCGCGCGCTGGTGTTGTCGCCCAGCTTCAAGAGCAGCGATTACGTCGCAATCATCCGTGATCTGGCGCCGGAGCTGGACCACTGCCAGCCCGGCGAACTGAGCGCGGCTAGGCTGCCGGATCTGCGTTGGGTGGTGCGGATGGGGCAGCAGGCATTGCCCGGCATGCTGGCTTTTTCCCAGCTGTTGGCCGCGCCGTCGGAAAAGGAGCTGGCCGAATTGCGGTCTTTGGGCGACACGCTGCAGTTCGACGAGGCGGTCAATATCCAGTTCACGTCCGGCACCACCGGCCATCCCAAGGGCGCCACGTTGTCGCACCACAATATCCTCAACAACGCCTGGTTCGTCGGCGCGGCCATGAAACTGGGCCCGAACGACAGACTGTGCATTCCGGTGCCGCTTTATCATTGCTTCGGCATGGTGATGGGCAGCCTGTGCTGCGTCTGCCATGGCGCGGCCATGGTGTTCCCGGCCGAGGGTTTTGACGCCGAGGCGGTGCTGGAGACGGTGGAGCAGGAGCGCTGCACCGCTTTGCATGGCGTGCCGACCATGTTTATTTCCCTGCTCGATCATCCGCGCTTCGGCGAATTCGATTTGAGCAGCCTGCGCACCGGCATCATGGCGGGCAGCCCGTGCCCGGTGGAGGTGATGCGGCGGGTGATAGAGCGGATGCACATGGCCGAGGTGACCATTTGCTACGGCATGACGGAAACCAGCCCGGTCAGCCTACAGAGCGCCACCGACACGCCGCTGGCGCAGCGCGTCAGCACGGTGGGCTGCGCTCATCCGCATGTCGAGGTGAAGATCGTCGATGCCGAAGGCCGCATCGTGCCGCGCGGCGTCAGCGGCGAGCTGTGCGTGCGCGGCTATTCGGTGATGCTGGGCTATTGGGGCGATGAGGAGATGACGCGCGCCGCCATCGATGCCGCCGGCTGGATGCATAGCGGCGACCTGGCCGCGATGAACGAGGACGGTTCGGTCAATATCGTGGGCCGGGTCAAGGACATGGTGATCCGCGGCGGCGAGAACGTCTATCCGCGCGAGATAGAGGAGTTCCTGTACCGCCATCCCAAGATTCAGGAGGTGCAGGTGATAGGGGTGCCGGATGTCCGCTATGGCGAGGAGCTATGCGCCTGGATCCGGCTGCGCGACGGCGAGCAGGCCGGCGCCGAGGAGATTCGCGCTTTTTGCCAGGGGCAGATCGCGCATTACAAGATTCCGCGTTACATCGAATTTGTGGACAGCTTCCCGATGACGGTCACCGGCAAGATACAGAAGTACTTGATGCGGCGGCAGATGCTGGAGAAGCTGGGGCTGGACGATGTGAAAACCGCATGATATCGGACAAGCGATGACAGCAAAATGCGCCGCCTGGGCCACGCTTTTGGCTTACAATGCCGCCAAACCGATTCACCTTGAGGAATGACACCATGACCGTGACCGAATTCAACGATGCAGACCTGACCCGTCTTGAAACGCTGCTGACGCCGTTGTCCGCCAGCGGCAGCACCATGCGCCCGGACGAAGTGCAGGGCTTCTTCGCCGCGCTGGCCAGCGGTCCGGACAAGGTGGACGCCGCGTTCTGGCTGCCGGAAGTGCTGGGCGACGCGCCGGCCTTTGAAAACGCGGCGGACGAAACCGAACTGAAGGCCCTGCTGCAGAAGCTGTTCGACAGCATCCGCGAAACGCTGGCCGAAGGCGATGAGCTGGACATGATCCTGTACGCCGAAGAAGGCAGCGAGGAAGAAGGCGAGCCGGACTACTGGCCGTGGGCCAATGCCTACCTATACGCGCTGGATCTGGTCGACACCGACTGGTTCGAAGTGGCGGAGGAGGACGAAGGCTTCGAAAGCCTGATGATGCCGATGCTGGTGCTGGGCGGCGCCTTTGAGGACGAAGACGGCGGCGAAGACCTGCTGACCTTCACCGACGAGGAAGTCGAAGGTTACAAGGAAGAACTGACCGACGCCCTGGTTGCCGTGTTCGGCTATTGGCGCGCCAAGGAACAGGCGCCGACCACCGTTCGCCGCGAAGGCGACAAAGTGGGCCGCAACGACCTGTGCCCGTGCGGCAGCGGCAAGAAGTACAAGGCCTGCTGCGGCGCCAACTAAACCTGATCGGTTGGCGATGTTCAGAAAGCGGACGCGAGTCCGCTTTTTTCATGGGTCTGGCCTAGGGGCTGTTGACGTTTTGTGAGCGGTCGCGCCGGGATGCGTTTTGCGCCGAATCGAGGCGTTTCGCGCGCCGCATAGTCATTCTCTGCCAGCGCGGAACAACGAAGAGTCGGCGCGAAAGGCGCCCGGCCCTGCGGGTTTGGCCGCTTTGGGCCGGAAGCCGCGTTGCCCAGCCCTTGCATAGAATGACTATGCGTCGGACTGCGCGCCTTGCTTCCGGCCCAAATCGGCTCAAACGCGATCCACTCACCAAACGTCAACAGCCCCTAGTTGGCGATAAGGGTTATGGATTGCTTGCCGCGCCATTCCGGAGCCAGCGATGGCTGCCGCCATCCGTTTAGATCACCATCATTCGGCCCGCCTCTGTTTTGGCGCCGGCCTTTTCCCGCGACGTTAAGCGCCGCCGCCATCCATTGTGGCGCATAGCCGCCATCAAATTTGTTTCAAGTCAAGAGAGGCTTGACTGCTGCGGCGCGACAAACGATAAGCCTGTAAATTAGAAATAGTTAATTTACATTAAGGATCAGGTCATGGAGCTGCTGCTTGGCCTTATCGTCACCATCCTGGTGGGACGCTATATTTTCAAGGGTTATTCCGCCACTGGGGTCTTGCTGGTCGGCGGTCTGTTTCTGTTGCTGGTTTCCGTGCTGCTGGGGCATAACATTCTGCCCAAGAATGTGGCGAGCACGGGTCATCCTTTTGCCGACATTCCGGAATACGTCAAGTTCTTGCTCAGCAATCGCGCTGCCGATCTGGGCCTGATGGTGATGGCCCTGTGCGGCTTTGCCAGTTACACCACGCATATCGGCGCCAACGATATGGTGGTGAAGCTGGCGTCGCGTCCCTTGAGCAAGATCCGTTCGCCGTATGTGCTGATGGTGGCCGCGTATTTTGTCGCCTGCGTGCTGTCGCTGGCGGTGTCCTCGGCCACCGGCCTGGGCGTGTTGCTGATGGCCACGCTGTTTCCCTTGATGGTGAATATGGGCATCAGCCGAGGCGCAGCTGCGGCGATTTGCGCTTCGCCGGCGGCGGTGATCCTGTCGCCCACTTCCGGCGATGTGGTGATCGCGGCCCAGGCTTCGCAGATGCCTTTGATCGATTTCGCCTTCAAGACCACCTTGCCCATCTCCATCGCGGCCATTGCGTGCATGGGCGCCACGCATTTCTTCTGGCAACGCTATCTGGACCGCAAGGCCGGCGTGGAACTGAGCCGCCAGGATGTGAAGGAGATCCAGACCCAGGCGCCGGCGTTCTATGCGCTGCTGCCGTTCACTCCCATCGTCGGCGTGCTGGTGTTCAACGGCAAGATCGCGCCGGAGCTGAACATCGTCACCATCCTGATCATCTGCATTCTGCTGACGTCTTGCCTCGAATTCATCCGCTATCGCCATGCCAAACCGGTGTTCGCCGGCCTGGACACGGTCTACAAGGGCATGGGCGATGCGTTCACCAGCGTGGTCATGCTGATCGTCGCGGCCGGCGTGTTCGCGCAGGGGCTGTCCACGCTGGGTTTCATTAGTCAGCTGATCGCGTTGGCGCAGTCATTCGGCTCGGGCGCGGTGGTGCTGATGCTGGTATTGGTGGCGATCACCACCATCGCCGCGCTGACCACCGGTTCCGGCAATGCGCCGTTCTACGCTTTTGTCGAGCTGATTCCGAAGCTGGCGACGCAGTCCGGCATCAATCCGGCCTTTCTGGCCATCCCCATGCTGCAGGCGTCCAATCTGGGGCGCACGGTGTCGCCGGTGTCCGGCGTGGTGGTGGCATGTTCCGGCATGAGCCAGGTGTCGCCGTTCGAGATCGTCAAGCGCACGTCCTTGCCGATAGTGGTGGGGCTGGCGGTGGTGATCGCCGGCACCTGCGTGCTGGTGCCGGCCTGATGGCTGGGGGCTGTTGACGTTTGGTGGGTGGATCGCGTTTGCGCCGATTTGGACCGGAAGCAAGGCGCACAGTCCGCCGCATAGTCATTCTATGCAAGGGCTGGGCAACGTGGCTTCCGGCCCAAAGCGGCCAAACCCGCAGGGCCGGGCGCCTTTCGCGACGACTCTTCCTTGTTCCGCGCCGGCAGAGAATGACTATGCGGCGCGCGAAACGCCTCGATTCGGCGCAAAATGCATCCCGGCGCGACCGCTCACCAAATGTCAACAGTCCCTAGGGTTCAGGCTATGCCGAATCGTTCATCCAGCAGCTTGCTGGTCAACTGATACAGGCCTTGCAATTGGGCTTGGGTGGAAGGGGGCAGGGCATTCAGCTGGATCAGAACCTGGCAGGTTTCCTGCAAGCCGCGGTCCAGGCCCTGGCGTGCCAGCGGCGCGAAGGCGAGGCCGGCTTCGCGGACAGATAAGTGGGGATGGGACTGGCAGTAGCGCTCGAACAGCATGGCGATGCCCAGCAGCAGATGCTGGCTGTGGCTGGTGCCGGGCAACTCCCCTTCCGGCCGCGGCCCCGGATCGTGATCGAGTCCAGCCAGATGCGCCACTTGATCCATTGTCGCGCTGTACAGCAACTCTGCGGCCTGATGGCCGTGGCTCAGGCCGATGTCGGCGCTGTCGTCCTGTTCTGGCTGGCGTGGTTCATGGTGGCCGGCGCGCGCCCCCACCCTGGCGACGCTGCCGCCCTGGCGCGGATGGACCGGGCCTATCGGTGCGATGATGATGTCGTCGTCTATGGCCATGGCGGGCGCTCCGCGCGTTCAGCCGCTCAACTGCCGCTTGCCGATGAGGAGGCCGATTGGGTGCCGCTGTTGCCCTGATACTGCTTCAGGAAGTCGTCGAAACCCTTTTCCACCAGATCGTGAGTCTTCTGCACGCCGCTCGCCACATCGCCGTTGAACACGTTCAGGTTTTTCAGGATATCCGTGGCTTCCTGATAACCCTGCTCAAAACCCTGGCGCACAAGTTTGATGAAGCTCTGCGCCTGATCGCTTGTGTTCTGGTCCGGGTGCTGCTGCTGATACAGGCCAAACAAGCCCAGCGCGCCGTCCAGGATGCGCTTGGATGTGGCGTCCGGAGAAGTGTCTTCGCCGCTGGCGCTATTGCCGTCGCCGCTGCTGTCCTGTTGCTGGATCGAAATGCTCAGCTGCGTGCTGCTGATCTGGAGACTGGCGCTGCCCTGGCTTCCGCTCTGGTTGTTGCCGTTGGCGAAGTCGGCGTTCAGAACCTGGTTGATGTTGGTGATGGAGGCCTTGAACAGCAGAGATTGCGACTGTTTGCCGCTGCTGATGGATACGCTGAGCGATTCCACCAGCAGCTGATTCAGTTGGTTGCGGGCAGTCTGGGCGCTGTAGGCGCTGTTTTGCGTTTGCGACGCGCCGCCGGCTTGGCCGGTTTGGCTGGGCTGGTTGTTGTTCAATGACGAGATCGACATCACGGACTCCTGTCGGCGCATGGTTGCCGCTTGGCGCACGCTGAGGGTGGAGGGGAATAACTTGAGTATGACTTTATTTCGGCTGCGGCATGGAAAACTTGTGGCTTGGAGGGATGGCTTAAGTAGTTTTGCGATGAAAACGCAACAGGCCGCTCCCTCGCGGTGAGCGGCCTGTCATGGACGCGCTAAGCCTGCTTTAGAAAGCGAAGTGCTCGTCTGCCAATGCCATCAGCGGCTTGGCTCCGGATTTGATGCTGGCCTTCAGCGCTTCCACTTCCGGCAACAGCTTGGCGTAGTAGAAGCGGGCAGTGGCGATCTTGGCCTGGTAGAAGGCGTCGTCGCCGTTGCCGAGCTTGGCGTAAGAGACTTCCGCCATGCGCGCCCACAGCCAGGCGTAGGTCAGGTGGCCCACCAGGCGCAGGTAGTCGGTGGCGGCGGCGCCGGCTTCATCCTTGTCCGACAGGCTGGCCATGCCGATGCCCATGGTGATTTCGCCCACTTCCTTCATCAGCTTGGACAGCGGGCCGACAAATTCGCCCAGCTGCGCATGGCCTTCGTACTGCTGGCAGAACTTGTGGATCAGCTTGGTGAACTTGCGCAGCTTGGCGCCCTGGTCCAGCAGCACTTTGCGGCCCAGCAGGTCGATCGCCTGGATGCCGTTGGTGCCTTCGTAGATTTGCGAGATGCGGCAGTCGCGCACCAGTTGCTCCATGCCCCATTCGCGGATGAAGCCGTGGCCGCCGAAGACTTGCACGCCCAGGTTGGCGGCGGTATAGCCGTTGTCGGTCATGAAGGCCTTGGCCACCGGGGTCAGCAGCGCCACCAGATCGGCGGCGTCGGCGCGGGCGGCGGCGTCCGGGTGCTTGTCCTCGATGTCCAGTTGCAGCGCCAGCAGGGCGGCCAAGGCGCGGCCGGCCTCGGTGTAGGCTTTCTGCGTCAGCAGCATGCGGCGCACGTCGGGGTGGACGATGATGGGATCGGCGGCCTTGTCCGGACATTTGGCGCCGTTCAGCGCGCGCATCTGCAGCCGTTCGCGGGCGTAGGCCAGCGCGCCCTGGAACGAGGCCTCGCCTATGCCCAGGCCCTGCATGCCGCAGCCGAGGCGGGCGGCGTTCATCATGGTGAACATGCAGGCCAGGCCCTTGTTCGGTTCGCCGATCAGCCAGCCCTGCGCGCCGTCGAGATTGATCACGGCGGTGGCATTGGCCTTGATGCCCATCTTGTGCTCCAGGCTGCCGCAGAAAACGGCATTGCGCACGCCCTTGTCCAGGAGCTTGGGCACGATGAACAGCGAAATGCCCTTCACGTCCTTGGGCGCGTCCGGCAGGCGGGCCAGCACCAGGTGGATGATGTTGTCGGACAGGTCGTGTTCGCCGGCGGAGATGAAGATCTTGGTGCCGGTGATGCGGTAACTGCCGTCCTCATTCGGTTCGGCTTTGCTTTTCAGCAAGCCGAGGTCGGTGCCGCAGTGCGGTTCGGTCAGGCACATGGTGCCGGTCCAGCTGCCGTCCACCAGTTTGGGCAGGTATTGGGCTTTTTGTTGTTCAGTGCCGTGGGCGTGAATGGCAGAATAAGCGCCATGGGACAGGCCGGGGTACATCGACCAGGCCACATTGGCGGAACACTGCATTTCCATGATGGGGAAGGCCATGCTCTTGGGCATGCCCTGGCCGCCGTAAGCGGGATCGCAATCCAGCGCCGGGAAACCCAGCTCGCAATACTGCTTGTAGGCTTCCTTGAAGCCTGCCGGCGTGGTGACGGACTTGGTCGCGCTGTCGAACTGGCAGCCTTCCTCATCGCCCAAACGGTTCAACGGAGCAAGTTCGGATTCACAGAACTGGGCGGCCTGCTCCAAGTAGGCCTGGAAGATATCCTGCGTCGCCTCTTCATAACCTGGCAACGTGGGGATGATGTCCTGTACCTTGATCAGTTCGTTGAGAACGAAATCAAAGTCGCGCAGCGGGGCTTGGTAAGCAGGCATTCGGTTTCTCCAGTTCGGTTGGTGCGGCCTGGTGCGTGCCAGGGCGATGCGTTTTATGATGCCCCTGATCTGAGGCGTTGTTTCATTCAAACGCTTGTTTAAATTATTCCCATGCTTTTGACAACCAAATTGCGCGCGAGTGCCCGGTAAACTGTGGCTTAACGGCAACGTGATGATTTGAATGCTGAATGACACTATTGAAACGAAAAATCCGCGCGTTTTCCGCGTGCCGGCATGAATGGTTCGCCCATCCCGCCTTGCGCTGGCTGGCGCCGTATCTGGACCAGCCGGCGCTCTGGGCCTTCAACCGCCGCAAGGTGGCGATGGGGGTGGCGGTGGGTTTGTACTCGGGCGTGATGCCCGGCTTCACGCAGAAGGCCACCGCGCTGGCGCTGACGCTGCTGTTGCGGGTCAATCTGCCGGCGGCGATGGTGGTCTCGCTATACAGCAATCCCTTCACCGTGCTGCCCTTGTATTACTTGGCCTATCGCTATGGCCGCTGCTTACTGGGCGAGACCGGGCCGGCTACAATGACTGCGCCGCCAAGCTTTTTCGGACTGGGGCCGATGGCCTGGCTGGGGCAGATGCTGGCTTGGCTGGCGGAACTGGGCTGGCCCTTGCTGGTGGGCATGCCTGCCCTGGGGCTGACTTTGGGCGCGGCGGGCTATCTGGCCACGCGCGTCGTGTGGCGCTGGGCTGTGGTCAGCGCATGGAACAATAGAAAGGCGAAATGTGAATCTGCTTGAGAAACAACTGTCTTCGGAACGAGTCTACCAGGGGGGCTTCCTGTCGGTGCACAAGGACATGGTGGAACTGCCCGACGGCAGGCAGGCGCCGCGCGAATATATCGTCCATCCCGGCGCAGTGGCCATACTGGCGCTGACGCCGCGGCAGGAGCTGGTGCTGGAGCGTCAATTCCGCTACCCGGCAGGCCGCGAGTTCATCGAGATTCCCGCCGGCAAAATCGATCCGGGCGAAGCGCCGGAAATCACCGCGCGTCGGGAATTATTGGAAGAAACCGGCTATCGTTCCGACAAATGGATATATTTGGGTACGGCCCACCCATGTATTGGTTATTCCAATGAAAAGATCAGCTACTATCTGGCACAGGACCTTGTGCTCAGCGAGCGGCAATTGGATGAGGGCGAGTTTCTGGAAGTGTTGACCCGACCGCTCGACGCAGCCATGGAAATGGTGTTGACCGGCGAAATCTGCGACAGCAAGTCGATTGTCGGCCTGCACTGGCTGGCGGCCTATCTGAGCGGGAGGATGCGAGGTGTCCCGATTTGACGCGTACTACGATCGCCGGCGCGGCCGGCGCATCAGCATGGGGTGCAAGGCGCGCATCAAGTGCCTGACCAACGGGCAGACCTTCTATGGCGAGTGCGTTGATCTGTCTGTGGATGGCATGGCCTTGCGCTCGGTCTTCGTGCCGCAATACGGCGAACGCTTGAACGTGATCGTGCTGGTGCCGGGGGTGGGCGGCGCCCCGGGCAAGCCGTTTGAAGCCGAGGTGGAGGTCAAACGCTGCAACGAGGTGCAGCGTGGAACGATTTATGAGATTGGCGTCCGCATTGTTTTGCGTAAAAGCTGACAAACTATTGTTTTAAATAAATATATGGAAATTATTCCAGTTGAAATTACAAGCTTTTACTAAGCTTCATTTGTTGTTACAAAAATCTGAATTTAAAAAACGCTTATCGATTCAATAGCTTTTCTGTTTTACGGCTTCCCGCAAGATCGAGAAACCGCTCATACCTGTTTTTTCCGGCCATTCCGTGCTGCTATGCTATACCCAAAAAAAGAACCGGAGACAAAGTCAGTACTCTAATTCAGCAAGGGGGACGACGAAGGCGACTCAGCCCTAGCCGCAACCACCTGCTACCAGCCAGGAGAGAGTCATGCACCCGGATATCTTCAGCCACTACGCAGTGCGCTACGATAAAACCCGCGAAGAAGAGTACACCATCCAGGAGTACCTGGAACTGTGCAAACAGGACCCGGGCGCCTACGCCACTGCCGCAGAACGCATGCTGGCAGCCATCGGGGAGCCCGAGTTGGTGGACACCCGCCACGATTCGCGGCTGTCACGCATTTTTTCCAACAAGGTCATCAAGGTCTATCCCGCCTTCCGCGACTTCTACGGCACCGAGGAAGTCATCGAGCAGGTGGTGGCGTATTTCCGCCACGCGGCTCAAGGCCTGGAAGAGAAGAAGCAGATTCTCTATCTGTTGGGGCCGGTAGGCGGCGGCAAGTCGTCCATCGCCGAGAAGTTGAAGGAGCTGATGGAGCTGGTGCCGTTCTATAGCCTGAAGGGCAGCCCGGTCAACGAGTCTCCGCTGGCCCTGTTCAACTATGACGAAGACGGCGCCATCCTGGAAGAACAGTACGGCATTCCGCGCCGTTATCTCAAAGGCATCCCCAGCCCATGGGCGGTGAAGCGCCTGCACGAGTTCAATGGCGACATCGGCCAGTTCCGCGTGGTCAAGCGCTACCCATCGGTGCTGAAGCAGATCGCCGTGGCCAAGACCGAACCGGGCGACGAGAACAACCAGGACATCAGCTCGCTGGTGGGCAAGGTCGATATCCGCAAGCTGGAAAAATACGCTCAGGACGATCCGGACGCTTACAGCTATTCCGGCGGTTTGTGCCTGGCCAACCAGGGCTTGCTGGAATTCGTCGAAATGTTCAAGGCGCCGATCAAGGTGTTGCACCCGCTCTTGACCGCTACCCAGGAAGGCAACTTCAAGGGCACGGAAGGTTTCGGCGCGATTCCGTTCGAGGGCATCATCCTGGCCCACTCCAACGAGAGCGAGTGGAAACAGTTCCGCAACAACAAGAACAATGAAGCCTTCCTCGACCGGATCTACATCGTCAAGGTGCCGTATTGCCTGCGCGTGACCGAGGAAATCAAGATCTACGACAAGCTGATCCGCAACTCCTCGCTGGGCAAGGCGCCTTGCGCGCCCGGCACCTTGAAGATGATGGCCCAGTTCGCCGTGCTGTCGCGGTTGAAGGAGCCGGAAAACTCCAGCCTGTACAGCAAGATGCAGGTGTACGACGGCGATAACCTGAAAGACACGGATCCCAAGGCCAAGTCGCTGCAGGAATACCGCGACTACGCCGGCGTGGATGAAGGGATGGCGGGCCTGTCCACTCGCTTTGCCTACAAGATCCTGTCCAAGGTGTTCAACTTCGACCATAGCGAAGTGGCCGCCAACCCGGTGCATCTGCTGTACGTGATCGAGCAACAGGTGGAGCGCGAGCAGTTCCCGGCGGAGACGGAACAGAAATACCTGACTTTCCTGAAGGAATATCTGGCACCGAAATATGTCGAATTCATCGGCAAGGAAATCCAGACCGCTTATCTGGAAAGTTATTCCGAATACGGCCAGAACATTTTCGACCGCTACGTGACTTTCGCCGATTATTGGATCCAGGATCAGGAATACCGCGATCAGGATACCGGCGAGATTTTCGACCGCACGTCGTTGAATGCCGAGTTGGAAAAGATCGAGAAACCTGCCGGGATTTCCAATCCCAAGGACTTCCGCAACGAGATCGTCAACTTCGTGCTGCGGGCCCGCGCCAACAATGGCGGCAAGAATCCGGCCTGGACCAGCTACGAGAAGCTGCGCACGGTGATCGAGAAGAAGATGTTCTCCAACACCGAAGAGCTGCTTCCGGTCATCTCCTTCAATGCCAAGGCCAGCGCCGAGGATGCCAAGAAACACGAGGACTTCGTCAACCGCATGGTGGAAAAAGGTTACACCGCCAAGCAGGTGCGCCTGTTGTGCGAATGGTATCTGCGTGTGCGCAAGTCATCCTAAGCCGCCAGACCCCCGCCGCTTGCGGCGGGGGCGGCAGGCGCCGGGCCGGGGCGGCCAGGCGACGAGGAGAGTCAACCGCGCGCGGAGTTGGACGGCAGGTTTCCAGGCGGGGCCTGCCGGCCGCGATTGCGCGCTAGAGAGGTGGCCATGTCCCACATCATAGACAGACGCCTCAACGGCAAGAACAAGTCGGCGGTCAATCGCGAACGCTTTCTTCGCCGTTTCAAGGCGCAAATCAAGGAAGCCGTCTCCAAGGCGATCAAGGGACGGAGCATCACCGATATCGAAAGCGGGGAAAAGGTATCCATTCCGGTCAAGGATATTTCCGAGCCGCATTTCCATCACGGCAAGGGCGGCGTTTGGGAAAACGTCCATCCCGGCAACGAGGAATTCATCAAGGGCGACCGCATCCCCAGGCCGCAGGGCGGAGCGGGCGGCGGCGGCAGCAAGGCCAGTCAGGACGGAGAGGGCGAGGACGATTTCGTCTTCCAGCTGTCGCGCGAGGAGTTCATGAATGTGTTCTTCGACGATCTGGCCCTGCCCAACCTGATCAAGACCCAGCTGATGGGGATTGAAGAACTGAAGACGGTGCGCGCCGGCTATACCAACGACGGCACGCCGGCCAACATCAATATTGTCCGCTCCTTGCGCGGCGCGCTGGCGCGCCGGGTGGCGATGTCCGCGCCGACGCTGGCCAGCCTGGATGACGCCGAGGAGGAGCTCGACACGCTGATCGAATCCGACGACGACAATGCCGTCGAGGTGCGTGAGAAGCGGCAGAAGATCCACCAGATGCGGGAGCGCTTGGCCTGCATTCCGTGGATAGACCCGTTCGACCTGCGCTACAACAACCGGGTGAAGCAGCCCAAGCCGACCAGTCAGGCGGTGATGTTCTGCATCATGGACGTGTCCGGCTCGATGGACGAGCAAAAGAAGGACATGGCCAAGCGCTTTTTCATTCTGCTGTACATGTTCCTGCAGCGGAATTACGAGAAGATCGAAGTGGTGTTCATCCGCCACCATACCAGCGCGGTGGAGGTCAATGAGCAGGACTTCTTCCACTCGCGCGAGAGCGGCGGCACCGTGGTGTCGTCGGCGCTGAACCTGATGAGCGACATCGTCAAGAAGCGCTATGCCAGCAGCGAATGGAACATCTACGCCGCCCAGGCCTCGGACGGCGACAACTGGGACAGCGATTCGGCCAATTGCGGCCGCATTCTGGAAGAGGAGCTGCTGCCGTACTGCCAGTACTTCGCCTACATCGAAATCACCGAGGGCGAGCCGCAGAACCTGTGGTACGAGTACCTGAAGGTCAAGGCGCAATGCCCGCAGTTCGCCATGCAGAAGATCCGCTCGGCGTCGGACATCTATCCCGTATTCCGCGAACTGTTCAAGCGCCAGCCGGCGGGAAGGAGTGGCGCATGAAGCGGGAAAAGAAGGGGGAAAGCATGAAGCCGATTTCCACCGGATCCGAATGGACCTTCGAATTGGTCGGCGAATACGACCGCGCCATCCGCGAGATCGCGGTAGACGAATTCAAGCTGGATGTTTACCCCAACCAGCTGGAAATCATCACGGCCGAGCAGATGATGGATGCGTACGCCTCGGTGGGCATGCCGGTCAATTACCACCACTGGAGCTATGGCAAACACTTCGTCTCCACGGAGAAAAGCTACAAGCGGGGCCAGATGGGGCTGGCCTATGAGATCGTGATCAACTCCAACCCCTGCATCGCCTACCTGATGGAAGAAAACTCCATGACGATGCAGGCGCTGGTGATCGCGCACGCCGCCTACGGCCACAACAGTTTCTTCAAGGGCAATTACCTGTTCCGCTCCTGGACCGACGCTTCCGCCATCATCGACTACCTGGTGTTCGCCAAGAGCTACATCATGAAGTGCGAAGAGCGCTATGGTATCGACGAGGTGGAAGAGTTGCTGGATTCCTGCCACGCGCTGATGAACTATGGCGTGGATCGCTACAAGCGGCCGCAGAAGCTGTCGCTGGCGCAGGAGCAGGCGCGGCAGGAAGAGCGCGAGCAGTATCTGCAAATGCAGGTCAACGACTTGTGGCGCACCATTCCCAAGCGCGACAAGGACGATTCCGGCAAGTCCGCGCCGCGCTTCCCCACGGAGCCGCAAGAGAACCTGTTGTATTTCATCGAGAAATCCGCGCCGCTGCTGGAGCCCTGGCAGCGCGAGGTGGTGCGCATCGTGCGCAAGGTGGCGCAGTATTTCTACCCGCAGCGACAGACGCAAGTGATGAACGAGGGTTGGGCCACCTTCTGGCATTACACCATCATGAATCGTCTGTACGACAAGGGGATGATCACCGACGGCGCCATGCTGGAGTTCCTGCAGAGCCACACCAATGTGGTGACGCAGCCGCCGGTGACGGCGCGCTGGTACAGCGGGATCAACCCCTATGCCTTGGGTTTCTCGATGTATCAGGACATCAAGCGGATCTGTCAGGAGCCAACCGATGAAGACCGGGCCTGGTTCCCGGATCTGGCCGGCACGGATTGGCGCGAGTCCCTGGAATTCGCGATGCGCAATTTCAAGGACGAGAGCTTCATCTCGCAGTACCTGTCGCCCAAGTTGATTCGAGACTTCCGCTTGTTTGCGATCCGCGACGACGACAGGGATGACAAGCTGGAAATCTCGTGCATCCACGACGAAGAAGGCTACCGCGAAATCCGCAACCGGCTGGCCGATCAGTACAACCTGGGTTCGCGCGAGCCGAATATCCAGGTCTGGTCCGTCAATGTGCGCGGCGACCGCAGCCTGACGTTGCGCCACACCATGCATAACCGCCGCCCGCTGGAAGAGCAGAGCGCGCAGGAGGTGTTGAAGCATGTGTGCCGGCTGTGGGGCTTCGATGTCCGTCTGGAAAGCGTGGACAGCAATGGCGAAGTCAAGCAGCTGTTCGAGGTGCAGGCCAACAAGGACCCGGCGATGATCTGAAGCGCTTGGGCGTGACAGGCGGCGCCGCCAGGCGCCCGGCAAAGAAACAGGCAACGCGCGCGTTGCCTGTTTTCACGATGCCATAGCTGCTTTCAAGCCGCTAAGGAGGGTGTGGAGTCGCCGCGCTCAGGCGGTGCCGCCCACTGGGGAGAGCCGGCAATGCGAGCGGTCCTCGAAGTTGCCATTGGGCAGGCCCCAGGCATGGGCGTAGTGCATCTGGCCGTTGGCCTCTATGCGAATGGTGATTTCCTGGCGGAACTGCTCGCTCAGGCTGCGCGGGCCGCTGGCGAATACCACTTCCAGTAAGCCGTTGCCGCTCTCGGCCAGGCGAATGGCTGGATGAGGCAGAACAAAGGGCAGCTCGTCCATCACCGGCCACAAACACAAGGTGCCATCCGGTTGGTAGCCGAGCAGAGTCGTTTCCCGGTGCAGGACTTCGCCATCGGTGCCGTTGGCGGTGTAGTGCAGCAGCAAGGCTCTCTGGCCGGGCAGCGCTTGCCAGTGCAGGCAGCCGGTGAAGGTCTGGTCATCGTGATTGATGCCCTCGCCACAAAACTGATTGGGCAGCGATTGCAGAGCGGCAAGCAGAGGCATGGCTAACCTTCCGGTTGCATGGGGGAGGTAGTCAGGATGGCAGGTTTGACAGCCGCGCGCAATACGTCTTAGGGCCTGGGAGCATGGCCCGACAAAGGAATGAAGGCGCGCCACGGCTGGTCCGGATGCGTCAGTTCGGCCAGCCGCACGCCGTAAACTTGCTCCAGCCTTTCGAGCTGCATCATTTCGGCGGTGTTGCCATGCCCGGCGGCGCGGCCGTCGTTCAGCAGCAGCACTTGGTCGGCATGGCGCAAGGCGAGATTGAGATCGTGCACCACGGCCAAGACGCCGATGCCCAGCTGGCGGCACAGCGCGCGGGCCTCTGTCATCAAGGCGTCGGACAGCGCGAAATCCAGCGCCGCAGTCGGCTCGTCCAGCAGCAGATAACGCTGCGGCTGATCGGACAATAAAAGCTGGCACAGCGCGCGGGCCAGTTGCAAGCGCTGCTTTTCGCCGCCGGACAGCTGCGACAGCCGGCGCTTGCGCAGCGCCGTCGCATGAGTCAAGGCCAGCGCCTGATCGATGGCGGCATGGCTTTGCGCGCGGGCAGCGCCGGCGAGCGGATAGGCGCCGGCCGCGACCAGCTGCTCCGCGGTCCAGTCCTCCGGCATGGGCGGGGCTTGCTCCATGACGGCGCGCCGCGCCGCCAACTGGCGCTTGCTCAGCGTCGACAATGGTTGGCCGTCCAGCAGGATGTCTCCTTGATCGGGCCGCCATAAGCCAGAGAGCAGCTTCAGCAAGGAGCTTTTGCCGGCGCCATTCGGCCCCAGCACGACCAGCAGTTCGCCCGCTTGCAGCGTCAGACTGATGTCGTCCAGCACCTGTCTGCCGTTGCGGGTCAGCGAGAGATGGCGCGCCTCAAGCATCGCGGCCCTCCTGGCGTTTCAGCAGCCACAGGAAGAATGGCGCTCCCAGCAGGCTGGTGATCACGCCCACCGGCAGCTCCGCCGGCGCCAGCAAGGAACGGGCCAGCCAATCGGCGCTGACGCTGAGCCAAGCGCCCAGCAGCGGAGCCGCCAGCAAAAGGCGGCGCGAGTCGCTGCCGACCAATTGCCGCGCCAGGTGCGGCGCCATCAGGCCGACGAAGCCTATCATCCCGCAATTCGATACCACCAGGCCGGCCGCCAGGGCCGCCAGCAGGATGATGGCCCACTCCTGGCGGCGCACCGGAAAGCCCAGGTAGAACGCCGCGCTTTCGCCCAGCTGCAGGGCATTGAGAAAGCGCCAGCGCTGGTATAGGCCCAGCCAGATCACAGGCGCCGCGAGCAGCAAGACCAGGGTTTGCGGCCATTCCATGCTGGCGAAGCTGCCCATCAGCCAGAAAGTCACGGTGCGCAGCGAGCCGTCCGGCAAGGTGGTGATCAGCAGCGTCAGCAGGCTGCCGAGCAGGGTGCTGACGGCCAGCCCGCTGAGTATCAGCTGTTTGCCGTCGCGGTCGCTGCCCAGCAGGCGCACCAAAAGCAAGGCGGCGAATCCGCCAAAGAAGCCCGCCGCCGCCACGCCGTACAGGCCGACGCCCAGGCTCAATGCCAATGCGGCGGCCAGCGCCGCGCCGCTATTGATGCCTATCAGGCCGGGTTCGGCCAGCGGATTGCGAAAGCGCGCCTGCACGGCGGCGCCGGCGCTGGCCAGCAAGATGCCGGCGCTGGCCGCGGCCAGCAGCCGCGGCAGCCGCAACTCCACCAGCAACTGCCATTCCAGAAGCGGTTGCGGCGCCAGCCGCAGCAGGCTGGCAGGCTGCAGATGGCTGTGGTGCAGCAGGGAGGCGCAGGCGGTGGCGCCTAGCAGAAACAGCAGCAGGGGAATCAGCGTCGAGAGGCGCATGGAGGGGGAGGAGGGGCTTGGCCCCTCCGCGTATCAACGCAGGCCAAGCACGTCCTGCATGTCGAACAGGCCGTGCGGTTTGTCGGACAGCCAGCGCGCGGCGCGCACGGCGCCGTTGGCGAAGGTGGCGCGGCTGGAGGCTTTGTGGCTGATTTCCACCCGCTCGCCCAACGTGGCGAACAGCGCGGTGTGGTCGCCCACCACGTCGCCGCCGCGGACGGTGGCGAAGCCTATGGTTTGCGGATCGCGCTCGCCGGTGACGCCCTCGCGGCCGTAGACGGCGCACTGCTTCAGGTCGCGGCCCAGCGCGTCGGCGATGACTTCGCCCATGCGCAGCGCGGTGCCGGACGGCGCATCCACCTTGAAGCGGTGGTGGGCCTCGATGATTTCGATATCGTAGCCTTCATCCAGCACGCGGGCGGCCATGTCCAGCAGCTTGAAAGTCAGGTTCACGCCCACGCTGAAGTTGGCGGCGAATACGACGCCGATCTTGTCCGCCGCCTCGCGGATGGCGGCCTTGCCGGCATCGTCGAAGCCGGTGGTGCCGATCACCATGCGCACGCCGCGTTCGACGCAGGCCAGCATGTGTTCCAGCGTGCCTTCGGGGCGGGTGAAGTCGATCACCACGTCCGCGCCGTCCAGCGCGGCGATGAAGTCCGAACTGATGGCGACGCCGCTGTTGCGGCCGCAGAACAGACCGGCATCCTGGCCGATGAAGCCGGAGTCCGCGCGGTCGATGGCGGCGTGCAGGCGGGTGCCGGACGTGTTCAGCACCGATTCGATCAGCACCCTGCCCATGCGGCCGGACGCGCCGACGATCACGATGTTCTGCGGATTCATGGCTTCTTCACTTGTTCAGCGGGGATGGCCAGCGGAGCCGAAGCGTCCAGTTGCTTGGGCGGCGGCGCAGGCTGCGATTGGCCCTCTACACGGTCCAGCACATCGCCTTTGAAATAGACGGTCAGCAGTTTGTCGCTGTTCGGGTCCACTTTGCCGCCCTTGGCCTCGCTATACTTGTAGTCCCAGCGATTGGCATGGAAGGCGTCGGTCAAGAGCGGCGTGCCGAGCACGAAACGAACCTGGGCGCGGGTCATGCCCGGTTTGAGTTTGGCCACGGCGTCGGCGGTGACATAATTGCCTTGCTGAACTTCCACCTTGTGGGTCCAGTCCAGAGGATTCAGGGAACTGCAGCCAGAGACGGCGATGACAGCGGCGAAAATCAGGGCGCGCATGATACTCCGATTGACTCGAATGTTTATGAGGCTGTAATTAGGCAAAGCCGTCAAAAGGCTTTATCATGATTCGAAAACCGACACACTTTATATCACGATGAGCAAAGCCAGTCACCTCAAAGATATCGGCCTGAAAGCCACCGGACCGCGCCTGAAAATCCTGGATCTGTTCGAACAGGCCGACTCCGGGCATATGTCAGCCGAAGATGTCTACCGCAAGCTGTTAGCGGAAAACATCGACATCGGTCTCGCCACCATCTACCGCGTGCTGACGCAGTTCGAGCAGGCGGGCATTCTGGTGCGCCATCATTTCGAAACCGGCAAGGCCGTGTACGAATTGAACCAGGGCGGCCACCATGATCATATGGTGTGCGTCAGCTGCGGCAAGGTGGTCGAGTTCTTCGATCCCGAGATCGAGGCGCTGCAGAACCGCATCGCCGAGCAGCATGGCTACCGCATCGTCGACCACGCGCTGTACATGTATGGCGAGTGCCCCGACTGCCTGGACAAGGGCGGTCAGCGCGGATGATTCCCTGGCTCGGACCCGAGCCTGTCTTCCCGCCGGTGACGCAGGCGCTGGGGCATCCCAACGGTCTGCTGGCCGCCGGCGGCGATCTGTCCCCGAGGCGCATCCTTAGCGCCTATTGCGAGGGCATTTTCCCATGGTTTTCCGAAGGCGAACCCATTTTGTGGTGGTCGCCCGCGCCGCGCATGGTGCTGTATCCGGAGGAGCTGAAAGTCAGCCGTTCGCTGGCTAAGACTCTGCGCAATCTCGATTATGAGATACGCGTCGACAGCGCCTTTGACGAGGTGATGCGGGCCTGCGCCGAGCCGCGCGCTGGCCAGGACGGCACCTGGATCGTGCCCGAAATGGTGGCGGCCTATTGCCGGCTGCATCAGCTGGGCTATGCCCACAGTTTCGAGACCTGGATAGACGGCGAGCTGGTCGGAGGCTTGTATGGCGTGGCCATCGGGCGGATGTTCTATGGCGAGTCGATGTTTTCCCGCCGCGCGGACGCCTCCAAGCTGGCCTTCGTCCACATGGTCCGCCATCTGGCCGGGCAGGGGGTGGGCATGATCGACTGCCAGATGCATACCGCGCATCTGGCGAGTCTGGGCGCCCGGCTGGTGCCGCGCGATGTTTTTCTTGCTACGCTGAAGGAGCGGGTCGGGCAATCCCAGCCTGACCGGATGTGGGAATACCATTATCGCCATGAGCCATCGTGAAGCCGGCCAAGTTGCGGCCATCCATTTCTATGCCACCGCGCCTTATCCCTGCAGCTATCTGCCGGAGCGGCAGGCGCGTTCGCAGGTGGCGATTCCGGCCGAGGCGATAGACAGCGGGGTCTACAGTCAATTGGTGCGGCTGGGCTTCCGCCGCAGCGGCCTGTATACCTATCGCCCTTATTGCGATTCCTGCCAGGCATGCATCCCGGTGAGGCTGCCGGTGAGCGAGTTTCAACCCAACAGGACGCAGCGCCGGGTTTGGAAGCGAGCCTCGCCGCTCAGCGCGCATTGGCTGCCGCTGCGCTTCGATGCCGAGCACTACGCCTTGTACCGCCTGTATCAGCAAACCCGGCACGCCGGCGGCGGCATGTCGGAGGATGACGCCCAGCAATACAGCGAGTTCATCCTGAAAAGCGGGGTGGATAGCCATCTGGTGGAGTTTCGGCAGGATGGGGTGCTGAAGATGGTCAGCCTGGTGGATAAATTGATCGACGGTTTGTCCGCCGTTTACACCTTCTACGATCCGGAAGACAGCCAATCCAGCCTGGGAGTTTACAACGTGCTGTGGCAGGTGGAGCAGGCCAGGCAGATGGGGCTGGATTATGTCTATCTGGGTTACTGGATCGCCGACTGCCGCAAGATGTCGTACAAGTCGGCCTACCGTCCGCTGCAGATATTGCGCGGCGGGCGTTGGCAGTGGCTGCCGGAGCACGCGCGCGACGCGCTGGCGAGCGGAAAATGAAACAGGCCCGGAAGGGCCTGTTTGCTTGGCTGCCTTGTTTGCCTGATCAGTACGGCACGACGCGGTCGTTGCCGCCGCCGCTCAGCACTTTCACGCGCTGATTGGCGACAAACGGGATGTCGGCTTCCTGCACGATGGATACGGTACGGCCGGTATCCAGCTTCACGGTGATTTCCAGCGCGTTCTTGGTCATCGCGCGTTGCGCGGCTTGAGTGCCGAAGCCGCCAGCCAGCGCGCCGACGATGGCGCCGGCCGCCTGGCCCTTGCCGCCGCCGATATTGCTGCCCGCCAGGCCGCCCAGCGCGGCGCCGCCCAGAGTCAGCAGTTCGTTGTTGTCGCCTTCCATCTTCACGTTCTGCACCGAAACCACGGTGCCGAATTGCACGGTTTGCGCTTGGCGCATCTGGCTCTTGGAGTAGACGGCGGCGGAGTCCGAAGTGGCGCAGCCGCTAAGGATGCCTGCGCCGAGCAGGGCAATCAGGGTTGCGCGAGAAAAGGTAGAGATCATGTCCTGCTCCATTCTTTGGTTCAATTGCGAGCTTTTAGGTATTGTGCCACGGCTTTGCTGCATTCTCCCACCAATTCTGGTCCGCGGTAGATCAGGCCGCTGTAGAGTTGCACCAGCGTGGCGCCGGCGTCCAGTTTTTCGACGGCGTCGTTGCCGGACAGGATGCCGCCAACACCTATGATAGGCAATGCGCCGTCAAGTTCCCGCGCCAGCTTGCGGATCACCGCGGTGGAGCGGCTGCGCACCGGGGCGCCGGACAGGCCGCCGGCCTCGTGTTCGTGCGGGTGGCCGGCTACTTCGGCGCGAGACAGCGTGGTATTGGTGGCGATGACGCCGTCTATGCCCTTGTCAGTGAGCAGGCGGGCGATTTCCGTGATCTGCTCTTCGTCCAGATCCGGGGCGATTTTCACTGCCAGCGGCACGTAGCGGCCGTGCTGGTCGGCCAGCGCCTGTTGGCGTTGTTTCAGGGCGGCCAGCAGCTTGCCGAGTTCGTCGCCTTGCTGCAGTTGTCGCAGATTCTTGGTATTGGGCGAGGAGATGTTGACCGTGACGTAGCTGGCTGCGGCGTAGACCTGGTCCAGGCAGGCCAGATAGTCGTCTACGGCGTTTTCGATCGGCGTGATCGCGTTTTTGCCGATATTGATGCCTAGCACGCCCTTGAATCGGCAGCGGCGCACGTTTTCCAGCAGCGCCGCCACGCCGTGGTTGTTGAAACCCATGCGATTGATGATGGCCTCGTGCTCCGGCAGGCGGAACAGCCTGGGTTTGGGGTTGCCGTCCTGCGGACGCGGGGTGACGGTGCCGATTTCGATGAAACCGAAGCCCAGCGCCGCCAGCGCGTCGATATGGTCGCCATTCTTGTCCAGCCCGGCGGCCAGGCCCACCGCATTGGGGAAAGTGATGCCCATGGCCTCCACCGGCTGGCGGATGGCCGGCGCCGCGGCCAGCGGGGTCAGATGCAGCCGGTGCGCGCGGTCCAGCATCTTCAGCGTGTGTTCATGGGCGGTTTCCGCATCGAACTTGAACAGCAGCGGGCGCAGCAGCGGGTACAGCATGGCATTCTCCGGGCAGACAAATGCCCGGCATTATAACCGGGCATGGCGGCGGGGCCAGCGGGAATTACAGGATGCGGCAGGCTTCTTCGAAGCTGAAGCGCGGCGAGCGCGGGAACAGCTTGTCTGCCGCGCCGTAGCCCAGGTTGATCAGGAAGTTGGACTTGAAGCGGCCGTCCGGGAAGAAGGCGGCGTCCACGGCGGCATTGTCGAAGCCGGACATCGGGCCGCAATCGAGGCCCAGAGAGCGGGCGGCCAGGATCAGGTACGCGCCTTGCAGCGTGCCGTTGCGGAAGGCGGTGGTGTTGATCAGTGCCTCATTGCCTTCGAACCAGCTCCTGGCGTCGGCGTGCGGGAATAGCTTGGACAATTCTTCATAGAAGCGCGTGTCGTGGGCGACGATCACGCAAACTGGCGCGGCCATGGTCTTTTCCACATTGCCTTCTGCCAGGCACGGCTTCAGCTTGGCCTTGGCCTCGGCGCTCTTGACGAACACCAGGCGCGCCGGCGAGCAGTTGGCGCTGGTCGGCGCCTGCTTCAGCAGGTCGTACAGCTGATGCAGCAGCTCGTCGTTCACCGGCCGCGGTTGCCAGTGGCTATGGGTGCGGGCGTTCAGGAACAGTTGTTCCAGCGTGGCGTGCGAAAGGGGAGTGCTCATGGTTTGACCTCGTTGGGGGTGGGGGATGCCTCAGCCGCTCCGGCAGTGTTGTTCGCCTGCACGGATATTGTCACGCGGCGATTGCGGGCGCGGCCCTCGGCTGTGGCGTTGTCGGCGGCGGGCAGGTTGGCGCCATGGCCAACCGCGACCAGCCGCTGCGGCAGCACGCCGTTTTCCTCGAACAGCCGGACGATGCCGCCGGCGCGCGCCGCGGACAATTCCCAGTTGGACGGGAAGTTGGCTGTGCTGATCGGGACGTTGTCGGTAAAGCCTTCCACCTTGATGGAGTTGTCCACGCCGGCCAGCAGCTTGGCCATGCTGGACATCAGCGGCATCGACTGCGTGCTGGGTACGGCCTGGCCGACTGCGAACAGGGCGCTGTCGCGCACCTCTATCGTGATGCCCTGGTCGTTCTGGGTGATGGTGACTTCGCCGCTCTGCACCAGCGGGTTCAGCACTTTGGCCAGATTCTGCGTCAGCTGGCTGAGTTTGGCGGTTTCCTGGGCCGGATGGCCGGACTTGATGGCCTTGCCGATAGGTTTGGTCTGCGGAATTTCTATCAGGGTATTGGCGCCGCCGGTGGGGGGCGAGGTTTGCACCGTGACCATCGTTCCGCTGCGGAAGGCGTCCATGATGGCCGACGACATGACGCGGTATTTGCCTTCGTTCAGGGACGAGATGGCGTACATCACCACAAAGAAGGCAAACAGCAGGGTGATGAAGTCTGCGTAGGAGACCAGCCACCGCTCGTGGTTTTCGTGCTCTTCTTCATGCCGCTTGCGTCGGGATGCCATGGCCGCCTCCGCTTGATCAGAACAGTTTGGTGTCGAACAGCGACTTCACGCCGCCGGCGAATTCCACGCCGATGCGGCGCGCCACGCGGCTGGAGAAGTCGTCCTGTTGAGTGTAGTCCACGGTCTTTTCCGCCTTGATCACGTTGCGGGCAACCGAGGCCACGGTGCCGTAGCCGTCGGCCAGGCCCAGTGGGATGGCTTTTTCGCCCAGCCACACCATGCCGCTGAACAGCTGTGGGTCATTTTTCAGGCGGCTGCCGCGGCCGGCTTGCACGGCCTGGATGAACTGGGTGTGGATGTCATCCAGCAGCTGCTGGCGAATGGCCTCGTGCTTGGGGTTGGTCGGCGAGAACGGATCGCCCATCGCCTTGTTTTCGCCCGAGGTCTTCAACCGCCGTTCCACGCCGAGTTTTTCCAGCGCGCCGGTAAAGCCGAAGCCGTCGGACAGCACGCCGATGGAGCCGACGATGCTGGCCTTGTCGACATAAATCTTGTCGGCGGCGGAGGCGATGTAATAGCAGCCGGATGCGCATACTTCGCTGACCACCACATAGACCGGAATATTGGCGTGCAGCTTCTTCAGCCGCCGGATTTCATCGTAGACCATGCCGGACAGCACCGGGCTGCCGCCGGGGCTGTTGGCGTCGATGATGATGCCTTTGGTGTTGCGGTCGCGGAAGGCTTCATCCAGCGCTTCGGTCATTTTCTTGCCAGTGTCGTTTTCGCTGCTGATGGCGCCGTCCAGCTGGATCACGGCGCTATGGCCGCTGCCGGTCAGGCTGGCGCCGGCCTTTTCCTCGCTGCGCATGAACAGGCTGACGGCGATGAAGCCGATGATGGCCAGCCAGATCAACCGGAAGAAGATTTTCCATTGCCGGCTGCGGCGTTGCTCCACCAGGGCGGCGGAGGCCAGTTTTTCCAGTAGTTGTCGTTCCCAGTTATGGGTGTCGCTCATGATAGATTTCGCTCCGGAGATAATCCCGGCAGTCTAGCAAAAATCATCCGGGCATGACATTGAGCCAGACTTGGCCGTTTTCTTCAATCACGTCGAGGGCGGTCAGCGATTGGCCCCGGCACGGCCCCCAGCTGCAATAGCCGGTGGCGGGGTGGTAGCGCGCGCCGTGCATGCTGCAGATCAGGTGGTGGCCGCTTAGGTCGAACAGCTTGCCGTCTTGCAGGTCCAGCTCAACCGGGACATGGCAGCAACGGTTCAGATAGCCATGCACCTGGCCGCGGTAGCGGATGGCGAAGGCGGGCAGGCGGCTGCCGTCGGCTTGCGCGATTTCAAAACGGTGGGCCAGGCCGCCGTCTTCAAGTTGCGCCGAAGCGCAGATCAGCACAGCCTGGGCAGCAGCCATGATGCCAGCTCGGGCAGCGAGTGGACGATGGCGCGCGGCTGGCAACGCTGCAGATGCTCGCTGGCGTGCGCGCCGTGGCCGATGCCCACGCTGTGGCAACCGGCATGGTTCGCCATCAGCAGGTCATGGCTGGTGTCGCCTATCATGACGGTGCGGCCGCGTTCCACGCCGAAGAAATCCGTCAGCTGCAGCAGCATGTCCGGATGCGGCTTGGAGTGGCATTCGTCCACGGTGCGGGTGGCGTCAAACAGCTCCGCTATGCCGGCTGCCGCGAGCGCGCGGTTCAGGCCGGCCCGGCTGCTGCCGGTGGCGATTGCGACGAAGACGCCGTGAGCGCGGATGGCTTCCAGCGTTTCGCGGGCGGCGTCGAACAGGGTGACTTGGTCCAGATTGGCCTGGTAGTGGCGGCGGAAGGCGTCGATCAAATCCGGCAAGCTATCAGTTTGCCGCTCGGGGCAGAACTGCCGCATCGCATCGGCCAGCCGCAGGCCGATGACGTGGCTGGCGGCCTCGCGTTCCGGAACGGGGAGGGCGAGGTCGCGGCAGGCTTGCTGGATGGCATGGACGATATGGCCAGTCGAATCCATCAGTGTGCCATCCCAGTCGAACACTACCAGATCATACTCACGCATCAGCGCCGCTCCAGGGTTTTCAGGAATTTTTCCAGCTCCGGCGGCAACGGCGCTTCCAACTGGAGGGGCGCGCCGGTCAGCGGGTGCGGCAGGCGCAGGCTTCGGGCATGCAGGAACATGCGCTTCAGGCCGCGTTTGGCCAGTTCCTTGTTCAGCGCGAAGTCGCCGTATTTCTCGTCGCCGGCGATGGCGCAGCCATTGGCCTGCATGTGCACGCGGATCTGGTGGGTGCGGCCGGTGCGCAGGTGGGCTTCCACCAGCGTGAATTCCGTGTAGCGCTGCTGGATGGCGAAGTTGGTGTGGGCGTATTGGCCGTCGTCGCCTTCCGCTACCTTGACCCGGCGCTCGCCGTCCGGCGTGTGGAACTTGAACAGCGGCAGCTTCACCTGTTTGATGTTTTCCGGCCAGTGGCCGGTGGCCAGCGCCAGATAGCGCTTGTCCGGCACATTGTCGCGCATCATGTCGTGCAGTTTGGTCAGCGCGGAGCGTTTTTTGGCCAGCATCAGCAGGCCGGAGGTTTCGCGGTCCAGCCGGTGCACCAGCTCAAGATAGCGCCATTCCGGGTGGGCGCGCCGCAATTGCTCGATCACGCCGAAGGACACGCCGCTGCCGCCGTGCACGGCCACGCCGGCCGGCTTGTTGATCACCAGCAGCGCGTCGTCCTCGTAGATGACCGGGAAGGTGGCGGCCGGCACGACTTTTTCCGGGCGCTCGGCGATGCGGATCGGCGGAATGCGCAGCGTATCCCCGTCCGCCACCCGGTAGCTGGCGTCGACGCGGCCTTTGTTCACGCGCACTTCGCCGGAGCGCAGAATGCGGTAGATATGGCTCTTCGGCACCCCCTTGAGCAGGCGCTGCAGGTAGTTGTCCAGCCGTTGGCCGGCATCTTCTGCGGTGACTTCAAGGAAGGTTACGGAATCTTTGCGAATGTCTGTCATATTGCTTATACTTGTGGCGCTGTCCGTGGTGCGTGGCACCCTAGAGCGGACGGCGGCCGGAAAACCACGATCACGGGTTGTTTTGCGTGATGCTGCTGCGGAGATCCGAAATGGCCGGCAGGGGCCAACTCCTGACCTGATGCCGTTTGTCACAGCCGCAGCCAAGGTTAACTCGCTCACCGAAAAGTAGCGATGGTAATGCATTTATACGCATAACGCACTCACGAGTATTCCATCTTTCGATGCCAAGCCAGTCGAGAGATTTCGCAGCGAAGTTTGACCCGGCATGCCAGCCGTCCTGCTGTGTTTGTCCCGCCTGGTAGGCGGGATCGGCGACAACGCCGATGCGCCGGTTGCGCACAGAATAGCGGGGCTGCATGTGACTCAATTCAGGAAGTAGGCTGTCAAAGCAAACCTGTTTTTCTCGATCTTTACCTCGACACTTCTTTCGGAAAGCGCCCATTTATAGTCACTGGGCCGTCAAATACTGGCTGCGTCCTTGCGTGAGTGCTGCGCAAGGAATGTAAATGAAACGTATGTTGTTCAACGCGACGCAAGCTGAAGAGCTGCGCGTCGCCATTGTCGATGGGCAAAAGCTCGTCGACCTCGATATCGAGACCGTAGGCAAAGAGCAGCGCAAGGGGAATATCTACAAGGGTGTGATCACCCGCATCGAACCTTCGCTGGAAGCCTGCTTTGTCGATTACGGCACGGAACGCCACGGCTTCCTGCCGTTCAAGGAAGTGTCCCGCTCCTATTTCCAAGGCTATGAAGGCGGTCGTCCGCGCATTCAGGACGTGCTGCGCGAAGGCATGGAAGTGGTGGTGCAGGTGGAGAAGGACGAGCGCGGCAATAAAGGCGCGGCGCTGACCACCTATATCAGCCTGGCCGGCCGTTATCTGGTGCTGATGCCGAATAACCCGCGCGGCGGCGGCGTATCGCGCCGCATCGAGGGCGAGGAGCGCCAGGAGCTGAAAGACCTGCTGTCACAACTGGAAGTGCCTCACGGCATGAGCCTGATCGCCCGCACCGCCGGCATCGGCCGCAATCTGGAAGAGCTGCAGTGGGACATGGGTTACCTGATGCAGCTGTGGCGCGCCATCGAAGGCGCCGCCGGCGCGCAGTCGGCGCCGTTCCTGATCCTGCAGGAAGGCAGCCTGGTGATCCGCGCGATCCGCGACTACTTCCATCCAGACATCGGCGAAGTGCTGATCGACACCGACGAAATCCACGACCAGGCCCGCCAGTTCATGAGCCATGTCATGCCTAACATGCTGTCGCGTGTGAAGCTGTACAAGGATCATGTGCCGCTGTTCTCCCGCTTCCAGATCGAACACCAGATCGAAACCGCCTTCTCGCGCAGCGTGCAGCTGCCGTCGGGCGGCGCCATCGTGATCGACCACACCGAAGCGCTGGTGTCGGTCGACGTCAACTCCGCTCGCGCCACCAAGGGCGCCGACATCGAGGAAACCGCGGTCCGCACCAATCTGGAAGCGGCCGAAGAGATCGCCCGCCAGCTGCGTCTGCGCGACTTGGGCGGCCTGGTGGTGATCGACTTCATCGACATGGAAAACCCGAAGAACCAGCGCGACGTGGAAAACCGCCTGCGCGACGTTCTGAAGCATGACCGCGCCCGCGTGCAGATGGGCAAGCTGTCGCGCTTCGGCTTGCTGGAGCTGTCCCGTCAGCGCCTGCAGCCGTCGCTGGGCGAGACCAGCCACGAGCCGTGTCCGCGTTGCCATGGCATCGGCTTCATCCGCGGCACCGAATCGTCCGCGCTGCACATCCTGCGCATCATCCAGGAAGAGGCGATGAAGGAAAACACCGGCGCGGTGCACGCGCAGGTGCCGGTCGACGTGGCCACCTTCCTGCTGAACGAGAAGCGCGCCGAGATCCACTCCATCGAAGAACGCCTCGATGTGGACGTGGTGCTGATCCCGAACATCCACCTGGAAACGCCGCATTACAAGATCGTGCGCGTGCGCCACGACGACCTGGCCGAAGTGGGCGAAGCCGCGAGCTACACCCGCGTCGAAGTGCAGGAAGAGGATGTGATCACCAACTTCGGCCAGGAAAAGCCGAAGGTGGTGCGCCAGGAAGCCGCGGTCAAGGGCATCACGCCGCAGCAACCGGCGCCGACCGCTGCGCCGGCCCCGGCCGCCAAACCGGTGGAGCAGGCTGGCCTGTTCTCCGGCATCGTGTCCTGGTTCAAGGGCCTGTTCGCCGAGCCGGAGAAGGTAGCCGAGCCGGAGAAGAAAAAGCCGGCTCCCGCAGCCGCCCGCAACGAGCAGCGCGGCAACCGTTCGCGTCAGCAGGAGCGCCGTACCGGGGCCCAGGCTCGCCGCGAGCACGAGCAGCGTCGCCAGACCGTTCAGGATGAGGTGAAGCCGCGCCGCCAAGACGAACGCAAGGATGCCGAGCGCCCGGATCGCAAGGATGCGGAACGCAAGGAGCCTGTTCGCGAACGCGAAGAGCGCAACGAGCAGCAGCGCGAGCGCGGCAATCGCCGCCGCGAGCGCGAGGGCCGCGAACCGCGCGAAGCGAAGGAAGTCCGCGAGCAGCAGCCGCGTGAAGAGCGCGTGAGCGACAAGGCTGAAAAGCAGGACAAGCCGCAGCAGGAGCCGCGTCGCCGTCAGGCGCCGGTTGCCGCTCCGGTTGAGGTTGAGGTTGAGAAGCCGCTGGCGCAAGAAGAATTGCGCGCCGAAGGCATTGAAGGCGAGCAGGCCGAGCAGCAGGAACGCGGCGAGCGCCGCCGCCGCCGCAGCCGCCGCGATCGTCGCCGCGACAATCCGGAAGCCCAGGTGGAAGGCGTGGCAGCCGAAACCGGCGCCGAAGCGCCGTTGGCGGAAGCCGCCGGCGTAGCCGCCGCAGCCGCCGTGGCAGTGGCTGCGGTGGAAGTGGCAAGCGAAGCGCCGGCAGCCCAGCTGGTTGAAGTGGAAACCAAGCCCGCCGAAGCGGTGGCGAGCGAAATCCCTGCGGCTGTGGCCGCGCTCGAGGCGGCGCCGGCGGTGGCTGAAGTCGCCGAAGCGGCAGAGCCTGAGGTGGTGGAGATTCAGCCGGTTGCCGAGCCGGTTGTGGCGCCGGTGGTGGTGGCCGAACCTGAGCCCGAAGCCGTGGTGGCGACGCCGGCGCTTGAAGTTGAAGCGCAAGTTGAAACGCAAGCGGCTGAGCTGGTTGAGCCAGTTGTCGAGGCGGCTCCTGTCGTAGTGGTGGAGCAAGTTGTAGCCGTGGCGGCTCAGGTTGAGGCGCTTGCCGAGGCGCAGCCGTCCATCGAGCAGGCTCCGCAGGCGGTTGAGACCGTTGTCGAGGCCAAGCCGCTGGATCTGGGCGGGCTGGTCATGGTTTCGACCAAGCCGGCGCAACTGCAGCCGCAAGCGGTAGAAGAGCCGCTGCTGCCGCAAGGCCCGCGCCGCCGCGACGTGGTAGGCCAAGCGCAAGCCGACGTTGAGCAGCCGGTGCAGTTGATGCAGGTAGAAACCCGCCAGGGTTGATCCTGCTGGGCGGGGAGGGCGCAAGTCTTCCCTGCCCAGATTTCTGATGTGTTGACGAGGAATGGGATGTAGGTTATTATCCTTTTCTCTAAATGTTCCCTGATAGCTCAGTCGGTAGAGCGACGGACTGTTAATCCGCAGGTCGCAGGTTCGAGCCCTGCTCGGGGAGCCAGAATTTAAAAGCCCGCATCATTTGATGCGGGCTTTTTGCTTTGCTTCATCCTGCTGTCCGATCCCGGCGCGGGTGGCGCCCCGTTTCATGGAAATGGAACAAAACAGTCATATTCATGACTAATCTTCCAATCTCAATACTTTCCTGGCCGAGACGCGTTCCGGCCAGTTCGGTGACCGATGGCATTTCTCGAATCCTTCAATCAATCGCTGTTTCTGTTGATCAACGCTACACCGGCTAGCGCGCCGTTTTCCATCCAGCTGGCTACTTTCATCGCCCGTGATGTGATGCGCCTGTTGCCAGTGCTGCTGTTCGCATTATGGCTATGGGGGCGCCCTGCGCTGCGCGACACCATACTGAAAGCCCTGCTGTTTACCGGCGTCGCCTTGCTGGGCAACTGGCTGATCGGGCTGGCCTGGCCCCATCCGCGGCCCTTCGCCGTGCCTATCGGCTATACCTTTCTGGCGCATGATGCCACGCCATCGTTTCCCAGCAACCACGGCACGATTTTTGCCATGATGGCGCTGTGCTGGTGGTTCAGCCCGGCGCGCGGCTGGGGCTGGCTGTTGGCGGTTGCCGGTGCGGCCGTGGCCTGGTCCAGAGTCTTTCTTGGCGTGCATTTCCCCTTGGACATGCTGGGGGCCTTGCTGGTGTCCATCGCCTGGTATGCGGCGTTGTCGCCTGCGTGGGCGCGATATGGCGCCGCCTTGACCGGGATGGCCGAGATGCTATACCGGCGCTTGCTGGCCAAACCCATCGCCCAAGGGCGGATCCGGCACTGAGCGTAGCCGCCGGCCTTTGTTTGATCGGAATGCTGCGCTGCTTCGGATAGCCTATTTCTTAAGCACACGCGATCGCCGCTTGGTGGTAAAGTAAACAAAAGTTATTTGTTTATATCAATTGCAGTGGTATCGGGAATGAGCATGTCTGAACGCGAAATGAGCTTGTGGCCGGAATTCGTCAAGGCCTTGAAGCAGGAAGTGGTGCCGGCCTTGGGCTGTACCGAGCCGATCTCGCTGGCGCTGGCCGCCGCGCTGGCCGCGCGGGAACTGGGCAAGACGCCGCAGCGCATCGACGCTTCGGTGTCGGCCAACCTGATGAAGAACGGCATGGGCGTGACCGTGCCGGGCACCGGCACCGTCGGTCTGCCGATCGCCGCCGCCGTCGGCGCGCTGGGCGGGGATCCGGACGCCAAGCTGGAAGTGCTGAAGAACCTGACTGTGGAGCAGGTGGCCGCCGGCAAGCAGATGCTGGCCGAGGGCAAGGTCAAGTTGGGCGTAGCCGCGGTGCCGAATATCCTGTACGCCGAAGCCTGCGTCTGGCACGGCGAAGAATGCGCGCGCGTGGCCATCGCCGACGCCCATACCAATGTGATCCGGATAGAGCGCAACGGCGAGGTCTTGCTCAAGCGCGAGGCGGCCGACGCCAAGCCGGTGGAAAGCTACGATCTGGGCGACGCCACCGCGCGCGACGTCTACGACTTCGCCACCCGCGCCCCGCTGGAAATGATCGAATTCATCCACGACGCCGCGGTGCTGAACAGCGCCTTGGCCGATGAGGGCATGAGCGGCAAGTACGGCCTGCACATCGGCGCCACGCTGCAGCGGCAGATTGAGGCCGGTTTGCTGTCCGAGGGTTTGCTGTCGCGCATCCTCACTCGCACCACCGCCGCGTCCGACGCGCGCATGGGCGGCGCCACGCTGCCGGCGATGAGCAATTCCGGCTCCGGCAACCAGGGCATCGCCGCGACCATGCCGGTGGTGGTGGTGGCCGAGCACGTCAAGGCCGACCGCGAGACCCTGATCCGCGCGCTGGCCTTGTCGCATCTGATCGCCGTCTACATACACACCCGCCTGCCCAAGCTGTCCGCGCTATGCGCCGTCACCACCGCGTCCATGGGGGCGGCGGCCGGCATGGCGCAGTTGCTGAACGGCGGCTATCAGGCGGTCAGCATGGCGATTTCCAGCATGATAGGCGATTTGGCCGGCATGATCTGCGACGGCGCGTCCAATAGCTGCGCGATGAAAGTGTCCACCTCGGCCGGTTCCGGCTACAAGGCGGTGCTGATGGCGCTGGACGGCACCCGCGTCACCGGCAACGAAGGCATCGTCGCCCACGACGTGGACGTGTCCATCGCCAATCTAGGCAAGCTGGCCACGCAGGGCATGGCGCAGACCGATACCCAGATCCTGCAGATCATGATGGATAAACGCTGAGTCAGCCCATCGCGTCATGAAACAGGCCCGGCATTGCCGGGCCTGTTTGTTTAAGTGCAGAGGCCTAATCCTGCGTCGCCGGACTCAGCGCCTGGCGCACGCTGGCTTCGTTCAGCGCCGGCGCGCACAGTTCGATGAAGCGGTAGGCGTAGCTGCGCAGATAATGGCCGCGGCGGATGGCGATGCGGCTGGTCTGCTGGCCGAACAGCGGCGCGCCTTCCACCACCTTGACGCTGGTATCGCGGCGCGGGTCCACCGCCATGGAGGCGACGATGCCGACGCCCAGCTCCAGTTCGACATAGGTCTTGATCACGTCGGCGTCCAGCGCCGACATCACGATGTCCGGCGCCAGGCCGGCTTCGGCGAAGGCATTGTCTATCCTGGCGCGGCCGGTGAAGCCGTTGTGGTAGGTGACGATGGGGTGCTCGGCCAGCGCCTCCAGCGTCAGCGGCGCGTCATGCAGCGGATGATCGGGCGGGGCGATCACGCAGTGATGCCAGCTGTAGTAGGGGAAGGACACCAGTTCCGGCACCTCATGCACGGCCTCGGTGGCGATGCCGATGTCAGCCTCGCCTTCCAGCAGCAGCTTGACCAGCTCGGCCGGGCTGGCCTGATGCAGCACCAGATGCACGCGCGGGAAGGCGCGCTTGAACGCGGTGACCACCTGCGGCAGCGCGTAGCGCGCCTGGGTGTGGGTGGTGGCGATGGTCAGCTGGCCCTCTTCGCGCAGGCTGAATTGCTGCGCCAGCCGCTTGATGTTGCCGGCGTCCAGCAGCATGCGCTCGACGATGGTCAGCAGCTCCTTGCCGGGGTCGGTCAGGCCGAGGAAGCGCTTGCCCTTGCGTACGAACAGCTCCACGCCCAGTTCGTCCTCCAGGTCCTTGATATGCTTGCTGACGCCGGATTGCGAGGTGTACAGCGCGTTGGCCACTTCGGTCAGGTTGAAGCCCTGACGCACCGTTTCGCGGATGATGCGCAGTTGCTGGAAGTTCATGCCTCGGCTCCTTGCGCAGCGGCAAACACGCGGGCGGCGCGCGCCTGCAGCCGCACCGGCTGGCCGGCGGCCAGCGTTTGCAGCAGCGGGGCGTCGGCCGGCAGTTCGGCGTCGAAGGTCTGGCCGGCCAGTTCGTCGCGTCCTTCCAGCTCTACGCGGGCCAGGCCGCCCAGCGTCAGCACGCGCTGCACGCGCGCGGGCAGGCCTGGCCCATGATCCGGGACGATGGCCAGTTCGTGCGGGCGGATGAAGGCCTCCACCGGCTGGCCGTGCGGTTGTTGATGGTCGGCGTCCAGTATCTGCCCGCCCACCGCGATGGCGCCCGGGCCGCTGATGCCGCGAATGCGGTTGGCGCTGCCAAGGAAGCCGTAGACGAAGGCGCTGGCCGGCTGGCTGTACACCTCGGCCGGCGAGCCGATCTGCTCCACCTGGCCGTGATTCATCAACACCACCCGGTCCGCGACTTCCAGCGCCTCTTCCTGATCGTGGGTGACGAACAGCGAGGTGATGTGCAATTCATCGTGCAGCTTGCGCAGCCAGCGGCGCAGCTCCTTGCGCACCTTGGCGTCCAGCGCGCCGAACGGTTCGTCCAGCAACAGCACGCGCGGCTGCACCGCCAGCGCGCGGGCCAGGGCGATGCGCTGGCGTTGGCCGCCGGACAACTGGGCGGGGAAGCGGTCGGCCAGCCAGTTCAGCTGCACCAGGTCCAGCAGCTCATGCACGCGGCGGGCGATCTCTGCTTCGGACGGCCGTTCGCGGCGCGGCTTCATGCGCAGGCCGAATGCCACGTTGTCGAACACGCTCATATGGCGAAACAGCGCGTAGTGTTGGAACACGAAACCGACCTGGCGCTCGCGCACATGGGTGGCGGAGGCGTCCTCGCCATCCAGCAGCACGCGGCCGCGATCAGCCTGCTCCAGGCCGGCGATGATGCGCAACAGCGTGGTCTTGCCGCAGCCGGACGGACCCAGCAGCGCCACCAGCTCGCCGCTGGGGAAGTTCAGGCTGACATCGTTCAGGGCGACGAAGTCGCCAAAAGCCTTGCGGATGTTTTCTACTTGTATGCTCATCTCAGTTTTCCTTGGCGCCGCGCCATTCCACCCAGCTCTTCAGCGCCAGCGTGACCAGTGCCAGCAGGGCCAGCAAGGACGCCACGGCGAAGGCCGCAGCGAAATTGTACTCGTTGTAGAGGATTTCCACGTGCAAGGGCAGGGTATTGGTTTCGCCGCGGATATGGCCGGACACCACCGACACCGCGCCGAACTCGCCCATCGCCCGCGCGTTGCTGAGGATCACGCCGTACAGCAGCGCCCAGCGCACATTGGGCAGGGTGACGTGCCACAGCACCTGCCAGCCGCGCGCGCCCAGCACCACGGCGGCCTCTTCTTCCTCGCGGCCCTGCGCTTCCAGCAGCGGGATCAACTCGCGGGCGACGAAGGGCACGGTGACGAACAGCGTGGCCAGCACGATGCCGGGCACCGAGAAAATGATCTTGAAGCCATGCTCGGCCAGCCAGGGCCCCAGCCAGCCTTGCTGACCGAATACCAGCACGAAGATCAGGCCGGCGACGACCGGCGACACCGAAAACGGCAAATCGATCAGCGTGATCAGCAGCTGTTTGCCGCGGAAGTCGAAGCGGGTAACCGCCCAGGCCGCGGCGACGCCGAATACCAGATTCAGCGGCACGGAAATCACGGCGGCCAGCAGGGTCAGCCGCACGGCGGACAGCGCGTCCGGCTCGGCCAGCGCGGACAGGTAGGTCTGCCAGCCCTTGGCCAAGGCTTCCGCGAACACCACGAGCAGCGGCAACAGCAGGAATACCGCGAAGAAACTCAGCGACAGTGTCAGTATCAGCCATTTCACCGCGCCCGATTCGCGGGTGGCGGCGCGGGTTGCCAGCAGCGCGGCCTTGTCCGCGCCGGCATGCAGTTGGGACAGCGCGGCGGCCATCAGCGGCCTCCCGCGCGGCCGTGGCGGCGCGCGCTCCAGTATTGCAGGCCGTTGATCGCCAATAGCAGCAGGAAGGACGCCGCCAGCATCACGCTGGCGATGGCGGTGGCGCCGGCGTAATCAAACTGCTCCAGCTTGCTGATGATCATCAGCGGCGTGATTTCCGACACCATGGGCACATTGCCGGCGATGAAGATCACCGAGCCGTATTCGCCCACTGCGCGGGCGAAGGCCAGCGCGAAGCCGGTGAGCAGGGCCGGCTGCAGCGTGGGCAGGATCACGTGGCGAAAAGTCTGCCAGCGGCGCGCGCCCAGGCAGGCGGCGGCCTCTTCCCGCTCGGTTTCCAGGTCTTCCAGCACCGGCTGCACCGTGCGCACCACGAAAGGCAGGCCGATGAAGACCAAGGCCACCAGCACGCCGAGCGGGCCGAAGGCTACCTTGATGCCCAGCGGCTCCAGATACTGGCCCAGCCAGCCGTTGCCGGCGTACAGCGCGGTCAGGGCGATGCCGGCCACAGCCGTCGGCAGCGCGAAAGGCAGGTCCACCAGCGCGTCGATCAGCCGCTTGCCGGGGAAGCGGTAGCGCACCAGCGACCAAGCCAGCAACAGGCCGAACACGCTGTTGATGGCGGCGGCGGCCAAGGCCATGCCGAAGCTGAGCCGGTACGAGGCCAGCACGCGCGGCGAGGCGGCGGCCTGCCAGAAGCTTTCCAGCGGCTGGCCGGCGGCGCGCAGGGCCACGGCGCTGAGCGGGATCAGCACCAGCAGCGACAGATAGCTGACGGCGAAGCCCAGCGACAGGCTGAAGCCAGGCAACACGCGGGGAGGATGGGGTGGAGGAGCGAGCGTCGCGGACATCGGTGGATTCCAATTCATATAACCAGATAAACGATATCTGCGAGGCTCTTATTCTGAAAATAAGTATTTCTTCAATGCTTATTCGATATTATGCAAAACGGGCGGAGGTGAAATGGTCAGCGAAATGTGGTTTGTTTGAACCTAGACTGAGGAGTCCGCTATGCGGACAATATTTTAGGTGCCGGTTCCGCCCGGCAAACGGGCCAGGGGCTGAGCGGCCAGCCCCTTGGCAATTCCAGGCCGCCCCTGCCGCCCGCGAAACCCCTGCAAAAAAACGCCTGGCCTGGCGCCGCCGAAACTAGCCGCGCGCTAGCGTCGCGCGGCGTCGAACAAGTCGGCGGCTTAAAACCTGGCCAGGCACTTTTTTGCCGGCGCGTGTGGAAGGGGGAGCTGTCGCGTCACCGACCATTCGTCTAAACGATATCACTAAAAACAAACCGCCCGGCGTTGCGTCCGGGCGGTTTTGAATAGCGGGGAGTTTCAGCGCGCCACAATCTGATCGAACACGCCGCCGTCGGCAAAGTGCGTTTTCTGCGCCTTCTGCCAGCCGCCGAATACCTGATCGATGGTGAACAGCTTGACCTTGCTGAACTGGCCGGCGTACTTGGCCGCCACTTGCGGATCGCGTGGACGGTAGTAATGCTTGGCGGCCAGGTTCTGCCCCTCGGGGGTGTACAGATATTGCAGATAGGCCTCGGCCACTTTGCGGGTGCCGCGCTTGTCCACCACCTTGTCCACCACGCTGACCGGCGGCTCCGCCAGGATGGAAACCGACGGCGTGACGATGTCGAACTTGTCCGGCCCCAGCTCCTTGGTGGCCAGATAGGCCTCGTTTTCCCACGACAGCAGCACGTCGCCGATGCCGCGCTGGGTAAAGGTGATCAGCGAGCCGCGGGCGCCGGAGTCCAGCACCTTCACATTGCCGTACAGTTTTTTCACGAAGTCGCGCGCCTTGGCCTCGTTGCCGCCGGGTTGTTGCAGCGCGTAACCCCAGGCCGCCAGATAGTTCCAGCGTGCGCCGCCGCCGGTCTTCGGATTCGGAGTCACCACCTCCACGCCGGATTTGACCAGATCGTTCCAGTCCTTGATGTGCTTGGGATTGCCTTTGCGCACCAGGAACACGATGGTGGACGAGTAGGGCGAGGCATTGTGGGGCAGGCGCTGCTGCCAGTTGGGCGCGATGGACTTGGCCTGGCTGGAGATTTCATCAATGTCGTAGGCCAGCGCCAGCGTCACCACGTCGGCGTCCAGGCCGTCTATCACCGAGCGCGCCTGCTTGCCGGAGCCGCCATGCGATTGTTTGATGGTGACGGTTTCGCCGGTCTTGGCTTTCCAGTATTTGGCGAAGGAGGCGTTGAAATCCTGGTATAGCTCGCGCGTCGGGTCGTAGGAGACATTGAGCAGGGTCACGTCGGCAAAGGCCGAGGCGCTGCCGGCGAACAGCAGGGCGAGGGCGAGGCGTTGCAGCGGGCGCATGATGGTTCCCATGGTGTTTTCGAAAGGATGCTATGCACTGTAGGCGGGGCTGGCTCGAGGCGGGAAGCAAGAAAATATGCAGTCGATATGCAAAAAAATGCAAAAGCGGCCATTTCGTAAAAACCGATAGGCATATCGTCAAATCGTATATTACGTTGTCACATCCGGGGCTATAGTGGCGCCAAACCCACTCCCTGGTTACGGTCATGAAACGATTCAAGCCCGCCAAGTCGCTGCCGGCCGGTTTCACTCCTCCCATGCTGGCGGCCTGTCAGCAGTTGCTGCAGCAGGAAGGGGTTCAGGCGCGTTTGCAGTGGAACGAGCAGGAGGTATTCGCCAGCTTCGACGGCTGGTGGCTGTGCAGCGGCTTCATTCCGCAAACCCGCTTGCGAGAAGGCCGCTGCCAGCTGCTGCAATACGCGGCGCGGCTGCGCATTTTCGGCCAGTTCGGGCAGACGTTGCCGGCCAACTGGTTGTTCGCGATGAATTACGGCGAGGCCAAGGCCGTCGCTTTGCTCAAGCTGATTCGCGTGCTGCACGTGCTGAACCATCTGGGCCGCAATGGCCGCCACCTGCCGCTGCGCATAGACGTCGATCCGCGCATTTGCCATGCGTACAGCGACCGCATCGTCGACTTCACCGCCCGGCTGTTGGACACGCAGGAGTTCCCGGCCAGCCAGGCGCCTATGTTGCTGTTTCTGGACCAGCGCACCGCTGAGCTGGGCTTGGGCCTGGTGCGGCGCTACCGCCAGCATGGCCATCGGCTTGGCCTGGGCGACTTCGGCGCCGGCAGCCAGGATCTGCTGCGGCTATGGCGGCTGGAGCCGGACATGCTGGCGCTGGCGCCCAGCTTCATGGGCCGCGCCATCATGTATCCCAAAGTGCGCGACCAGTTGCTGGCGCTGATGCCTCAGTTGGCGGAGCAGGGTTTTGCGCTGGCGGTGGAGGACATCGTCTGCGACAACATGCTGGAGCTGGCGCTGAAGATGGGGGCGGACTACTGTTCCGGCCCCTTGCTGTCGGAACGCTTGCGGCGTGAGCGGGCGGAAAGAGCGCTGGATGGATATGATATTGCCTGTTAGGATGTTTGCATTATTTCATATTGTTTAGGAGGGAGGTGCGATGAAACATCTGGCATGGGCAATGGTGTGCGCGCTGGGCTTGTCGGCCTGCGTGATCGGTAATACTGACGGTTACCGCGACGCGGCGCAATTGCAGCGCATGACTGATCAGGCCGTGAAAACCTGCGGCCAGGGCAAGGTCAAGTCGGTGAGCTATAGCAGCTTCACCTGCGTGGCGGGCGACGCGGTGGCGAAGTAAATGCCGACGCAGGACGAGAATGAACAAACCATGCGGCCTATGTCGGATGTCGAAGCCAACCCGCTGTACCAGCTGATCGAAGCCGTGCCCGATGTGGAAACCTACCGCCGCTTGCGCGCCGAATCCGGCCTCAGCCCCAAGACGGAAGAGGCCGCACGCCGCGGTCTGGCTGGCACGCTGTTCGCCGTGCAGGTATGCTGCGGCGGCGAAACCGTCGGTATGGGCCGGGTGATAGGCGACGGCGGCTGTTTCTACCAAGTGGTGGACATCGCCGTGCTGCCGGCGCATCAGGGCCTGGGACTGGGCAAGCGCATCATGGCGGCCATTTCGGGCTACATAGAGCGCGAGGCGCCGGCCAGCGCTTACATCAGCCTGATAGCCGACGGCGACGCCAAACATCTGTACGCCCAGTTCGGCTTCAAGCCGACCGCGCCGAGGTCGGAAGGCATGGCGCTGTTCAAGCGCGCAGCCCAGCAGCCTTAGCGGATCGCGATCCACCTGACCGAATCCAGACACGGTTGCCGTAGCCAAAGGAGCCGGCGGTCACGGCCGGTTCCAAGTCAGACTCGACTGCTGGCCAGATGCTCGGCCATCAGCCGCCACACCCAGTCCGCCGCGTCCAGGTTCCAGCCGCCGTCCTTGGCGGCTTCGTCCAGCCGGCGGATCGCCAGAATATCGTCCAAGTCCGGCAACCGGGCGAACGCTTCCGTCTCGTCCGCGCGCATCGGCCCGCCCTGGTAGCCCAGCGTGGCGGCGCTGGCCGGCGACAGCGCGGCCAGATACGCCGGGTCGACCGCGCACAGGTAGCGTTTGGCCTCGACGTGCATGCCCACCAGCCGCGCCAGCCGGGGCGAGAAACCCAGCTGCAGCAGGTAGTCGCGCGCCAGCTTGTCGTGGGCCAGCACGCCGTAGTCGCTCATCGTCTCCGCGCCGTCGTGTTCCAGCAGGTGGCCGACGTCGTGCAGGAAGGCGGCCAGCGCCATCTCGTCGTCGTGGCCCCAGTCGCGCGCCAGCGTGGCGGCCTGGATGGCGTGGTCGAACTGCGAGACTGCCTCGCCGTAATGGCAGGCGCCGTGTTCGCGGTACAATTGCTGCAAAACAGCGATGGCGTCGCGCATCAGAATACCCTCCTGCCGCTGTTCCAGACTTGCTGTACCAGCGGCACGTCGCCATGAACGATCATGGCCGCCAGATCGGCGCGCTGGCCGACGGCAATGTCGCCGCGGTCTGCCAAGCCTACCGCGCGTGCCGGATTCAGGCTGACGGCGGCGACGGCGCGCGGCAGGCTCCAGCCCGCCTGCGCGTGCAGCAGCCAGGCGCCGTGCAGCAGGCTGGCCGGCACGTAGTCGGACGACAGGATGTCCAGCAAGCCATGGCGGGCCAGCTCCAGTGCAGCCACATTGCCGGAGTGGGAGCCGCCGCGCACCACATTCGGCGCGCCCATCACGGTGGCGAGGCCGTGTCGTTTCGCTGCTGCGGCGGCTTCCAGCGTGGTGGGGAATTCCGAGATCGCCACGCCGTCGCGCAGCGCTTCGTCTATGTGGGCGGCGTCGGTGTCGTCGTGGCTGGCCAGCGCGATGCCGCGCGCCCGGGCCATTTCCACCACCGCCTGCTTGTGGCGGCCGGCGAACTCGGCCTGCTTGGCCTTGCGTTCCGCCACGGCCGCGAGGAAGGTCTCCTCGTTCCAGCCTACCTTTTTCTTGCCATAGTATTTTTTGTATTGCTCCAGGTCGCGGTACTGGCGCTGGCCCGGCGTATGGTCCATCACCGATACCAGCTTTACCGCCGGGTGGGCGATCAGCGGCGTCAACTCGTCCAGCAGTTGCGGAAAGGCCAATTCGCAGCGCAGGTGGAAAAAATGCTCCGCGCGCAGCGCGCCTTCGTCCATGCCCTGGTTGATGGCGGCGAAGGCGCTGTGCAGCGTGTCCAGCCGCACGCTTTCGCCTTCTAGATCGCCCACCGCCAGCGCGTCCAGCACCGTGGTGATGCCGGCGGCCACGCATTGGGCGTCGTGGGTGATCACCGCCGGCAGAATCGGCCACACCACGCCGTTGCGCGGCATCAGGTGTTTTTCCAGATTGTCGGTGTGGATCTCCACCAGTCCCGGCAGCAGCAGGGCGCCGGCCAGGTTTTCGCCAGCAGGCTGCGGTTGTTCGTGGATGGCGGCGATCCTGCCGTCTTCAATTTCCAGCGCGCCGTTGTCGATGACGCGGTCGGCCAGCACGATGCGGGCGTGGTTCAAAATCTGTTTCATGCTGCGATTTCCGTTTGTTGCGCCAGGGGGACCTGGAAGACGTGGGTGGCGATGGCGTCGCGGGTGGGCGCGTCGTGGAAGATGCCGATCAGCGCCGCGCCGCGGGCTAGCGCTTCGCGCATCAATTGGATCACCACCTCGCGGTTGGCGGCGTCGAGGGATGCAGTCGGCTCGTCCAGCAGCAGGATGGGCCGCGGCGCGATCATGCCGCGCGCGATGTTGACCCGCTGCTGCTCGCCGCCGGAGAAGGTGGCCGGCGGCAGGCGCCACAGCCGCTCGGCGATATTCAGCCGCGCCAGCCATTCGCCGGCGGCCTGCCGCGCCTCGGCGTCGGCCGCGCCCCATTCGCGCAGCGGCTCGGCGACGATGTCCAGCGCCGACACCCGCGGGATCACCCGCAGGAACTGGCTGACGTAGCCCAAGGTATGGCGGCGCACGGCGGCGATCTCGTGCGGCAGCGCCTGGGCCATGTCCACCCAAGCGCCCTGGTGGAGCACGCCGATGCGGCCGCGTTCTACCAGATAGTTGGCGTACAGCGCCTTCAACAGCGTGCTCTTGCCGGCGCCGGACGGGCCGGCAAGCGCTACGCACTCGCCGGCGGCCGCCTGCAGCGAAACGTCGCTCAGAACCGGCAGTCGCAGCCCGCCCTGCTGGTGCAGGGTGAAGGTCTTGCTCAGATTTTGCGCGTCTATCAATAGATTCATGATTTCAGGCCTGCAGGATGGAAGACACCAGAAGCTGGCTGTACGGGTGTTGCGGGTCGTCGAGGATCTGGTCGGTGAGGCCGGCCTCCACCACGCGGCCCTTCTGCATCACCAGGGTGCGCTGCGCCAGCAGCCGCGCCACGCCCAGATCGTGCGTCACCATGATGACGGCGATGCCGGCGTCGCGCACCAGGCGCCGGGTCAGGTCCAGGAAGCGCGCCTGCACCGACACGTCCAGGCCGCCGGTCGGCTCGTCCATGAATACCAGCCGCGGCTGCGTGACCAGGTTGCGGGCGATCTGCAGCCGCTGCTGCATGCCGCCGGAAAAGGCTATGTCCCAATTGTAAGTTGGTAGCCTCTCCCCACCGCTTCCTGCAAACAATGCACAGGTTGTATCTGCTGATGATAGCGCTCCAACATTCGCCGCCATCCCAGGTAATTGACCAGATATTTGGTCGCAACCCCATGAAAGCGCGCCATCCATGCCTTCAGCCGACTGTG